>JBGPGG010000012.1:0-43079 GCA_041483715.1 Thermoanaerobaculia bacterium
CGCGCCCGTCATGGTTTCCGTGACGATCGAGCCGATGGGGACGATGCTGGCCGGGCAGGACGTCGAGGCGCTGTGCGCGTCGGTCATGCACGCGCCGCTGCTCTCGATCGGCATCAACTGCGCGACCGGCCCCGAGTTCATGACGGACCATATCCGCAGCCTTTCAGCCCTCGCGAAGACGCTGACGTCCTGCTACCCGAACGCGGGTCTGCCCGACGCGGACGGGAAGTACTCCGAGACGCCCGAGTCGCTCTCGTTGGAGCTCGAGCGCTTCATGAAGGAAGGCTGGGTCAACATCGTCGGCGGATGCTGCGGCACGACGCCCACGCACATCCGGGCGCTCGCCGCGGCGGCCGCCGGAAAGAAGCCGCGCCGCGTCCCGATCCACAACAAGACGCTTGTTTCCGGGATCGACCTGCTCGAGGTGGACGTGGACAACCGTCCCGTCCTCGTCGGCGAGCGTACCAACGTGCTCGGCAGCCGCAAGTTCAAGCGGCTCGTGGCCGAGGGCCAGTTCGAGGCGGCCGCGGAAATCGCGCGCGCGCAGGTGAAGAACGGCGCGCAGGTCATCGACGTCTGCCTGCAGGACCCGGACCGGGACGAGGTCGCCGACGTCAACGCGTTTCTCGAGCGGGCCATCCGCATGGTCAAGGCCCCGCTGATGCTCGACTCGACGGATGCGAAGGTGCTGGAGCTGGGCCTCAAGTGGAGCCAGGGTAAGTCGATTCTCAACTCGATCAACCTCGAGGACGGGGAGGAACGGTTCCAGACGGTCGTGCCGCTGGCGCAGCGCTACGGCGCGGCCCTCGTCGTCGGGACGATCGACGAGGACCCGGAGAACGGCATGGCCGTCACGCGCGATCGCAAGCTCGAGGTCGCGCGCAGAAGCTACACGCTCCTGACCGAGAAGTACGAGTTTCCGGCCGAGGACATCCTCTTCGACCCGCTCGTCTTCCCGTGCGGCACGGGCGATGCGAAATACGTCGGCAGCGCGGAGGAGACGATCGAGGGGATCCGCCTCATCAAGGCCGCCTTCCCGGAGTCGAAGACGATCCTCGGGATCTCGAACGTCTCGTTCGGCCTGCCGGAAGCGGGGCGCGAAGTCCTGAACTCCGTGTTCCTGTACCACGCGACCCGGGCCGGCCTGGATCTGGCGATCGTGAACTCCGAGAAGATCGTCCGGTACCCGTCGATCCCGGACGAGGAGAAGCGGCTGGCCGAGGACCTCCTGTACAACCGCGGCGAGGACCCCGTCGCGGCCTTTGCGAACTTTTTCAAGGCGAAGGGTGCCGCGCCGAAGGCGCCGAAGGTGCGCGCCGGCACGCCGATCGAGAGGCTGCCCCGATACATCCTCGAGGGCTCGAAGGAAGGGCTGGTCGAGGACCTCGAGGTCGTGCGCCTCGGCGGGATGGCGCCGCTCGATGTCATCAACGGCCCCCTCATGGACGGCATGCGCGAGGTCGGCCGCCTCTTCAACGCCAACGAGCTCATCGTCGCCGAGGTGCTGCAGTCGGCCGAGGCGATGAAGGCGGCCGTCACCCACCTCGAGAAGTTCATGGAGAAGACGACCGAGTCGCGCAAGGGAAAGGTGATCCTCGCGACGGTCAAGGGCGATGTCCACGACATCGGGAAGAACCTCGTCGAGATCATCCTGTCGAACAACGGCTACGAGGTCGTCAACCTCGGCATCAAGGTCCCGCCGGAGAAGCTCGTCGAGGCCTACGCGCAGCACCGGCCGGACCTGATCGGTCTGTCGGGCCTCCTCGTCAAGAGCGCGCAGCAGATGGTGACGACGGCGCAGGACCTGAAGGCCGCGGGCGTGACGGCGCCGATGCTCGTCGGCGGCGCGGCGCTTTCGCAGAAGTTCACGGACCTTCGCATCGCGCCGGCGTACGGCGGGCTCGTCACCTACGCCGAGGACGCGATGCGCGGGCTGGCGCTCGCGGACCGCATCCTTTCGGGCGAGCCGGCGCGCACCGCGCTGCTGGCGGAAGCGGACAAGCGCCGCGCGGCGATCGCCGGCGCGACGCGCTCCGAGGACGAGGCCCCGCTCGCCGCTCCGGCGGTGCGCAGCACGGAGGTCGCCGTTGCCGATCCGCTCCCCGCGCCGGACCTGCAGGAGCACGTGCTCGACGCGCTCGACCTCGCCGAGGTCTGGCAATACTTGAACCCGCACATGCTCTACGCCAAGCACCTCGGCCTGCGGGGCAGCTACTGGAAGCTCAAAGAGCAGGACGACCCGAAGCTCGCCGAGCTCGAGCGGCTGATCGCGAAGGTGCAGGCCTCGGGCTGGATTTCGGCGCGCGCGATGTATCGTTACTTTCCCGCGCATTCCGACGGCAACACGCTCCACCTCGCCCTGCAGGGCGGCGGGGAGGCATGCTTTACGTTCCCGCGCCAGGTCGCCGGAGAAAGGCTGTGCCTCTCCGACTTCGTGCACCCGGGCTCCGGCGCGACGGCGTCGGATTCGGCCGCGCTCTTCATTACGACGGCCGGCGAGGGCGTGCGTTCCCGCGCCGAGGAATTGAAGTCCGCGGGCGAGTACCTGCTCTGCCACGCGCTCCAGGCCGTGGCCGTCGAGACCGCCGAGGCCGCGGCCGAGTGGCTGCACCGGCGGCTGCGGGAACAGTGGGGCTTCCCCGATCTGCCGGAGACGACCATGCGCGACCGCTTCCAGGCGCGTTACCGCGGCAAGCGCTACAGCTTCGGGTATCCCGCCTGCCCGGACCTCGGCGATCAGGCGACGCTCTTTCGTCTCCTCGACGGGCGCAAGATCGGCGTCGAGCTGACGGAGGGATTCATGATGGATCCCGAGGCCTCGGTATCGGCGCTCGTCCTGCATCATCCGCAGGCGCGCTACTTCGCGGTGTAGCTTTGCCGCGGGGCAACCGCCGCGCGGTTTCACGTGTTTCGAGGCAACGGGGAGGAACGCATGCTCTTGCCCATCGCGGTCGTGGTGCTCTCGACGGTCCTCTACCACGTGGCGCAGAAGTCGATCCCGGCCGCGGCACCGCCGCTGCTGTCGCTTCTGGTCAGCTACGGAGTCGCGATCGCGGGCACGCTTGCCCTGCTCCCGCTCTTCCCGGTCCGCGCGCCGCTGTCCCGGGGGTTCCGGCAGCTCAACTGGGCGAGCGCGGCGCTGGGCCTGACGATCGTCGGCGTGGAGCTCGGCTTCCTGCTCGCCTACAGGGCGGGCTGGAGGGTGAGCGTCGGGGCCGCCGTCTCGAACGCGGCCGTGGCCGCGCTCCTCGTACCGGTCGGTCTCGCCTTTTTCGGCGAGCGGCTGTCGGGCCTGAACGTCTTCGGCCTGCTGCTCTGCGTTGCGGGCCTCGTCCTGGCTATGGCCCGTTGACGGGCTCGACCGAAGCGAGGATGTGGTCGGTCAGGAGCTTGTCGGTGATCCCGTGCGCGCCGCGTTCGTTGAAATTCGTCGTCGTGACGACGACGACGAGGCCCTGCTTCGGGAAGACGGCCACGCGGTTGCCGCCGTTGCCGCTCATGGAGTGCGACGGGAACGACCGCTCCCCGGACTTGTAGGTGCGCAACCACCACAGGTACCCGTAGTCCCAGTCGTCGTCGATGCGCGCGTGCGGCCGGACCGATTCGGCGACCCAGCGCTCCGGGACGACGCGCCGGCCCTTCGAGGCGCCGCCGTCCAGGTAGAGCTGCCCGAGCTTCGCGAGGTCGCGGGTCGAGAGCCCGAGGCCGCCGCCCGTCTGCGCGGTGCCGAGCGGCGAGAATTGCCACTCGGCCTTCTCGATCCCGAGCGGAGCGAAGAGGTTCTCCTTAGCAAAGTCGGGCACGGGCTTCCTCGTCGCGCGCTCGAGCACGGCGCCGAGCGTCGAGACTCCAGCCGTGCAGTAGCTGAAACTGCGGCCGTACGGCGAGTCCGCCGGCTTCTTCGCCCAGGGCGGGAAGCCCTTGATCGGAAGATCGAGCGTGAACTTCACCCAGTCCTCGATCAGGTACATCCGCTCCTCGTTGCCGCGCGAGTACTCGTTCGAGTCGTCGCACTCGAGCAGCGAGCTCATCGTCAGGAAGTCCTCGACGGTAATCTTCGCCTTGCGCGGGTCCGGGTTCTGCAGCGGCTGGCGGTCGGGGAAGAAGGGGAGGATCGGGGCCTGGACGCCCGCGAGGAGGCCCTTGTCGATCGCGATGCCGACGAGCATCCCGGCCACCGTCTTGGTGGCCGAGCGGGTGTTGTGGAGCGTGGCGGCATCGGCGCCGTTGAAATAGGCCTCGAAGACGGGGGTCCCGTTTTTCGCGACGAGAACGCTCGTGATCTTCTTGAACTCGCCGGCGCGGATCGCAGTTTCCATCGCGCGCAATCGCGCGTCGGACAGGCCCGCGGCTTGCCCTTCCACCGCTTGCTCGCCCGAAGCGAGTGCGAGAGCGATCGTGATTCCGAACAGGGCTTTGGGTGCTTTCATCGGTTTCCTTCCTGCGTGAAGCGGTTCGATCTCCCTTAAGACGCAGGGCAGAGAACGTTTGTTGCGGCCAAATTACTGTCCGGCCTGGTTTTAGCCTTTACTTGTTGAATCATCGTAGTTTTTGTAATATTTCCGAATGATCGACCGAATTGATCTTGAGATACTGAAGATACTACAGTCGAACGCTCGAGTGTCGAACGCCGAGATCGCCCGCCAGGTGGATCTGGCGCCGTCCGCCGTGTTCGAGCGGATTCGCAAGCTCGAGGAACGCGGAGTCATCGAGGGGTACAGCGCGCGGATCAACCCCGCCGCCGTCGAGCTCCCGTTGCTCGCGTTCGTCTTCGTCCGGGACAGCGATGGTCCGGGGGCGGAGCAGTCTGCGCGCCGTGTCGCAGAGATCCCCGAGGTGCTCGAAGTCCATCACGTGGCGGGCGAGGACGGCTTCCTCGCCAAGGTTCGGGCGAAGGACACGGAGTCGCTCGGACGGTTGCTCCGCGACCGCATCGGGCGAATCGAGACGATCACGTCGACGCGGACGACGATCGTCCTCGGCACGGTCAAGGAAGGCTCACACCTGCCGATCGCGGCGCCGGCCCCAGCGTCGGAGTCGGTCCGTGTCTGACCCGCGCCCGGCGTCTGCCTCCCTCGGCAGGCTCGTCGCCGCCTTCGCGGCGGTCTACGTCCTGTGGGGCTCGACGTACCTCGGCATCCGCTTCTCGATCGAGACGCTGCCGCCGTTCTTCACCCAGGGCGTGCGCTACTTTCTGGCCGGCGTCGTGATGTTCGCGTGGGCGCTGCTCTCCGGGGCGCCGCGTCCCTCGCGGCGGGAGTGGGGCGGAGCGGCCGTGACCGGCTTCCTGCTCTTCGTCTGCGGCAGCGGCGGGCTCGTCTGGGCCGAGCACTCGATCCCGTCGGGGGTCGCGGCGCTCGTGGTTGCAACCGAACCGATGTCCTTCGTGTTGATAGAAGCGATGCGACGCCGCCGTATGCCCCGGGGAGCCGTTCTGGCCGGTATCGCGCTCGGCTCCGCCGGGCTCGCGATCCTGGCGGGGCCCGGGATGGTCCTCGGCAGCGGACGTTTCGACCTCGCGGCGATGGCGGTGCTCGTCGTCGGGACCTTCTGCTGGGCGGGCGGATCGCTCTTCTCCCGCGGCTCGCGCCTGCCGGCCTCGCCCGTCATGGCGACGGCCGTGACGCTGCTCTTCGGCGGCGCGCTGCTCGCGCTCGTCGGCGTTGGCGCGGGCGAGCTCGGCCGGTTCGATCCGGCGGCCGTGAGCGCGAAGTCCGTCCTCGCGACGGTCTACCTCTTCGTGTTCGGGTCGATCGTCGGCTTCTCGGCGTACCTGTGGCTGCTCCGCGTGACGACGGCTTCGCGCGTGTCGACGTACGCCTACGTGAACCCGATCGTGGCCGTGTTTCTGGGCTGGGCGCTGGCGGGCGAAGCCCTCACGCCGCGCGTCTTCCTGGCCTCGGTCGTCATCGTGGGAGCGGTCGCGGTCGTGATCCGCTTCGGGGGAGAAGACGAGGAGATCGTCGGGCCGGAAGAGGCGGACCTCGGATGCGAAAGGCCCGCGGAGACGCTCCATGCCTGAGCTTCGTTCCCCGCGCCGCGCCCCGTCGCGAGCCGAGATCGTGCTGGCGTTCGCGGCGGTCTACGTCCTATGGGGATCCACGTACCTCGCCATCCGGTTCGGTGTCGAGACCATCCCGCCGTTTCTTCTCGCGGGTGTTCGCCACCTGACCGCGGGGGCGCTGCTCTTCGGATGGCTGCGAATGAGGGGCGCGCCGTGGCCGACGCTACGGCACTGGCGCGCGGCGGCGGTGGTCGGCGGCCTTCTCCTGCTCGGCGGCAACGGCCTGGTGACCTGGGCGGAGCAGAAGGTGCCCTCGGGGCTCGCCGCGCTCATCGTCGCTTCGGTGCCGATCTGGATGACGCTGCTCGACGGGCTCCAGCGCCGGGAGCGGCCGCACGGCGTCGTGCTCGCGGGGCTCGCGATGGGGATTGCCGGAATAGCGTTTCTCGTCGCGCCGGGGCAGTTTGCCGGCGGGGAGCACGTGGACCCGTGGGGCGCGGCGGCGCTGCTGACGGCCGCGCTTCTCTGGGCCGTCGGATCGCTGTACTCGAAGCGGGCGGCGCTGCCGTCCTCGACGCTGCTCGCGACGGCGATGGAGATGATCGCGGGCGGGGTGATCCTGCTCGTCGTCGCCGCTCTCACGCGCGAGGGACACGGCTTTTCCCTGGCCGCGGTGTCTGCGCGGTCGATCCTGGCGCTCGGCTACCTGATCGTGGCCGGGTCGCTGCTCGGGTTCTCCGCGTACATCTTTTTGCTCGGCGCGACGACCCCGGCGCGCGTCTCGACGTACGCGTACGTCAATCCCCTCGTGGCGGTGTTGCTCGGGTGGCTCCTCGCGGGCGAGTCCGTGACGGCGCGAACGCTGATCGCGGCCGTGGTGATCGTGGCGGCCGTGGCGCTCATCATTCGCCACAGTGCCCGCCGCACGGTCGAGCCCGCCGAGGAAGACGCGGCCCTGGTGCGGGCCGAAGGAGGTCGTCGGTGAACGAGGTCGCGTTGCTTCTCCGGTTGCTCGACGAGTCCTACGAGAAGAAGGCCTGGCAGGGACCGAACCTGCGCGGATCGCTGCGCGGCGTGACGGCGCAAGCGGCCGCCTGGCGTCCGGCGCCCGGCCGCCACAACGTCTGGGAGCTCGCGCTCCACGCCGCCTACTGGAAGTACGCGGTCGCGCGGCTGCTCACCGGCGAGAAGCGCGGGGCGTTTCCGGAGAAGGGGAGCAACTGGTTCGCGCGGCCCTCGTCGCCGACCGAGCGAGCCTGGAAGGCTGATCTCGCGCTCCTCGACCTGCAGCACCGGCGGTTGCGCCAGGCGGTGGAACGGCTCCCCGCCGCGACTCTCGGCAAGAAGGTGCCGGGCAGCAAGTACAGGACGGACACGCTGGTCTACGGCGTGGCCTCGCATGACGTGTACCACACGGGGCAGGTACAGATCTTGAAGCGCCTGTGGAGCGATAGGAAAAAGTCGGGAGGAGTTAGGAGGAGTCGGGAGGAGGCACCTTCCCAACCGACTGCCCCCGACTCCTCCCAACTCTTTTGATAGCCTTTCGCGGATGCCGCGGCTGATCGACCTGTCCCACCCGATCGAGCACGGGATGATCACGTACCCCGGTCTGCCGGGGCCGGTGGTCTCCGACTTCATGGGCCGCGAGGCGTCGCGCGGGCACTACGCGGAAGGAACGACCTTCCATATTGCGCGCGTGAGGATGGTCGCGAACACCGGGACCTACGTCGATGCTCCGTTCCACCGGTTCGCGCACGGCAAGGATGTCGGCGGCCTGCCGCTCGAGCGCCTCGCCGACCTCGATGGCCTGGTCGTGGACGCGTCGGGACGGGGACGGGGCGTGGACGCGGAGCTCTTTTCGGGGCGCGACCTCGTGGGTAAGGCGGTCCTCGTGCGGACGGGCTGGGACGCGCACTGGCGCACGCCGCGCTACGCGGAAGGGCACCCGTATCTGACGCGCGCGGCCGCGGAGTTTCTGGCGGGAGCGGGTCCGGCGCTCGTCGGGATCGATTCCCTGAACATCGACGACACGGGCGATGGCGTGCGCCCCGCGCACACGCTTCTGCTTTCAGCCGGAATCCCCATCGTCGAGCACCTCTGCAACCTCGCCGCGTTGCCCGCCGCGGGCTTTCGCTTTCACTGCGTGCCCGCACCCTTCCTCGGCCTCGGCAGTTTTCCGGCCCGCGCCTACGCCGTTCTTTCCTGAGGTCCGGGAAACCCTCGGGCCCCGGAACCGGCCGCGGATGTCGTAAAATGAAGGTTCGTGAAATGGGCCGTCCGGTTTCTAGTCGCCATGGCCGCGGCGGGCGCGGTGCTCGTGTCGCGCACGGGGCACGGCGCCGCGTCCACGGTTTCCCGCAAAGAGACCGCAGCGGTGGCGCCCACCGTCCGGCTGCTGCCGCTGGCCTCGGGCCTGACCGGGATCACCGCGATCACGAACGCCGGCGACGGGAGGGTTTTCGTCACGCTCCAGCGGGGGCTCGTCGTCATCTGGGACGGCACCCAGGTCTTGCCCGCGCCGTTTCTCGACATCTCGCCGCTCATCATCTGCTGCGGTGAGCGGGGGCTGCTCTCGACGGCCTTTCACCCCTCCTATGCGACCAACGGCCTCTTCTTCGTGAACTACACGAACCTCACGGGGCAGACCGTCGTGGCGCGGTACCGCGTTTCGGCGGGCGACCGCAACGCCGCGGACCCTTTCAGCGCGGCGATCCTCTTGACGATCGACCAGCCGTACGCGAACCACAACGGCGGCCAGCTGCAGTTCGGGCCCGACGCCTATCTCTACATCGGCATGGGCGACGGCGGCAGCGCCAACGACCCGCAGTGCCATGCGCAGTCGAGCGACTCGCTGCTCGGCAAGATGCTGCGGATCGACGTGAACCAGAACGTGGACCGTTCGCCGTACTATGGCATCCCCGCCGAGAACCCGTACGTTTCGACCACCGGCCCCGCGGAGGCGTGGGCCTACGGCCTGCGCAACCCGTGGCGGTTTTCCTTCGACCGGCTGACGGGCAACCTCTTCATCGGCGACGTCGGGCAGGGCGCCCGCGAGGAGATCGATTACCAGCCCCTGACGAGCCGCGGCGGCCAGAACTACGGCTGGAAAATCATGGAGGGGACGCTCTGCGGCACCGGGGGCGACGCCGGCTGCACGAGCCCGGCCGCACCGTGCGGCGATCCGTCGTACACGCTGCCGATCCTCGAGTACAGCCACAACAACGGGAACTGCTCGGTGACCGGCGGCTACGTGTACCGGGGCGCCGCGATCCCCGATCTCTACGCGACGTATGTGTACGGCGACTTCTGCTCGGGTCAGATCTGGGCCGCGGCGCAGCAGTCCGGGACCTGGTCGCCCGTCCTGCTGCCGATCGACCTGCCGCAGCTGACCACCTTCGGAGAGGACGCCTCCGGAGAGCTCTACGTCGGAACGTCGACCGGCGCGCTGTACCTCATCGCTCCGCCGACCGCACTGTCTCCGACGATCGACACCATCGACCCGCCCTCCGGCTTCACGCGCGGCGGGGAATCGGTCGCGATCACGGGCACCAACTTCACGAGCCAGACCCGGGTCTTCTTCGGCGCCTTCCCCGCCGCGGTCGACGTCCAGGGCTCGACGGCGCTCGTGGCCATCAGTCCCGCGCACCCGGCGGGCCTCGTCGACGTGACCGTGGTGAACACCGGCGCGACGCCCGCGGTCCGAACGCTCGCTTTCGGGTATCTCCCGATCTCCGTCGTCCCGACGCCGGGGGGACGCGAGCCGCGCGTCGTCGAGCGGCCGTAGGACCCCCTCGACCCTCGACCCCTCAGGCTTCCGTTCTTCTTCCCCAGATCAGAAAAGCTCCCGCCGAGAGAGCGGTCAGGAGCACGCCGTACGCAGCGGCCGCGCCGATCTCCTGGATTCGCAGCGAGGAGAGGATCTCGATCGAGATGGGGCGCGTGTCGTACGTGTAGAGCACGATCGAGACGACGAAGTCCCCGAGCGCGGCCATAAAAGCAAGGCTCGCGCCCGCGGCAAGCGCGGGCCGGATCTGCGGCAGGACGATCCGCCGGACGCGGCGCGCGCGGGAGGCGCCGAGCGACGCCGCGGCCTCCTCGAGCGCCGGGTCCATCTGCCGCAGCCCCGCGAAGGCGGCGCGGCCGGTCAGCGGAAGGCTGCGCACGAGGTAGCCGAGCGGCAGGATGGCGAGCGTGCCGACGAGCACGAAGCGCCCCGCCCACGGCGCGTGCACGCTGAAGGCCGCCGCGAGGGCGATCGCGAAGACGGTGCCAGGGAGAGCCCAGGGCGCCGCGATGAGGGTCTCGAGCGGCCCGCTCCAGCGGCTGCGCCGGCGCACGGCCAGGGACGCCGCCGCGAACCCGAGCAGGATCGCGAGCACCGTGGCGGCGGACGCCATCCACAGGGAGTTCACGATCGGGCGCAGGCGCTCGGCCTCGGAGAAGAGCGCGCGGTAGTTTCCGAGGGAGAGCACGGGCGGCAGCGCCTCGGTCGTCCAGGTGTTGCGGGGCACGAGCGAGACGAGGACGAGTGTCGCATGCGGAAGCAGCAGCAGGATCGCGAGCGCCCAGCCCGCGGCGGTCGCGGCCCACTTGCCCCGCGCGAGCTGCCGCCGCCGCGGCGCGACGCCCCGCGTCCCGCCCGCGACCTCGCGGCGCCGCTCGGCCTTGCGCAGCAGTCCCAGTCCCGCGAATCCGATCAGCGCAAGCGCGACGGTCTCGACCATGGCGAGCGCGCTGTTGCCGTTCAACTTCGACGCGACGATCTGCGTGGTCATGACCCGGAAGCTGCCGCCGAAGACATACGGCGCGCTGAACGAGGCGAGCGACGTCATGAAGGTCAAGAGCGCCGCCCCGGCGAGCGCGGGCGCGAGCAGCGGCAGCGTGATGCGCAGCGTCGCTTTCGAGCGGGACGCGCCGAGGCTCGCCGCGGCCTCGAGGAGCGAGGCTTCCGCGCACGCCAGCCCCGCGCGCGTGAAGAGATAGAAGTACACGTACATGGAGTAGGCGTGCACGAACAGGATCGCGCCCGGGCCGGAGAGCCGCCACGGTGCCTCTCCGAGGCCGAACAGCGCCTGCACGCCGCGCGACACGAAGCCACTCTCGCCGTAGAGAAAGAGAAAGGCGAGGACGCCGATCAGCGGTGGCAGCGCGACGGGAAGCGCCACGAGGGCGCCGAGGAGGCCCCGCCCGGGAAACTCGTTGCGCTCGAAGAGGAACGCGAGCGGAACGCCGATCGCGCCGGCGAGGACCACGGTCGCGAGCGAGATCCAGAGGCTCGCCCAGAGCGCCTGCCACTCGGCGGGGCGGCGCGCGAATTCGGCGACGTGCGAGAGCGTCCAGTGCGGCGCGCCGAGGGCTTCGGCGAGCGTGAGCACGAGCGGATACCCCACGAGCCAGAAGAGCAGCAGCGTGAGCAGCGGGGCGGCTGGGCCTCCCCGCGGCCGGGTCACGGCTGCCTCGGGAAGACGCGCGCCGCGGGTCCGTCGGGCGCCGGGACGACGTGGACACGATCGCCCTCGCGCGCGGCGTCGGGGGCGGCGAGCACCTCGAGCTCGCCCGCGGCGGCGGTCGCGACGAGGAAGTAGGCCGCCCGGCCCGCGTAGCGCCGCTCGACGACGGTCCCTTCGAGGGCTTCTGCGGTCGGCTGCGAAGCGAAGGCCAGGCCCTCGGGCCGGACGACGAGGTCCGCGTCGGAGCCTTCCGCGAGGCCGCCGCCGGCTGTGGCCGGCCAGACCGGTCCGCCCGGAATCCGCGCGCCGCCCTTCCAGACGACGGGCAGGACGCTCGAGCGCCCGACGAACGTGGCGACGAAGCGTGTGGCGGGCCGCTCGAAGAGCTCCTCGGGCGTCCCGAGCTGCTCGACGCACCCCTGGTTCAGGACCGCAACGCGGTCGCCGAGCTCGAAGGCTTCCTCCTGCTCGTGCGTGACGAAAAGCGTCGTGATGCCGACCTTGCGGATCGCGCGCTTGAGCTCCCGGCGCGTCCTTTCCCGCAGGGTCGGGTCGAGGTTCGAGAGGGGCTCGTCGAGCAGCAGAACGTGCGGATTGGGAGCGAGCGCGCGGGCCAGAGCCACACGCTGCTGCTGGCCGCCGGAGATCGCGGTCACGCGACGGTCCTCGAAGCCGGCCAGGCCGGTGAGCGCGAGCATCTCGGTGACGCGTCCCCGCGCGTCCCCGGGCGCAGCGCCGCCCGCCGCGAGACCGAAGGCGACGTTTTCGCCGACTGTCATGTGCGGAAAGAGCGCGTAGTGCTGGAAGACCATGCCGAAGCGCCGGCGTTCGGGGGGCAGTGCGGTGACGTCCTCGCCCCCGACGAGGATGCGTCCCGCGTCGGGCGTCTCGAAGCCGGCGACGAGCCGCAGGACCGTCGTCTTACCGCTTCCGGACGGGCCGAGGAGCGCCACGATCTCGCCCTTCGCGGCGCCGATCGTCACCCGGCGCGTGACGGAAAGCTCGCCGAAGCGCTTTTCGAGCGAGTCGAGGCGGAGGAAGTCGGACATCCTGCCCGGGAAGTTATCTCAAACCGAAACCAGGGCGAGCGGGCCCGGCCCTTCATCGTGCGGCGGAAGCCCCCTTGCCCCGGATCGTCCGGTCCCAGGTGGCCATCCACTCGGCGCCGTTTTTCTCGACGAGGGGCCAGTCGATCTCGGCCGGGACCATCTCGCGTTCGACTTCGCGCGCCCACGCGGGCAGCGCGTCGCCGAGGTCGGTGCGCGCGGGCAGGCGGAAGGTCTTCTCCGCGGCGAGCCGCTGCATTTCCTTTTCGCCCAGGAAGTCGATGAACTGCTTCGCGAGCGCCGGGTGGCGGCAGCCGGCGACGAGCCCCACCGCGTCGTCGATGACGGGCGTGCCGCTCTTCGGGAACACGTACTGCAGGGGCGAGCCGCGCTGGCGCTCGAGGAGCGTGTCGGGCAGGTCCCAGATCGTGATGAGCCCCTCGCCGCGCACGATCTTTTCGTACAGGAGGATCGGGTTGAACACGTAATCCCTGGTCTGAGCGTCGAGGCGCGCGAGCCACGCGAAACCGGCCGCGGGCGATCCCGTCTCGCGCACGGATTTCGAAAGGATGTAGCCCCACACTGCGCGCATCGTGCCGGAGGCGAGCGGATCGCGGATCAGGATCTTCCCTTTCCATTTCGGGTCGAGCAGGTCGTTCCATTCGCGCGGGGCCTCCGCGGCGGCGATCAGCTTCGAGTTGTAGACGGGCATCGCCGGCGTGCGATACAGGCCGAAGTAGAGGTCGTCCGCGTGGCGGCTGGCGGGCACGACGGCGTCCGCCCACGCCGGGCGGTACGGCGCGAGCAGGCCCTCGCTCCCCCCTCGCGAGAAGATCGTGTCGGGGCCGCCGTACCAGACGTCGGCCTGCGGGTTCGCCTTCTCCGAGCGCAGGCGGTCGTAGACCTCCTGCGAGCCCATGTCGAGCCAGCGCACGTCCACCTCGGGGTGCGCCCGCTCGAACTCCTTCTCGACGAGGCCGAGCAGGTCCCTCCCGTGCGGGGAGTAGAGAACCAGCGGCGTCCGCGCGTCGCGCCGGCAGGCCGGGAGGGCGGCCGCGACAACAATAAGAAGGAGAGCAACTTGAGCGAGCGTCGGGCGTGTTCGCATGGAGGCGGAGATGGTAGCAGGTCAAAGAAATGACTATAATCATATGACCATGGTCACACAACGCAACACGGTTCCCGCAGGCGAGTTCAAGGCGCGGTGCCTGGCCCTTCTCGATCTCGTGGCGGAGACCGGAGAAGAACTGGTCGTCACCAAACGCGGCAAGCCGGTCGCCCGACTCCTCCCGGCCGAGGTTCCGCCGGGGCTTCGGGGCAGCGTCATTTGGGAGGAGGACCTGATCTCTCCGGTCGACGGCCAATGGGACGTCGAGAAGTGATTGTCCTCGATACGCACGCTTGGATCTGGTGGTCGGCCGAATCACCGCGGCTCTCCTCTCGCGCCCGATCTGTCATCGAGCGGGCCGACGCGCTCGGCGTCTGTGCGATCAGCTGCTGGGAAACGGCGATGCTCGTGGCAAAGGGCCGGCTGCGACTCGATCGGGGCGCGCTGGTGTTCGTCCGCCAGGCCCTGGCACTGCCGCGAGTGGAACTCTTGCCGTTGACGCCGGAGGTGGCCGTGGCCGCGGCGGGTTTCGCGGCGGAGTTCCCCGGTGATCCGGCGGATCGCATGATCGCGGCAACAGCGCTCGTAGCGGGCGCGCCGGTCGTCAGCAAGGATGAGCGGTTGCGGAGCCTCCGGGAGCTGAAGACGATCTGGTGAGGCCACGCGGGCCCGCTACGGCTTCGGCGTCGGCTTGCCGATGGCGGCTCCCTTTGATTTGTGGGGAATCACTTCCACGCGAGCAGGTTCGCGAGGAGGCGGTACGCGCCGGGCACGCCGGCGGGAAGCTGGCGAAAGAACGCGAGGCCCGTGTAGACGTAGCGGCCCTTGCCGATGCGGGCGACGAGGAGCCCGCCCTTCTGCTCCGGCCCGCCCGGATCGGCCATCGCGAGTAGCGGCGTGTACTCGGGGGCCCAGGTGTGCGCGAAGTACAGGCCCCGCTCCTGCACCCAGCCGTCCCAGTCGGCGGGGCCGATGGCGTTGGGGGTCGTGAAGATGGGGCTCTGCGGATCGAGGACCGTCACCTTCGCCGTTTCGTCGGTGACGCGGTCGTGCGGGCGCGTGATCTCCATCGTGTAGGGCGCGAACCCTCCCTGGAGGAACGCGTACTGCTGGTACTGCACGATGACGAGGCCGCCCGCGCGGGCGTAGTCGAGCAAGCGCCCGTTCGTGCGGGGCAGCGCCGGATCGGTCTCGTAGGCACGGCTGCCCACGAGGATCGCGTCGTAGCGCGAGAGGTCGCCGGCGTCGAGGTCCCGCTCGGTGAGGATCTCGACCGGGACGCCGATGGCGATGAGCGCCTCGGGGACCCGGTCGGCGGCGCCGCGGATGTATCCGACGCGCTGGAGCGGCGGCAAACGGATGTCTGCCGCGGCGATCGAGACGCCGGTCGGCCGCGGCATCGGCGTGCGCGGGATGTAGCCATAGTCGATGAGGCGGATGCCGAGGTCCATGGTCCTGCCGTCCTCGAGCACCGCCGAAACGCGCAGCGGGACGCGGCCCGCTGCCAGTTTGTCGGGCGGCGCGATCGGGACATCGAAGAATTGCCGCTCGCCGGGCCGGGTGAGTGAGAAGGTCCGGGCCGGCGGCGCGGGCCAGCCGGGCGGAGGCGCGATCGTGAGCTTTCCCTTCAGGGGCTCTTTCGCGTTGGAAGTCAGCGTGACTTCCAGCCGCTTCCCCTTCTGCGAGAGCGGCCAGACGACGAGGTCCGGCTGGACGTCGAGGTCGAGAGCCGGAGCGGCGCGGACGGGCCGCCGGATCTCGCCGATCGCCTGGTCGCGGTAGCGCAAGGCTGCGTCGCGCTCGAGGGCGACCGGAACGCCCGCGATGCGCACGGCGACGCGCGCGTGGAGCGGCGCGGGCTGGAAGGGCTCGCCGCGCACGGGAGCGGGCGTCGCGCTCCAGTCGTAGAGGTCTCCCCGCATCGGCTTGTAGAGGAAGTAGGGGAGCGTCGCCGGCGCGGCGGCGGGGACGCTCGCGGAGATCTTGAATTCTTCGAGCGCTCCCGCGGCGACGGTGCGCGCCGCGGCAGGTTGCGCAACGCCCCAGCCGTCCGGGCTCTGTAGCGAGACTCCGTCGACCGGGATCGGCTGCCCCCCCGCGTTCCACACGTCCACGGTGATCTCCGTGGACTCCCCGGGCGCCGTGACCTCGCGTTCGGCCAGCACGTCGAGCGTGACTCCGGCGGCGCCGGCGAGGGCTCCCTCTGCCAGCGCGATCTTCTCCTCGAGCAGCATCGGTACCCCGCCGTCGCCCCGCCGGGCCAGGGCGCGCGCCGCGCGCAGCTGTGTGAGCGCCTCGGCGAGAACGGGAGCGGTCCCGGCGAGGTCCGGGGTCGATAGCCGCCGCCGGGCCTCGAGCGTGAGCGTCTCGACGCGGTCGAGGCGCTTCTCCATGTCGGCGCGGCGGGCGGCGTCGGGGACCTCGGCCGCGAGCGCGCGCAGGCGCGTGTCGACGCCCGCGAAGAGATCGCTCCCGTCCCGCCCCTTGCCGCCGGCGATCCAGGCAACGCGGGTCTCGTTGGGTCCGGGCTCCTGCAGCATGCCCATGTCCTGCGAGCGATGGAGGCTGCGGCTCGCCATGGCGATCTGATAGTAGGAGCGGCCGGTCAGCGGATCGATGCCGCCGGTCGGCACCACCATCGTGGCGTCTTTCGGCTCGAAGTAGACGGAGCGGTAGAGCGCCTGCGGCTGCCAGGGCGTGAGGCCCTCGGAGGAGAGCGCCGGCACCGCCGCGACATCGCCGGCGACCCGATAGGCCTCCTGCGCCGTGACGCCGGCCGCCTGGTGCTGCCCGTGACCGTCGCGCGCCGTTCCCGAGAACACGCTGACGACGACCTGCGGCCGGAATCGCCGCACGATCCGCACCGTGTCCTCGAGCAGGACCTCCTTGGGCCAGTTCCGGAACGCCTCGTCGAGCGAACGCGTGTAGCCGAAGTCGTAAGCGCGCGTGAAAAACTGGCGGCCGCCGTCGAGGCGGCGGGCCGCGCAGAGCTCCTGGGAGCGCACGAGGCCGAGGCCGACTCCCAGGTCCGGACCGACGAGATTCTGACCGCCCTCTCCGCGGGAGAGGGAGAGGTAGGCGGCTTCGCCGCCCATGCCCTGCGACACGAGGGCGAGCAGCTCCGTGTCCTCGTCATCCGGATGCGCGCCGATGACGAGCAGTCGCCGGTGCGTGCCGAGCTTGCGCAACATCCGGTCCACGGCCTCGAGCCCCCCGGTCGAGGGCGGCGTCAGCGCGTAGGTCGTGCCCGCGGCTTCCTCGGCCTGCGGCGCCGCGGGCATGAGCAGCAGGGCGAGGCCCGCCCCGAGGACGAAGGCAGCGCTTCTGCGTCCTCTCCCTGCCGGAAAGGGCCGGGGTGAGGGCCGGGCGGTCGCCACCGGCGCTACTTCTTCAGGCTCTTGCGCACGAGCGGCGCCGAGGCCGCCGCGGCCGCGCCGAGGAGCGCGGCGAGGACGCCCGCCTTCTTCTTCGGGTCCATCGCCTTCCACTCTTTGGCCAGGCGCGTGACCGTCTTGCGGGAAGCCTTCGACGCGGTCCCGACGGCGCGGCGGACGGCGGCGGCTCCCTGGCCCGAGGCCTCCGCGATTGCTTCGCGCGCGACCGAGACGCTCGCGGCGATCGAGCGGATCACGCCCTCGAAAGAGGTGCCGCTCGCCGCGGCCTTGCGCCGGGTGGGCGCCTTGCGCCGCGCGGCCGGTTTCGCCGTGCGCCTGCCTGCCGGCGCCTTGCGTGCCGGCGCCTTGCGCCGACGGGTCAGCCCGATTTCCACCACCGGGCCAGTGCCTTCTTCGTTGTCCATGATTTCCCTCATTTCTCTCCGGCCGCGACATACACCGGGGCGATGTCGACCGGAATGTCTTTCAACCGCACATCGATGCGTTCCATTTCCGGCGTGAGCTTCCCATAGGCCGAAAGTAGCTTCTGTGCCCGGGCGAAATCGCCGGTTGCCTCGATCATGAGGAGCTCGTTGGCGAGCGAGCGGACGGCCTCGCGGAACCGGGGCGTCGCGACCCGGAAGCGGCCATCCTCCGTGGGCACGACCGCGCCCTTCTCCGCGAACCAGTTCCACTGGACCGCCGTGCCGCCGCCGTGCGCCTCGTCCAAGCCGAACCGGATCGAGCGGTACATGAGGGCCGAAGTCGTCACGGCGAGCGTGTTCTCGTCGAACGCGGTCAGCCACTTGTTGTCGATCGCCTGGAGCAGGATCCACATCCCGACCACGTCCGCCTTGCACTCCTCGATCGTCGAGTAGAGGTTCTTCAACGGCAGACGCGCCTCAACCTTCGATCCGTCCGGGCCCGTGATGATGCCGGGCCCGAGGCCGTGCGCGAGCTCGTGGAAGAGGGTGTGGTTGAAGTAGGCGTCGAAGGAGACGGCCGGGAACTGCGCGGGCTCGAGGACGCGTTCGGCGATCGGTTTGCCGGAGACGCGGAACTTCGCCTCCATCACGTTCTTCAAGAGCACCTTCTTCGAACCCTTCGCCTGCCGGACGCGCTCGTCGTTCGGGAGGTTGAAGGCGGACGTCTGCACGCCCGCGCGCGTGTCGCCGGCGGTGAAAGCCTCCTGCACCACGCGAATGGGTGACTCGAACTTGCGGCTCGTGTTCTTGTGCTCGTCCGGGATCGGCAGGTTCTTCTCCATCTCAGGCAGGTGCTTTGCGTAGACCGCGAGCCTCTCGCTCTCGGCCTTGTCGCGGACCGACACGAACGAGCTGAAGGACGCCTTGTAGTTGAAGAGCGCGTCCTCGTAGACCTCGTAGGGCCCGATCACGACCTCGATGTCCGAGTCGACGTCCATCCACGCGATGTCGGAGGCGTAGTAGTCGTTCGAGATCAGCGCGTCGGCGCGCTTGCCGAGGTAGTTGCGCAGGGACGCGTTCCCGGTCAGCGCGGCGGCCTTGCGCAGGCGCCGGGCCGCGGCCTCGAGGAAGCTGCGGTACTCCTGCGAGTACGGGATGGCGGAGAGGCTCTTGCCGTCGCGGCGGATCACGGTGAAGAGCCCCTCGAAGGCCGCCTTGTCCGCCGGATGCGCGGCGACCCAGCCCTCGAATTCCGCCCTGGTCATGCCCGCGGGATAGAAAGCGGCGCCGGGAGGCTTCTCCTGCGTCCCGATGAACGGCGCATTGCCCGCGAGGCGGTCCCACGGTCCGGCGTTGTTGCGGAAGAAGCCCAGCGCGTCGGCAGCGCCGGCGACCTTGTGCGCCGTCTCGCTCGTGAGTTTGCGGCGCAGCGCCGGGTTCTTTTCCGAGACCTGGCGCAGGAAAATCTCTCCGATCGGCCGGGACGCCTCGATGAGCTCGGCGAGAACGCGCGTCTCCTGGTCGTCCAGGAGCGAACGGTCGTAGTCGATCGGGGTCGGCGGCAGCTGTTTGAGCCGCTGGGGGATGTCCGGGGCGAACCGCAGCACGGCGAGAGCCGCGAGCGGGAGCATGCCGAGGGCCAGGGTCGCCTTCACCGCAGCGAATCTAGCATTATCTTTGGGGGTATGGGTCGCGCCGTAGCCTCGTCCGCCGGGCTCGACCGGGAGGCCCTCGCCTCCTGGTACCGCCGCAATCGGGAGCGCTCCGAGGCTCTCTTCGATTCGGTGCGGCCGGAATCCTACGAGTCGAGACCGATCGCGTTGCGCAATCCGATCTGCTTCTACGAGGGACACCTGCCGGCTTTTTCCGTGAACACGCTCTTGAAGCGCGGCCTGGGCGACCCCGGAATCAATCCCGCCTACGAGGTGCTTTTCGAGCGGGGCATCGACCCGGAGGACGAAAGCGGCGCGGCGGCGGGCGCAGCGACTTGGCCCTCGCGCATCGAGATCCGCGCGTACGGCGCGCAGGCGGACCGGGAGATCCTCGCGGCGCTTTCGGACCGCGCGATCGAGGACGCGGACAACCAGGTGCTCGCGCGCGGGCTGGCGGCGTACACGGTGCTCGAGCACGAGCCGATGCACCAGGAGACACTGCGCTACATCTGGCACCGGCTGCCCTACGACCGGAAGCGGCGTCCCGCGGACCTTCCCGCGCCGTGGGTCGGTGGCGAGCCGCCGCCGTTGCGATCCATCGCGGTTCCGGCGGGACGCGCCACGCTCGGGGCGGATCCCGCGCTCTTTGCTTTCGCCTGGGACAACGAGCTGCCGGCCCACGCGGTCGAGGTCCCCGCCTTCTCGATCGGCCGGGACAGCGTCACGAATCGCGACTTCCTCGAGTTCGTGGACGCGGGCGGATACCTCGACGAGGCCCTGTGGGATGCGGAAGGCTGGCAGTGGCGCGTCGAGCGAGACTTCCGGCATCCTCTTTTCTGGGAGCTCCACCGGGGCGTGTGGTTCTGGCACGGCATGTGGGACCTCGTGCCCCTGCCGATGGCGTGGCCAGTGTACGTCACGCAAGCCGAAGCGTCCGCATTCGCGAAGTGGAAGGGCCGGCGCCTTCCGACGGAAGCCGAGTTCCACCGCGCCGCGTTCGGTGCCTCGGGCCGCGAGCGACTGTATCCGTGGGGCGACGAGCCGCCGGATGCGACGCGCGGCAATTTCGATTTCGAGAGGTGGGACCCGGTTCCCGTCGGGTCCTTTCCGCGAGGCGACAGCGCCTGGGGAGTGCGCGATCTCGTCGGAAACGGCTGGGAGTGGACCTCGACCGTCTTCGCCGGCTTCGAGGGCTTCCGTCCGATGGCCTCCTATCCTGCGTACTCCGCGGATTTCTTCGACGGCAAGCACTTCGTTCTGAAGGGCGCGTCGCCGGCGACGGCGAAGGAGCTCGTGAGGCGCAGCCTGCGGAACTGGTTTCGGCCGTGCTATCCGTATGTGTATGCCAAGTTCAGGACGGTCGCATAACCGTGGCTATTCCGCAAAACGCCCAGTCACCTCCCGCCGACTCGGTCCGCGACTTCGCCTTCGAGGTGCGTCGCGACTTGGCACTCTCGCCGAAGCAGCTCCAGTCGAAGTACCTCTATGACGGTCTCGGCTCCGCGCTCTTCGAGGCGATCTGCCACCTGCCCTGGTACCGCATCACGCGGGCCGAGGGGCGCCTGCTCGCGCGGTTTGCCCCGGAGATGGTGGCTCCGTTGGGCGACCCGGTGACGCTGACGGAGCTCGGCTGCGGCAGCGGGGAGAAGCTCGCCATGATTGCCGAGGCGCTGCGCCTGCGGCGGCGCCCGGTGGCAGTGCACCTCATCGACATCTCGCCCTCGGCCCTCGAGCTTTCCGAGCGAACGCTCGGGCGCCTCGAGCACGTCTCGGTCGTCGGCCACCGCGCGACCTACGAGGAGGGGCTCCGACACGCCGCGCGGGACCGGCCGCCCGGGGGCGCGATGCTCGTGCTCTTCCTCGGCTCGAACATCGGGAACTTCGACCCGCCTGCCGCGCGCGAGTTCCTTTCCGAGATCCGGCGCGCTCTGCGCCCCGGCGACTGGCTCCTGCTCGGCGCCGACCTCGTGAAGCCGGAGAAGGACCTTCTCCTCGCCTACGACGACCCGCTCGGGTTGACCGCGGCCTTCAACAAGAACCTGCTCCTGCGGATCAACACGGAGCTGCTCGCGGACTTCGACCTCGCCGCCTTCGCGCACCGCGCCGTCTGGAATGCGGGGGAGCACCGGGTCGAGATGCACCTGGTCTCACTGCGCGCGCAGACGGTCCGGATCCCCCGCGCCGAGTGCGAGGTCGCCTTCGCGCAGGGCGAGCCCATCTGGACCGAGAGCTCCTACAAATACGACGCCGACGAAATCGCCGCGCTGGTCGGCGCCGCGGGCTTCCGCTGCCACCAGCAGTGGATCGAGCCCGACGCGCGGTTTGCGCTCACGCTCTTCCTGGTGGCTTGACGGGAAGAGGCGGGAGGGGCGGGCTGGCGGGGGCTCCGCTCCGGGGCGCGACGGGCAGGGGCGGCAGGCGATCCGTCCCCTGGGCGGGCAACGCCGTGGAGCGGATGGGAAGCTTCGGCAAGGGCGCTGCGACCTGTGACTCGGCGGGCGCCCCCGCGAGGTGGAGCGCGGTCCATTTCGCTCCGCCGTCGGTGCTCTTGATGACGCCCAGGTGCGTGGCCGCATACAGCGTCGAGGGCGCGCGCGGGTCGATGGCGAGGGCCGAGACGTAGAGATCCGCCTGGAGCTCGGTCCAGGACTGCCCGGCGTCGGCGGACTTGTAGATCGCGCCGGCCGTGCCGGCGTACAGCGTCGCGGGGGCCGAGGGGTCCGACGCCAGCGAGAGAACGTTCCAGCTGCGCAGGCCGCGATTGATGGGCGTCCATGCCGTTCCGCTGCCGTCGCTGCGGAAGAGTCCGTCGTGCGTCGCGACGAACATCGTTCCCGGGGCGCCGCTGAACATGACGCTCCAGACGGTCCCTTTCGAAAGGCGGCCGCCGGGGTGCGACCAGGTCGTTGCTCCGTCGACGCTCCAGAAGATGCCTTCGCTGTTGGTGCCGGCAAAGAGGGTCCCTGGCGGCGCCGGGTCGATTGCGATCGCCGTGATGGCAACGCGTACGGTGGGAGCGCTCAGCTCCTTCCACGTCCCGCCGCCGTCGCCGCTGCGGAAGATCCGTCCGGCTTCGGCGCCCGCAAACACCGTGCCCGGATGGTGCGGATCGACCGCGATCGCGCCGACGTAGCGGGCGGCCAGTCCCTCGTTCGCTTCGGTCCAGTGCTCGCCCGCGTCCGCGCTGCGGAAGACGCCGCCCGCGTCGGTCGTGGCGTAGAGGTTGGAGGTCGCCAGCGGGTCCACCGCGAGGGCGAGCACGGAGTGGTCGCGCAGGCCCGAGCCCGTTTTCCTCCAGTTGGCGCCGCCGTCCGCGCTCTTGAAGAGGCCGAGGGCCGTGGCGGCGTAGACGGTCGTCGGCGTGGACGGATCGAGCACGAGCGCCGTGACGAGGCCGCCCTCGCCCTGCAGCACGAAGCCGGGGTCCTGCGCCGCAAGGGGCGTCGCCAGGCGCAGTAGAAGCGTGGCAAGCCAGAGCGAGAAGACCCGAGCGTTCATGGGGTAGTCATTCTGCCCAGACCCGCGGGTTGCGGTCAACGACCCGGTGCAACGATCGAAAGTGAGGCGATTCGGCACATGGCGCCCTCCTCGTGTTGTCCCGCACGAAGGTCTCAGAGTTCTCTTACTGTTTGGCCAGGGTTTGGCTAACGGGACGAAGCTTGGTTCGGACGCGGAACGACGGGAAGGGGGCAGGGGCCGGTTTGGGACGGCCCCTGTCTGCGGCGAGAGGGAGTCAGGAGGCTCGAAGAGGTTTGACGGGAGGGTCTCCGCGGCCAGGGCGAGCACTCTTCGCTTCAGTCGTCCTCGTGTCCGTGCTCGCGCTGTCTCATCAGGAATCCATGGAAGTTTCTCTCGGCGTCCGCGTAGTCGCCAACGACGTCGCGCAGCGCATTGATGCGAAATCCGCGCGTATCGAACCCGTCCGGGAAGTCGAAGGAGGTCATCCCGCTTCGCGTTTTCAGGAGACCGTGGAGCGCCCCATCGTTCGTGTCGTAGAGCCCGACGATGTCGCCCTGGATGTTGATGCCGCGCAGGGAGGTGTCCTGTGCTCCTAAAAAGTTGATTTGCGTGAAGATGCCGTTTTTCAGCAGGTAGCCGTAGACGATGTCGTTTGTGTCGCTGAGGTCGCCGACCATGCGGCCGAGGAGGTTGATGTCCCAGACGTCGGTCGAATCGGAGTCCGGGACGTCGATCGTGTGGTAGCCGCGTCGATCGAGCAGGAATCCGTGCTCGTGGCCGTCCTCTTTCGTGTAGTTGCCCGTGAGCCGGCCCAGATCGTCGATGCCTCGGATCTTGGTGTCGATCGCGCCGGGAAAGTCGATCGACGTGAATTGACCGTTCTTAAACAGGAACCCGCGCGGCACGTCGTCGGCGTCGACCCACCAGCCCGCGACGTGGCCGAGGTTGTTGATGTCGAAGGCCGCCGTGAAGGTCGCGCTCGGAACGTCGATTGCCGTGAAAACCCCGTGATGCAGCAGGAAGCCATGCACATTGAAGTCGGCGTCCTCCCAGCGTCCTACGATGTCGCCGAGCTCGTTGATTCCGAAGGCGTGCGTGCCGGCGGCGCTCGGGTAGTCGATGGACGTGAACGTTTGGGCCGTTGCGGTGAGAGGCGTGGCGACGGCCAGCGCGGTGAACAGAAGAACGAGCGGCAGGCGCCGGCGGACGGAGCTCAAATCCCGGTCAAGTGTGCGATGCGTGGTCATGATTACCTCCTAGCTAAAAGGCGACGATGTCGCCTCGAAATTTGGAAAACCCCCGGCAGTCGATTCCTTTCCTCACGGCGCTATCGAGTCAGGTTGAGCGCACCGCCGGGGCTCACCGATCCCGTTCCGTTCCCGTTGTCTCGGGACAGGTGCTGTATGACCACGTGGATCTCCGTGGCCGTCGCCGTCCCCTGGAAGGCGCCACCCGTGAATTCGTGTCTCACGACCTCCCCGATGAGCGTGCCACCCGAACGCCACGGAGAGACTTGCGAAAATCGCTTTTCGAGACAGCCGCATGAGATGCCCTCCTTTCTCGAGCAGGGCGATGCGGCCGGCGGCCGCGGAAGTCGCAGTGGTCTTCCACAGTTCTGGCAGCGTCTTGGTTCTCATGAAGCGCCCCTCAAGTGAAAGTCGACCCCCGTCGCGCTGGGGGGTAGCGTGACCTGGGTCGTCGCGGGCCGGTAGTCGACGTGCGTCACGTGGACCGTCACGGTCCCCGCCGGAATGCCGCTGATCGAGTAACTCCCGTCGGCGGCGGTCGTCGCTCGCGGGCTGGTACTGGAGGAAACCGAGACTGAGGCGTTTGCCACGCCGTTCCCGCCAAAATCGCTGACGGTGCCGGACACCGTGTAGCCCGCCGGAATCGTGGGCGTGGCGGTCACCGAGTTGGGGCCCGTGATCGTGTTGGAGCCCTTGCAGCCAGCCGGGGCCAGTGTCACAAGCAAGATCGCCGCACCCGCAAATCGAGCCAGAATCGCCGGTCGAGAGACCTTTGTGGCCGTCGCCGAGAGCGCCGCGAGAAGCATCGGGACTGTTCGGTTTCTCTGCATCGCATCCTCCCTTGTTGAGGGGATAATTAGCTCCGGAGGGCGGCGAAGTCTTTCGCTCGGCCTTCGATCGGGCTTCGCTTCTCCTTCGGAGTGCCGCGTGGGGATTCGTTTTGGCGAGTGCATGTTCGATTCGGGCACACGGGAGCTCTCCCGGAAGGGGAAGGTCGTCGCGATCTCGCCCAAGGCGTTTCACCTGCTCGAGATCCTCCTCGAGCGGCGGCCCAATGCGGTTTCCAAGGAGGATCTGCACTCCCTCCTCTGGCCGGGCGTCTTCGTGGCCGAAGGGAACCTCGCGCGCCTGATGACGGAGATTCGCGACGCGATCGGCGACGATGCCCACGAGCCGCGCCTGGTTCGTACCGTGCAGCGCTTCGGCTACGCGTTCTCGGGCGACGCGGACGTCGCCCGCGCAGCCGCGGGTGCGGCGCCCAGGGAAACCGTATTCAAGCTCATCTGGGGCGATCGCGAGATCGCTCTGGCAGAGGGCGAGAACGTTCTCGGGCGGGACGAAGATTCTGTGGCCTGGATCGACGTCCACAGCGTCTCCAGGCACCACGCGCGCATCGTGATCCGCGGGCGGAAGGTCACGATCGAAGACCTCGGGAGCAAGAACGGCACTTTCCACCGAGGCAAGAAGGTGATGAAACCGGTCGCTCTGGGGGATGGGGATGAGATCCGAATCGGCACGGTCCCTTTGACCTTCCGCCGTTTTGCGCCCGGCGTCTCGACGAAGACGACGCACGTCCGATGAGCGGCCATTCGGCTCCCCGTCGGATCGGTCCGTACGAGGTCGTCGCTCCACTCGGATCGGGCGGAATGGGCGAGGTCTACCGCGCCCGGGACGCGCGCCTCGGCCGCGAGGTAGCACTGAAGCTCTTGCCGGAAGAGTTCGCCACAGACCGCGAGAGGCTTCGCCGCTTCGAGCAGGAGGCTCGGTCGGCCTCGGCGCTCAACCACCCGAACATCGTGACCATCTACGAGGTAGGCACCGAGGGCGCGGCGCCCTACATCGCGATGGAGCTGATCGAGGGGCGCACGCTGCGAGAGCTGATGCGGTCGGGCCCGATCCCGACCCGGCGCATGCTGGAGATTGCCGCGCAGGTGGCGAACGGGCTGGCTGCGGCGCACGAGGCTGGAATCTCCCACCGGGACATCAAGCCCGAGAACGTGATGATCGCTCGCGAGGGCATCGTCAAGATCCTGGACTTCGGACTCGCCAAGCGCGTGTTCTCGCCAGGGGCAGACGGAAAGGAGCCCACGGAGCCCTTCCTGACCGCGCCGGGCGCCGTCGTCGGAACGGTGCGCTACATGTCGCCCGAGCAGGCCGCCGGCAGACCGGTCGACTTTCGCACCGACCAATTCTCCTTCGCGAGCCTGCTCTACGAGATGGCGACGGGCAAGCCCGCGTTCTCGGGAGAGACCAACGTCGACACGCTCTCGGCGATCCTGCACGCGGAGCCGGAGCCGGCCGGCCGCGTCAATCCGACCGTGCCTCCGCCGCTCGGGTGGATCATCGAGCGCTGCCTCGCCAAGGATCCGAACGACCGCTACACGGCCACACGGGACCTCTCCCGCGACCTTGCGACGCTAGGCCAGCACATGTCGGAGGTGTCGCTGGCTGACATGGAGCTTGCGCCACGGGGGTCGCGGAGGCGGATCCCGGCGGTTGCGATCGGTCTCGCCGTCGTGGGGGCGCTCGTTGTCGGAATCCTCGTCGGGAGATCCGGCGGCTCGGCCGCACAGCCGCGATTCCGTCAGCTGACTTTCCAGGGCGCAGGGATCTCGACCGCGCGGTTTTCGCCGGATGGGCAGACCGTGGTCTATTCCGCCCAGTGGGAGGGCCGGCGCCCCGAGCTCTTCGAAACGCGCCTCGACCACCCCGAGAGCCGATCGCTCGGGCTTCCCTCGGCCCAAATACTCTCGATCTCCGCCTCGGGCGAGATGGCGATTCTCCTGCTGCCGCCGTATGGCATGACGCTGCGGACACCGCACACCGACCTGGTCGAGCGCCATCCGCGCTTTCTTTTCGGAACGCTGGCGGAAGTGGCGCTCATTGGCGGCGCTCCGCGAGAGCGACTGGAAGACGTCTTCTTCGCCGATTGGGCGCCGAACGGAAAGGACCTCCTCGTTCAGCGCTTCGTCAAGGGGTTCAACCGCCTCGAGCTCCCCGTTGGGAAGCTGCTCTACGAGAGCCATGGGTGGTTCAACCAGCCCCGTGTCTCACCCCGCGGGGATCGGGTCGCGTTCGCGGACATGTTGGGCAATCTTCTCGTCTGCGATCTCTCGGGCCACGTGAAGCCGACAGGAAAGGACGGGTGGGAACACGCCTGGTCGCCCGTGACGGGCGAGCTCTGGTATGTGCCCTCGGGCACCGGAGGGACCACGGAGCTGCGTGCAATCGGTTTCGGGGAAAAGGACCGTCTCGTCGCGCCGCTCGCCGGCGACTTTGCGCTTCACGACATCTCTGCGAGCGGCCGCGTGCTGCTCGGGAGGGTCACGCAGACCGCCGAGATCTTCGGAAGTTTTCCCGGCGAGGCGCGAGACCGATATCTCTCGAACTTCGACCGGTCCGTCCTGACGGACGTGTCCGCTTCGGGAGAGGCGATGACGTTTTCGGAGCTCGGCGTCGCCGGCGATGAGCAGCCGACGGCCTACCTGCGACGGACGGACGGTTCGCCGGCCAAGCGGCTCGGCGCGCTTGGCGGGTATGACGGCGCGATGCTCTCGCCGGACGGGAGGTTTGTGCTCGGGGCCAAGGGCGACGCTTTGATCCTCGTTCCGACAGGCGCGGGAGAGGTGGTCTCGATCTCGACTCAGGGCGTCGGCCCCGAACGGGTGACGGGGTTCTTTCCGGACGGAAAGACCGTTTACTTCGTGGGAAAACTGCCGGGCCGGACGAGCCGCATCTGGATTCTCGATCTTGCCGGAGGAGAGCCTCGGCCCATTGCTCCGGAAGGTGCCCGCCGGCCGAGCCTCTCCGGCGACGGGCGTTTTCTGTGCGCCATCGACGCGGAAGAAAACTGGAATCTCTACCCGACCGCCGGCGGCGAGGCGCACAAGGTCGAGGGCCTATTTCCCGGCGAAGAGCCGATTCAGTGGACCGCGGACGGCAAGTGGCTCTACGTCCGCGGCGCCGACGAGCTCAAGCCCGGCGAGCCCTTCATAACTGCTCGCTTCTATCGCCTCGATCCCTGGACCGGGCTCCGGAAGCTATGGAAGGAAATTCCGCCGGTGTCCCCGACGACCGGCGGAGGTATCGGCAAGACTCTGTTCGCCGCCGATGGCAAGATTTGTATCTACACCCACCATCGCTATACCGCCGAGCTCTTCGTCGCCGAGGGACTTCGGTAACAATCGCCGATGGCAGACCGTACACTTGCCGGCCCCCGGAGGACCGTCTTCCCGTGTCGACGAAAGTGAGACTCGGCGGGTGCTTCGCTCTGGCCGGGCCAGCTCTGCTGGTCTGCGGCGTGACGGTCGCCCAGACGACCGGACGGATCGACGGAACCGTGCGCGAGGCGTCCGGGGTGGCCCTTGCGGGGGTCGCCGTCGAGGCGACCGGTTCGAAGCTCCAGGGCATCCGGACGGGGGTCACGGATTCCGGCGGGCGCTATCGCCTACCGGAGCTGCCGCCGGGGTCGTATCGAGTCCGTTTCAGTCTGGCGGGGTTCCTGCCGCAAGAGAGAACCGTCACGGTCTCCCTGGATGCGCCCTTGAGACTCGACCTCGCGCTGGAGCTTGCGGTCGCCGAGAACGTGGCCGTATCGGCCGAGACCCGGCTCGTCGACGTGGCCTCGACGACGACGGGTACGAGCTACACGAGCCCGGTCGTCTCGAAGCTGCCCGTACAGCGCAACTACGCCGACATCGTCCGGTCGAACCCAGGCGTCAGCACCGACAAGGGCGAGACACAGGGCCGGTCTCTCGCTCTGACGATCTACGGCGCGACATCCGCAGAGAATCAATGGATCATCGACGGCATCAACACGACCAACGTGATCAAGGGAATTCAGGGCAAGGCGATCAACAACGAGTTCGTCGAGGAGGTCGAGGTCAAGACGGGCGGCTACCAGGCGGAGTACGGCGGAGCTCTTGGGGGCATCGTCAACGTCATCACGAAGTCGGGCGGAAATGCCTTTCACGGCGAGGGCTTCGCCTACTACGACTCGAGCGGGACGCGGGCGCAAAACGTGGTCACGAGCGAGGACGCCCCGTTCGGAATGAGGATCACGCCCGATCAGCGGTGGGACTACGGCGTGGACCTGGGCGGCTACATCGTAAAGGATCGGCTCTGGTTCTTCGGCGCCTACAATCGCGTCGACACGCCGGGAACGACCTCCCGCTACGTGGGGAGCGATGAAGTTCCGGACACGCTCCTCTTCCCGCGCGACCAGACGGACAACCTCTACTCGGGCAAGCTCACGTGGAACGTTGCGAGGAGCTCGACCCTCGTCGCGACGGTGTTTTCGGACCCGTCGGAGGTGACGGGCGCGGCCCTGGTCGGCACCGGGCTCCCGGTTACGACCGTCATCGTGAGCCCGGATCCGGGCACCTGGGAGTCTCGCCGCGAGCTCGGCGGCACGGACTACGGCGCGCGATTCAGCCAGCTCGCGGGATCTGCGGCCGTCTTCGTCGTGCAGGGCTCGCGGCACCAGGACCGGTTCGAGCTGTTCCCATCCGGCGCCGGGAGGGCCGTCCGGCAGGAGAACTGGACATGTGACGACGCGACTCACGGGACACCGGATGATCCTTGCCAGATTCCCGTGGAGCCGAACTCCGCGTCCGGGGGCCTGGGGTCGATCGATGGCAACACGCAGAGGAACTCTTCACAACGGGACCAGTTCCGCGGGGATGCGACCTTCTATCTCGGCGGTCACGAAATCAAGGCCGGCGGAAGCTATCAGGATGGGACGACGGCGTCGGTGGGCTCCTTCACGGGCGGTCAGGTGGTCGCGAAGTTCCATGAGTACGGCCAGCTTTACTACAGGCACGATTTCTACGTGCGGAGCCCGGCGGACCTGACACCGGCCGACCACATCTCGAAGGCGCAGGCGGTCGAGAAGGGTGCGTATCTTCAGGACATGTGGAGAGTCGCTCCCGGGCTGACCGTCAACGCGGGTCTCCGCTGGGACCAGGCGGATCTGCGCGACTACCGGGGCGCGACCGTCGTCAAGACGACCGGCCAATGGCAGCCACGCCTGGGAGTCGTTTGGGATCCCTGGCACGATGGCACGACGAAGCTCTACGCGTTCGCGGGTCGCTTCTATTATTCGCTCCCCACCGACCTGGCGATTCAGGCCTTCGGGGCGACCGTCGAGGAGATCACGTACAACTTCGATCCGATCGACCGGACGTCGGACCCGAGCGTGATTGGTCACCCGCCTCTCCCTCCCAATACCATCGGAAGCAGCGAGCAGGTGGACTCCGGGATCAAGGGGATCTACCAGAACGAGCTGACCGTCGGCATCGAGAAGCTGCTCGACCCGACGCTCTCGGTGGGACTCAAGGCGACCTATCGGAGCCTCGGCCGGATGATTGAAGATCGCTGCGATCTCGACTACAGCGCGCCCGAAAACAATGCGTCGTCATGTGCGATCGTCAATCCGGGGTCGAGCGGTCGGTACGCGCGAGGAGATTTCACCGCCTGCAACGGCCTGGACGAGCCCTTCTACGAGTGCGGCATACGTGGCGCGCCGGCGACACCTGCCGCGCGGCGCGTTTATCGAGGGATCGAGGTCCTTGCAAGGAAATCCGTCAGCCGGTTCTGGCTCCAGGCGTCGTACGCGTACTCCTCGCTGCGCGGCAACTTGGACGGTGGAGTCAACGAGAACTTCAAAGTCGGCCAGACCGATCCCGGCTGGACCGCGGACTTCGACTATCCGCCATTCTGGTACCAGTCCGACGGCCGCCTCTTTCTCGACCGGCCGCACCAGGCCCGGCTCGATATGAGCTACACGACTCCGTTCGGCCTCTTCGCCGGGCTCGGCGCCTACGCGCAGTCCGGCGCGCCTCTCAACAAGCGGGGTTACTTCAATGCGGTCTACGGCGGGGCCAACGTCTTCCTCGTGCCGAGAGGAGGAGTGGGGCGGATGCCGACTCTCTGGGAAGCCAGCCTGACCGTCGGCTATCCGATCGCCGTGGGCCCGGCCACGGTGACGCTTGAGGCTTACCTCTACAACGCCTTCAACAACCAGATCCGAACCAACCAGGACGTCGGCTACACGGTCTTTGCGCCGCCCGAGGGCTATCCGGACACGCTCTACAATCCGAGCGTTCCCTCGAACAACCCGGACTACGGCAAGATCCTCAATCGGCAGGAACCCCGCCTCTTCCGCGCCGCCGTGCGCGTTTCGTTCTGACGGTCCGCGGCTTCGAGAGCGGCCCATTTGACCCCCGAAAACCCCCGGTGGTACCGTCCCCGGGCCCCGAACAAGGAGGTGTCCCCTGAAGCGTCTGATCGCATTCGTGTGCCTCGTTTGCATGGCGTCGGTGGCCCTGCCGGCCGAAGAACGCGTGGACCTCGAGATGGTCACGCAGATCCGGCAGGAGGGAATCCGCAACTCGAAGGTCATGGAGACCGCGAGCGAGCTGATGGACCGGATCGGCCCGCGGTTGACGGGCTCGCCGCAAATGAAGGAAGCCAACGAGTGGACGAAGGCGAAGCTCGCCGAGTGGGGGCTTTCGAACGCCCACCTGGAGACCTGGGGCCCGTTCGGCCGCGGCTGGCAATACGAGGCTTGCGCGGTGCGGATGGTCGCGCCCGACCAGGCGGAGCTACTCGCCCTGCCCGAGCCCTGGACGCCGGGCACCAACGGCCCGGTGCGCGCCGGGGTCGTACGCCTGAACGTGAAGTCCAAAGACGAGCTCGAGAAGTTGAAGGGCACGTTCGCCGGCAAGATCGTTCTCTACGGCGACGTGCGGGAGTTGAAGCCGCACGACAAGCCGGACTCGCAACGCTACGACGAGAAGTCGCTCGCCGAGGTCTACGCCTACAAGTTTCCGGGCGGCCCGCCGCGGTACCCGCGCGACGAGTACATCAAGCGGTACGAGCTGCGCAAGGCCGCGGAAGCCTTCCTCGCCGAGGAGAAGCCGGTCGCGATCATCGAGCTCGGCCGCGGAGACTTCGGCACGTTCAACGTCCAGGGCGGCGAGTACAGGAAGTCCAAACCCATGACCGCGATCCCCTCGCTCTCGATGGAGTCGGAGCACTTCGGGCGAATCGCGCGCCTGCTCGACCGCAACGTTTCCGTGGAGCTCGAGCTGGACGTGAAGACGCGGTTCGTCGACGAAGACCTGATGCAGTGGAACACGATCGCGGAGATCCCGGGCACCGACAAGAAGGACGAGGTCGTCATGGTCGGCGCCCACCTCGACTCGTGGCACGGCGGCACGGGCGCGACGGACAACGGCGCCGGTTCGGCCGTGGCCATGGAGGTCATGCGGATCCTGAAGGCCCTGAACGTGAAGCCGCGCCGCACGATTCGCATCGGGCTCTGGAGCGGCGAGGAGCAGGGGCTCTACGGTTCGCGGGCGTACGTCGCGCAGCACTTCGCCTCGCGGCCGGAGCCGACCCCGGAAGAGAAGGACAAGCCCTGGTACCTCCAGAAGGACAAGGGCCCGCTCACGGTCAAGCCCGAGCACGGCAAGCTCGCGGCGTACTTCAACCTCGACAACGGCACGGGCAAGATCCGCGGGATCTACGCGGAGGACAACGCGGCCGTCATCCCGATTTTCGAAGCCTGGCTGCGGCCCTTTCACGACCTGGGCGCGACGACCGTGACGATGAACACGACCGACGGCACGGACCACGAATCGTTCGACGGCGTGGGCCTGCCCGGCTTCCAGTTCATCCAGGACGAGATCGAGTACGAGACGCGGACGCACCACACGAACATGGACCTCTACGAGCGGCTCGTGAGGAAGGACCTCGAGCAGGCGGCCGTCGTGATGGCCTCCTTCGCCTACAACGCCGCCATGCGCGACGCGATGCTGCCGCGCAAGCCCATGCCGAAGGACGCGCCGGACGCGAAGGACGGGAAGAAGGACGCGCCGAAGTCGGCGGTCCCGGCGAAAAAGGAAGCGGCCTCGAAGCCGGCCGCGCCGCCGAAGAACTGACGTGGGGGCGCGGGAGGTGCGTGGTCGGCCCAACCCCGCGCCACACCCTTTTTCAGCAACGTCCCCGACAGGGAGGTTCACCGTGAAAATCCGGACTGTCGCATCGCTCGCGATTTTCTGCCTCGCGTCGCTCGCGCCGGCGCAGACCAACGAGGTCAAGCCCGGCGAAAGTCTCGTCGCGGAGGGCATCCCGCCGATCCCCGCGTCGCTCGCGGACGAAGTCGGGCGCTACACGGAGTTCCGAACGGCCGCATTTACGGGCTGGCATCCGAAACGGCGCGAGATGATGATCGCGACGCGCTTCGGCAACGTCACGCAGGCCCACGTCGTTCTCGCTCCCGGCGCGGCAAGGACGCAGGTGACCTTCTACCCGGACCGGGTGTCGGGTGGGCAGTTCGATCCGAAGACCGGCGACTCCTTCCTGTTCTCGAAGGACACGGGCGGCAGCGAGTTCTTCCAGCTCTATCGCTACGACTTCAAGGACGGGGCCGCGACGCTCCTGACCGACGGCAGGTCGCGCAACACGGGCGCGGCCTGGTCCAACGGCGGCAGGTGGATCGCCTACGGCTCGACGCGGCGCACGGGCAACGACGTGGACATCTACGTCGTGGACGCCTGGGACCCGAAGACGGAGCGCCGGGTCGCGCAGCTGACGGGCGGCGGCTGGGAGGTCAACGACTGGTCTCCCGACGACGCGCGGCTGCTCGCGACCGAGCGGATCTCGGTCAACGAGACGTACCTCTGGCTGATCGACGTGGCGACGGGGCAGAAGACCCTGCTGACGCCGAAGGGCAACGACAAGGTCGCCTTCGGAAACGCGGCGTTCGCGCGCGACGGGAAGGGGATCTACGTCACCCTCGACGCCGGCTCCGAGTTCCAGCGCCTCGCCTCCATGGACCTCGCCACGAGGAAGCTCGCATTCCTCACGCCGGACGTCGCCGACGTGGACAGTTTCGACCTGTCCTTCGACGGCAGGACGATCGCCTACGTGGCCAACGAGAAGGGCCTGAGCGTCCTCCACCTGCTCGACACGGCCACCCGCGCGGAGAAGCCCGGACCGAAGCTGCCGCCCGGCGTGATCTCCGGCGTGGAGTGGCACAGGGACGGGGGAGCGATCGGCTTCACGATGGGATCGGCCAGAGCGACCTCCGACGCCTATTCGTTCGACGTGCAGACGGGCAAGGTCGAGCGCTGGACGTTCAGCGAGACGGGGGGGCTGAACCCGGGGACGTTCTCCGATGCCGAGCTCGTGTCGTGGAAGAGCTTCGACGGGCGCGAGATCAGCGGCTTCCTCTACCGGCCGGACCCGGCGAAGTTCCCGGGCCGACGGCCGGTCGTCGTGCGCATCCACGGTGGGCCCGAGGGGCAGGCGCGCCCCGGTTTCCTCGGCCGCGACAACTTCCTCCTGAACGAGCTCGGCGTGGCGATGATCTTTCCGAACGTGCGGGGCTCGACGGGGTACGGAAAGACCTTCTCGCTCTCGGACAACGGGTTCCTGCGCGAGGGCACGTACAAGGACATCGCCGCGCTCTTCGACTGGATCGCCGCGCGGCCCGACCTCGACGCGGAGCGCGTGATGGTCGAGGGCGGAAGCTACGGCGGGCACATGACGCTCGCGATCGCGACCTTCTCCAGCGATCGGATCCGCTGCGCCGTGGATGTCGTGGGGCCCTCGAACCTCGTGACGTTCCTCGAGAACACGTCCGGGTACCGGAAGGACCTGCGGCGCGTGGAGTATGGCGACGAGCGCGATCCGAAGATGCGGGCCTTCCTCGAGAAGATCGCGCCCATGACCAACGCGGAGAGGATCCAGAAGCCGCTCTTCGTGATCCAGGGCTTCAACGACCCCCGCGTCCCGCGAACGGAGTCCGAGCAGATGGTCGCCCGGATCCGCAAGATCGGCACGCCCGTCTGGTACCTCATGGCGAAGGACGAGGGCCACGGCTTCGCGAAGAAGTCGAATCGCGACTACCAGTTCTACGCGACGGTGTTGTTCATGAAGGAGTTCCTGCTGCCGAAGTCGTGACTTCGAGATCCTGCATTTGATGCAGATTTTCTAGGTCAATAGGCCGAGTTAAAGGCCTGGAGCGCGGAACTGTCGTAGAAAATCTGCATGGAGTGCAGATTTTCATGATCACGTAGGCAGCTCTTCTGGTAGGCTCTGGATCCGTGGATAAGGCCGATACCGCCTGGCTCCTCGTTTCGACAGCCCTCGTGCTGCTCATGACCCCCGCGCTCGGCTTCTTCTACGGAGGGCTCGTCCGTTCGAAGAACGCCCTCAACACGATGATGATGAGCGTGTCGTCGCTCGGCTTCGTGGGCATCGGCTGGGCGCTCGTGGGCTACTCGGTCGCCTTCGGTCCGGGATCCGGCTTTTCGGGCGGCTTCACGCGGGTGCTGCTTTCCGGCGTGGGCCTCGAGCCCCAGGGCACCGTGCCGCACGTCCTCTTCATGGCCTTCCAGGGCACCTTCGCGATCATCACGGCCGCGCTCATCTCGGGCGCAATCGTCGAACGCATGCGCTTCGGGCCGTACCTCGCGTTCCTGACCCTCTGGGGCCTCTTGGTTTACGCGCCGGTGGCGCACTGGGTGTGGGGCGGCGGCTTTCTCGCGAAGCTTGGAGTGCTCGATTTCGCGGGCGGCACGGTCGTGCACATCAATGCGGGCGCGGCGGCGCTGGTCGCCGCCCTCGTGCTCGGCCCCCGCAAGGACTACGCGCGCCAGGCGATCCTGCCACACAACGTGCCCTTCACGCTGCTCGGTGCGGGCCTGCTCTGGTTCGGCTGGTTTGGCTTCAATGGCGGCAGCGCCCTCGCATCGAACGGCGTGGCGGCCCTCGCGTTCGTCAACACGATGTTCGCGCCGGCGGCGACTCTGATCGTCTGGACGCTGCTCGATCTTTCGCGGACGGGCCGCGCCACGGCCGTGGGCGCCGCGACGGCGATCGTCGTCGGCCTCGTCGCGGTCACGCCGGCCGCCGGGTTCGTCAGCCCGGTGTCGGCGATTCTGCTCGGCGGCGTCGCCGCTTTTCCGAGCTACTACGCCCTGCTCTGGCGGGCGCGCACGCGCCTGGACGACTCGCTCGACGTCGTGGCCGCGCACGGGATCGGCGGCACGGTGGGCGCCCTGCTGACCGGGGTGCTCGCGCAGAAGGCGTGGAACGGAACGGCAGACGGCCTTCTCTTCGGCAATCCGCGGCAGCTCGCCGTTCAGGCCGTCAGCGTCCTCGCGGTGATCGCGTACAGCGGGGCCGCGACCCTCGGGTTGCTGAAGCTCGTCGGCGCCTTTGCTCCGCTTCGGGCGACGGGACGCGAGGAGGGCCTCGGGCTCGACGTCACGCAGCACGGCGAGGAGGCCTACGCCCGCGGCGAGGGCGCGATCCTCGTGCTGCCGGAGCTGCCCGCGCCCGGCCTCGGCGCGCCTGCGCCTACCGGGGGAGGCTCCGACTGAAGCTCGTCGTCGCGATCGTCCGCCCCGAGAAGCTCCCCGACGTGCTCGAGGCGCTCTTCCGGGCGGAGGTGCGGGGCCTGACGCTCCAACGCGTCCAGGGCCACGGCGGCGAGACCGAGCGGGTCGAGACCTACCGCGGCACGACCGTAAAGATGGAGCTCTCCGAGAAAGTGCGCCTCGAGATCGGCGTTTCGGACCACTTCGTGGACCCGACCGTTCGCGCGATCCTCGCCTCGGCGCGCACGGGTTCGGTCGGTGACGGCAAGGTCTTCGTCCTGCCCGTCGAGAAGGTCTACCGCATCCGCACCGGCGAGGAGGACCAGGCCGCGGTCACGCCGGTCGGGTAGGCGGACGGCACGAAGTGCCCGCACCGTCGCCCCGGGATTCCCCAGAACATGACCATATATGGTTATAATATGGTCATGAAAGAGGTCAAGACCGCGGAGCTCAAGGCCAAGTTGAGCGAGTACCTCCGCTTGGTGCGGCGCGGGGAATCGGTGACGGTGTTCGACCGGGAGCAGCCGATCGCTCGGATCGTACCGTACGTTTCCGGACCGGCGCTCCGGGTGCGCAGGCCGAGGCCTGGCTCGGCGCGCCCGGGCGACGTGCGCCTGCCTGCGCCACTGCGGGTCCGGACCGACGTCGTGGCGCTTCTGATCGCCGACCGGGAAAGGGAGCGGTGATCGCCTACGTCGATTCGTCGGTGCTCCTTCGCGTCGCTTTGGGGGAGAAGGGCCGGTTCGTCGCGTGGAAATCGATCGACGAAGGCGTCGTGAGCGCTCTCGTCGAGGTGGAGTGCGCACGGACACTCGACCGGCTTCGGCTCACGGCGCGGTTGTCCGATCGGGACCTGGCCATCCGCCGCGCGGCGGTGTACCGGCTCCTCGAGACCATGCAGGTCGTCGAGCTCGATCGGGGCGTTCTGGCTCGGGCGTCCCAGCCGTTCGCGACGGCCCTGGGCACCCTGGACGCGATTCATCTGGCCACGGCCTTGCTGTGGCGGGAGCAGACGGACGGGGAGGTCGTCATGGCGACACACGACCTTGCGCTGGCCACGGCCGCGGAGGCGAGCGGACTTCGCGTAGTCGGAGTCTGAACGTGCCCGGACTGTCTGAGGGTTAGCCGTCGGCCTCCACGATCGCCTCGGCCTCGATCTCGACGAGCATGGCGGGGTCGATGAGGCGAGAAACCTCGACCATGGTCGAGGCCGGGCGGATCCGGCCGAAGAACTCCCCGTGGGCGCGGCCGATCTTCTCCCAGTCGGCGATGTTCGTGACGTACATCCGCGTGCGGACGACGTCCTCGAGGCGGGCGCCGGCTCTTTCGAGCGCGGACTGGATGTTGCGGAGCGTCTGCACGGCCTGCGCGTGGGCATCGCCCGCACCCACGATCGTGCCGTCGGGCCCGGTGGCGGTCGTGCCGGAGACATGGACGGCGTTGCCGACGCGGACGGCGCGCGAGTAGCCGACCACCGACTCCCAGGGGGCGCCGCTCGAGATGTTCTTACGCGAGCCCATCAGCGCCCCGATGCCACCGCCGCGTCGCCGAGGAAGCGGTCCCTGAGGTCCCGCCACCCGGGTTGGGCCATGTAGCGCCTCAGCGCGTCGTTGATCGGTTCGCGTAGGGGACTGCCGTTCGGCAAGGGAAACGCGAGGTCCTGGTGGTCGAACGTACCGGCGAGCACCTCGAACCGCTTCTGGGGGTCCCGCTCGGTGTAATAGCCGAGGACGTCGGCCCCGTAGACCACGGCGTCGACCTGCTTTTTCGCGAGCGCCTCGAGCGCCTGCGGCGTCGTCGCATAGACCCGCCGCCGGATCTTCTCTTGCCGGAGGAAGTCCGCGGCCGAGGAGCCCTCGATCGTGCCGACGACGGCGTTGCGCAGGCTTGCGGCGCCGCGGACCTGGCCGAGCTCGGCCAGGGCGAGCTTGGCCGTCACGAAGGCCGTCAGCGCCGTCACGAGGACGAGGCTGACCGACATCCAGATGAGGCCCACGATCCGGCCCCAGAACGTGATCGGCACCTTGTCGCCGTACCCGACGCCCACCGTCGTCACTCCGGACCACCAGAAGCCCGAGCCGAGGCCGGGCAGCACGCCGCCGGAGAACTGCGGGTTGCGGCGGTGTTCGAGGAGCCAGATGGCCGCGCCGGCGAGGAACGTGAGGACCGCGATCGCGACGTACAGCCGCAGGGCGGAGGGCGTGGCCAGCGCTCGGGCAACCGTCAACCACCGGTCCTCGTCGGTTCCCCGGCGCGCGGCAATGCCGGTTTCCACGGAGAGGAACGCGAGGCTAAAGTCGAAGAGCTGCTGACGTGCGACCGTGGTCGCGAACGGGGCGACGGCCATGTCCAGCCGACCTTGGGCGATGTCGTCGAGGATGGTGTCGGGCGACGCCTCGCCCAGGCGGTAGCGCAGGTTGAGCTCGGTCGCGATCTCCTTCCAGAGATCGATCGCGAGACCGCGCCACTCGCCGTTCTCCGAGCGCATGGCATAGGGCGGCGCCTCGAAAACCCCGACGCGCCACACCTTGTCGGGCAGCGGCCCCGGGGCCGGCTGTGCGGTGTCGACCGCGCCAGCAGCCCACACGAGGCAAGCCGAGAGCGCCACGCGTGAAAACCTCATCGTCCTCCCAACTCGAAACTCGAAACTCGGGACTCGGGTGTTTCAGCGCTCCAGGTACGTATACCGCGGGAAGACCTCTTCGAACTCGCGGTAGATCGCCCGCGACTCGTCCTTCTTGAGCGCACGCCCGATGCGGCGCAGTTGCTTGCCGATGGCGTCGAGCATCTCGGTCCGGTCATAGTCCATGTACTCGAGGACCCGCTCGCAGGATTCGCCGGGCCGGACGTCCTCGATGTGCGCCTTGCCCTGCTCGTCGACGGTGACGAGCACCTCGTTGGCTTCTCCGAACAGGTTGTGCAGGTCTCCGAGCACGTCCTGGTACGCCCCCATCAGGCAGACCCCGACGAAGTAGGGCTCTCCGCTCCGGAGGGTGTGGAGGGCGAGCGTTTCCTTGATGTCCCGCAGGTCGATGAACTTCTCGATCTTGCCGTCCGAGTCGCAGGTGATGTCGGCGAGCGTGCCGAACTCGGTCGGCCGCTCGTTCAACCGATGGATGGGGAGGATGGGGAAGAGCTGGTCGATCGCCCAGATGTCGGGCAGCGACTGGAACACGGAGAAGTTCAGGACGTACTTGTCCGCGAGCATCGTCTCCATGTCCTCGAACTCCTCGGGGATCTCCTTGAGCGACTTCAGGCCGCGGTGGATCTTTTCGCAGATCTTCCAGAAGAGCACCTCGCCCTTCGAGCGGTCCTCGAGGGAGAGGTGGCCGAGGTTGAAGAGCGTGAAGAGCTCCTCCTTGTATTGGAGCGCGTCGTGGTAGCTCTCCCGCAGCGTCTTCGCGTTGACCGTCTCGTAGATGGAGGCGAGCTCCTGCAGCACGGTCGGGTCGCCCGGCGAGACGCGGACGCGCTGGCCCTCCTCGATGCGGTCGGCCACGTCGAGGACGTTGGTCACGAAGACCGAGTGGTAGGCCGTGACGGCGCGGCCGGATTCGGTGACGAGGACCGGCGCCGGCACCTTTTCCTCGTCGCAGATCTGCTTGACGGTGTAGACGACGTCGTTGGCGTATTCCTGCACCGAGTAGTTCATCGAAGAATCGAAGGCGGTCTTCGAGCCGTCGTAGTCGACGCCGAGGCCGCCGCCGAGGTTCAGGTACTGGATCGGCACGCCCTGCGCGCGGAGCTTCGCGTACACGCGGCCGGCCTCGCGGATCGCCTCCTTGACCTTCCGGATGTCGGTGATCTGCGATCCGATGTGGAAGTGGAGCATGACGAGGCAGTCGAGCATCTTGCGCGACTTCAGGATCTTGACCGTCTCCAGCATCTCGGGCGTGGTCAGGCCGAACTTCGCCGCCTCGCCGCCGGACTTGGCCCACTTGCCCGAGCCGCGCGCGTAGAGCTTGGCCCGCATGCCGATGAGCGGCCGCACGCCGCGCGCCTTCGCGACGTCGAGGATGCGCTCGAGCTCGGAGACCTTTTCGAGGATGAGGACGACCTTCTTGCGCATTCGGACGGCGTTTAAGGCCATGCGCACGAACGTGTCGTCCTTGTAGCCGTTGCACGTGATCAGGCACTCGGGGCCAAGGTCCGCGGCGATCGCGGCGAGCAGCTCCGGCTTGGATCCCGCCTCGAGGCCGTAGCCGTAGCGGCGCCCGGCCTCGACGATGTGGTCCACGACGACGCGCTTCTGGTTGACCTTGATCGGAAAGACGCCGCGGAAAACGTTGCCGTAGCCGTATTCGTCGATGGCCCGCGCGAAGGCGTCGTTCAAGTTCGCGACCGCCGCCGATAGCAATTGCGGGAAGCGGATGACCATCGGCGTCGCGATGCCCCGCAGCGCGACCTCGTCGACGATCTGCTTGAGGGCCACGCCGCGCGAGGCCTCCCGCGTCGGCCGCACGACGAGGTCGCCCTCGTCGGAAACGTGAAAGAACCCCTTTCCCCAGTGCGGGATCCCGTACAGGGCCGCGGCCTCGGTGAAGCGCCGGCCCTCCGGGCGCGGCCGGGGAGGGGAGGCGCCAACCGGTCGCGGGCGTCGAAGGGGTCGTGCGCTGGCCATTCGGGAATCCTATGGCCGGTAGACGGAAGACGGAAGACGGAAGACGACGTTGCGGCGTTTCGTTTCCCGTTTCCCGTTTCCCGTTTTCCGGCTCACGGTCTCCCCAGGAGCTCGAGCGCGGCCACCGTGAGCGCCGCCGCGCCGGTCTTCAAGGTCGGCTCACGGTCCGGCGCCCACTCGGAGGAGTGCAGGTAGGGCAACCGCGTCATGTCGCCTCCCGCCGCCGCGAACTTTCCTGGCTCCGTGGCGCCCAGCCAGAAGACGAGGGATGGGCACTTGGCGGCCTTGCCGAAGTCGCCGAAATCCTCGCCGCCCATGACCATGTGCAGCATGGGCCACACAAGATCACCGGCGCGTTTCGCCTGTCAAGGATCGTAGACTGGAAAGCAATGGCGACGAGCGGGCGCGTGGGGATGTGGACGAGCCTGAAGGCGGCCGCCTCCTCGCGGCGCATCGGCGCGGTCACGTTGCAGTCGTTCTCCTCGGGTCTGCCGCTCGGGCTCGTCTGGATCGCGCTGCCGGCGTTTCTCACGTACCGCGGCGTCGACATCCGGACCGTGGGGCTCTTCTCGCTCGCGCAGGCGCCGTGGACCTTCAAGTTCCTCTGGTCGCCGCTCATGGACCGCTATGGCCCGCGGTTCGGCTCGATCGGGCGGAGGCGCTCGTGGATCCTGGTCTGCCAGGTCTTTCTGATGGCCGCGGTCCTGGCGCTCGCCGCGCTCGGAGGATCGGCGGAGGTCGCCGTCGTCGCCGCGCTCGCGATCCTGATCGCTTTCGGCTCGGCGTCCCAGGACATCGTGATCGACGCTTACGCCGTGGAGGTGCTCGAGCGCTCGGAGCAGGGACTCGCCGTGGGGGCGCGTACGACGCTCGCTCGAGCGGCCGTGCTGCTTTCCGGCGCCGTGACGATCACGTTCGGCCAGCGCCTGGGATGGCCCCCGGTGCTCGCATTCATCGCCCTCCTCTTCGTACCGCTGGCGGGCGTCGTCCTCTGGTCGCCCGAGCCGGCCGGGGCACCGCCCCCGCCGCGGAGCCTTCGCCAGGCGATGTTCGATCCGCTCCTGGAGCTCTTCCGGCGCTCGGACGCCGTTTCAATTCTGGGTTTCCTCGTCCTCTACAAGTTTGGTGAGAACCTCGCGACGGCGCTCATTCGGCCTTTCCTCATCCAGAAGTGTTACGTGCCCGAGGACGTCGGTCTGGCGACGGCGACGATCGGCCTGACGGGCCTAATCGCGGGCACGTTCTTCGGCGGTGCCTCGACCGAGCGCATCGGCCTGACTCGCTGTCTCTGGATCTTCGGCGCGATCCAGGCCGTGGGCTTCCTCGGGTATATCGCGATCGACCAGTTGACCCCCGGCTCTCCGTGCGCGGGAGGCGTGACCGGGGCGCTCGTGCAGCCGCTCTCCCACCGACTCGTCATGCTGCTCGCGGTTGGCGTCGAGAACCTCTGCCAGGGAATGGGCACGGGGGCCTTCGGCGTGATGCTCCTGCGGATGACGCAGAGGCAGTTCTCGGCGACTCAGTACGCGCTCTTCTCCAGCATCTTCGCCATCGGGCGGATCATTCCCGGCCCGATCGCCGGCTACACGGCGGACGCAGTCGGATGGACGCCGTTCTATCTCCTGTGCACGGTGGCCTCGGTGCCCGGGTTGATGCTGCTCCAGCGTTTCGCGCCACTCGGCGGCCGCGAGCCGGCGCTCGACGCGCTCGAGAGGATCGAGTCGCGGCCCGTGTCGCGCGCGCGCCTGGCGGTCTCTGGCCTCGGCGTAGCGGTCGCGGGATTTGCGGTCGCGTGCGCGGCGTCCGCGCTGCTTTCGGCGCTCAAGGCCGTACGCGCGCATCCGGAATCCGGTCTCGACTACGCCGGGACGCTCGGCCGCATCCTGGCGCCGGCGCAGGTGTCCGACTGGGTGCGCTTGTTCACCTTCGTCGCGGTGGGGCTCGTCTCGGGTGCGGGCGCGGCGGCTTTCGTCGTGGCGCGCCACGGTGTGCGGGGATCGAGCGCCCCCTCACCCTAACCCTCTCCACCGACTGGGGAGAGGTCGAAGAGTACATTGACCTCATCGCCGAGCGCGCGACCGCCCTGTGAGGCATGGCGCTCGCCACGGCGCGGATGGCGGCCGAGGCCTCGCGGCTGCCCGAGTATCCTCGCGACGCCGTGGACGGTCGGCAGCACGTCGAGGCACTGACGGGACGGTTTGCCAGCCTCGCAAAGACCTCCCGCGCCGCGATCGACACGGCCTCCTCGCTCGGGGACGCCGACACAGCCGATGTGTTCACGGAGGTCTCCCGAGGCCTGGA
>JBGPGG010000013.1:0-42020 GCA_041483715.1 Thermoanaerobaculia bacterium
CACCGCGTACGCCTCGATCGCCGTCGCCAGAGCGCGCATGTCGCTCATCGTCCGCTTCTGCTTGCCTCGCTGCACTGCGTTCAAAAGGTTCGGAATGGCGATGGCCGCCAGGATGCCGATGATCGCGATGACGATCAGCAGCTCAATCAGCGTAAAACCGGATTCCCTCTTCTTCATGGATACCCTTCCCTTCTCTACGTTTGACTCTTTCATCTCTTGGACTCGCCCAGATATAAGGCAAGGTTGGAGCCAACCCCGAAACTGGATTAAGCCTAATCGATTCAGTAGTTTGAAATGACCCCTCGCCATGCTCCCGGTCGTTTTCTGTCAGTTCGCGGGGAACGCCCATGACACTAGTTGGCGGCGGGCGGCTGAAAGGCGAACTCTTCGACGATGTCGGCGTAGAGAGCGACGCCGTTCAAGTAGTCGCGCAGGAAGAGCCGCTCGTCGTTGCCGTGGCGGCGGACCGAATCGGTGATGTTCATGGGGATCGCCTCGAAGCCGTACGTCGGAATCCCTCGGGAGCGCAACAGGATCGAGGTCGTGTATCCCCCAAAGGTCGGCACCGGGCCGAACGGCACTCCCGGGTAGTGCGCCTCGACGACCCGCTCGAGCAGCTCCGTGAACGGCGTCGGATAGGGGCTCGCCCCCGTCACTTCGCTCTGTGACGACGACACGATGGTCAGACCCTCGCGCCGGATGTCCTCGAGAATCGGCCGCAAGTAAGTGGAGGGATCGACGCCCGGCGGGACTGAGAGGACGAAATACGCCCGAAAATGGTCGGGCCGGGCGGGGTGACGGTAGGGCCCTAACCAGTTGATCCGAGGCTCGAGAAACGATCCGTAGCGGTCCGGCAGGACCGCGAGCTCCGTTGGGTCCTGGCGGACCCGATCGAGATGCCGCAGCGGGTCGGTAATCGGCGAGAGCAGGTGATTGGCGAGCATGTCGAAGCCCATGACCACATGGGGGTGCGGCTTCACGGGCGTGGACACGAGCTTCGGCCACCGCTTCGCGAGCCGGACGAGCGGCTCTTGCGTCGCCGACTCCAGCTCGACGACGGCGTAGCCGGCCTGCAGCGTTTCCAAGCCCCAGAAACGCACGTCGCGCAGAATCACCTCGGTCGTCCCGCCCTCGTTCAACACCTGTCGCACACCCGAAAACCACTCGGGCCGGTGCTCGAGCAGCCAGCGGGCACCCCAGAGCTGGCCGACCTCCTCGTCGGCCTCGGCGAGGAGCAGGATGTCCGCGGCCGGGACGATCCCCTTGCGCTTGAGCTCGCGCAAGGCCAGGGCCTGGGCGAGCCCGGTTGCCTTGATGTCGTAGGCGCCGCGCCCGTAGAGGTAGCCGAGCTTGATCTTGCCCTCGAAGGGAGCGGCTTCCTTCCAGAACTGCGGGAAGGCGTCGACGACGTCGATGTGGCTCAAGAGAAGCAGCGCGTTCTCGCGGCTCCTGCCCGGCAGGCGCGCCAGCAGATTGCAGCGGCCCGGTGAGGGGCACACGACCTCCGTCTCGATCCCGTCGCAGGCGAGCAGATCCCGGAGGAACTCGGCCCCGGCCTTCTCGCCCTTGCCGGGGGTCGTGTCGATGCGAACGTAGTCCCGCAGTAGCCGCACGGGTTCTTCGCGGAGCCACAGCTGCGCCGGCCGCTTCACGTCCTGCATTTCGAGCGGCAGCGGCGCCTCTCGGGCGCAGGTGGCTGCGCCGAGCACGGCGCCCAGGAGCAGCGCGGTCAACGGTCGTCTTGTCATGACTTGCGGCGGGATCGAGAAACAAGCAGTCCGGCAACAATCATCCCGAAAAGGATGGGACCCAAGCGCGATAGCTCGAATCCGGGCAGGCGTTCATCCCATTCGACCCGGTGCCGCCCGGCCGAAATGGGCACCGCGGAAAACGCGAGCTGGGCGGGCACCGCCTCGACCGGCCGCCCGTCCACCCGAACCGATCGGTACGGCCACCAGGCCCGGAGCACGAAGAGCCAGCCGGGATCCAGGGCCTCGACGTCCACGACCAGTCGTTCCGGCGTGCGCTCGAGCACGCGCCACTGGCCGGGACGCGCGGCCCCCCGTCGGGCAGCGCCGCTCTCGACGACAGCCTCGCCGGCGCGCAATTGCGAAATCGAATGCAACGCCGGCAGGGCGCCTTCCGCCTCCAGCCACCCGCCGAGGAGCCGGATGTCGGGAAAGGCTCGCACGTGCTCGTCCCAGACCTGGAGGCTGTCGCCGCCGATCGGGTGATATCCCGGAACGGGCGTCTGGTCGCGGAAGCGGATGCCCCACTTGAGAGACACGGCCCCGAAAAAGACGTCCGCATCGAGGAACCCCGACGCCATGCCCGACACCCTCCGCAGGCTTTCCACGCGGGACAGGTCTCCCGCGTCGAAGTCCTCGTTGAAGATCGTGCCCCGGCTCCAGAGCACGGGCGTGTGCTGGTACCACGCGCGGCGGCTGAACTCGGAATCCGAGAGCGCTCCGCCGTTCTGCTCGAACTCGAGCTTCGACGTGCCGCGGAAGAGGGCTTCGCCGAGCGTCCGGTACTCGCCCGCCGGATCGTGCCGCGCGACATACCGCGCGAAGGCGGTGGGCGCGAGCACGTCTTCTTCGCGAAAGGTCTTGGCGATCTTGCGGTTCGCGGCGATCGGCACGAAGGTCAGCAGGACGACGGCCGCTGCGAGGCCCCGGCGCCGCCGCTCCCGCCCCAGGCCGTCGAGCGCCACGACCGTTGCCATCCAGAGGAGCCCGCCTTCGGCGAGCGCGCCCGCCAGGCGGCTTGCCGCGATCGTGGCAGGCCTGCCCGCCTCGCCGCCGATGGCACCGACGGCCAGACGCCCGGCCTCTTGCGGGAAGAGCGCGGCAGCCGACGCGGCTGCCGCGAGCAGCACCCCGATTGCGATCATCCCGCCGAGCCGGCGCGGGCGCGCGCGCCAACCATCGAAGGCGATGGCGGAAAGCAGGGCCAGCGCGAAGGCGATCGCCACGGCGAGCTTTTCCGGATTTCTCAGCGGCAGAGGCGAGGACATCGCCGCCCAGCTCACCGGCAGCAGGCTCGGCAGGACGGCCACGGCCACAGCGACAACGAGCAGGACGCGGGCAAAGCGTGCTCCCCGATCCCGCGACTTCCAAGCGAGACCGGCTGCGATGACGGCGAAGGCCCCGCAATAGAGCGTCGGAAAGATCCCCATCGCCCTGCCCCGGTAGATCGGTGCGCCCCACATTGCCCCGGCCGACATCTCCCAGGAGCCGCCGAAGGGATACGGCACCACGAACTCCAGCAACCGCCACGGGTGGATCGAGAAGAAGACGGAGTCGGCGAGCTTGATGCCGAGGATGGCGCGGTTCGTGAGCGGAATCCACAGGACCGTGGCCACGATCTGCGGCGCCGCCGCCAGCGCCCCGAGCGCGACCGCAAGCCCCGCGCTCCCGGCCGTGCCGAAGCGCCGCGACGCGTCCTCCTCCAGCGCGATCCAGAGGCCCACGCACCCGATCGCGAGCGCGATCGTGAAGATGTCGGCCGCAAGGAAATCGAGCGCGAAGAACGCGGACAGCACGAGCAGGCGCGCCGCGCCCGATCCCGACCGCCGCGCGGCCGCCCAGACGATCCACGGCAGCAGCGTCAGGCCCGGAAGAATGTGGGGAAAGAACGCCTCGGCCACGCCTACGCCGGAAAACGCGTAGGTCACGGCGCCGACCCACGCGGCCGCCCGCGAGCGCCCGAGCGCGGCGAGGAGCACGAGCATTCCGATCCCCGCCGCCATCCAGTGCACGACCGGGTAGATGCGCATCGCAAGAGGGAACGGGACACGCGAGAGCAGGATGCGGACCGGATAGAACGCGCCGACGTTCGGATTGGGAGCGAGCGGCCGGCCTCCCGAAACTTCCGGCGTCCAGACCGGGAGCGTTCCTCGCGCCCAGGCGTCGTGGATCGACTTTTCCATCGGCAGGTTGTAGGCGATGAGGTCCCGTCCGCCGTAGTTGCGGCGAAAGAAAAGCGGATCCGCGTAGAGCGCGACGACGAGGCCGGCGAAGACCGCCGCGAGAAGCCAGCGCGTGCGGGCCGAAGCGGCCGGCGGCACAGCGCTCAGGCGACCCTCCGCAGGCCGACGCCGAGCAGAAGAAGGACCGAAACGACCGGCCCCCAGCGCGAGGCCTCGAGCCCTGGGACGTTCTCGCGCCATTCGACCCGATGCTCACCCGCCGGAACCGGGACAGCGGCAAACGCAATCTGCGCTGGAGAGACCTCGGCCGGGCTCCCGTCCACGAGCACCGTGCGATAGCTCCAGTCGCCGCGCAGGACGAAGAGCCACGACGGATCCGGGCACACCGTCTCGAGGACGAGTCTCTCCGGACTCTCCTCCAGGACGCGGACGCTCCCGGGGCGCGCGGCGCCCGAGGCGCGGCGCCCCGTCTCCACGACGATCGCGTCCGCGGCCAGGCCCGGCAGGACCGAGAGCGCCTCGACCGGTCCCGGGGCCTCGGCCCAGTGCGCAGCCATTCGCATGCCCGGCAGGGCCGTCGGATTTTCGTCCCATTCCCGTAGCGCGTCGCCGCCGAAGGGCTCGAATCCCGGCATCGGCTCTTGATCGCGAAAGCGGATCCCGAAGCGCAAGGCGAGCGAAGCGAAGAACGGGCCCGAATCCTTCTGGTTCGCCGCCAAGCCGGAAACCTGGCGCAGGCTCTCGATGCGCGAGAGATCGCCGGCGTCGAGGTCGCTGTTGAAGACCAGGCCTCGGTTCCAGAGCGACGGCGTGTAATAGAACCAGGACTGCCGGTAGAACTCGCTGCCTCCGAGGTCGCCGGGCTGGGACTGGTCTCGCAGCGGGGAGCTGACACGGTATATGGACTCGTCGAGCCCCCGGTAACGGCCTGCCGGGTCCCGGCGCGCGATCGCCCGCGCGAACGCCGTCGGGGAAAAGATCGTCCCTTCGTGCGCGGTCTGCGCGACGCGCCGGTTGGCCGCGATGGGCACGGCCGTGAGCAGAACGAGCGCCGACGCGAGGCCGGCCTGGTCCCCGCGCGAGACTAGCAGCGCCGCGATCGCCGTTGCGACCCAGAGCAGTCCCGCCTCGGCGAGCGCCGGCGCCAGCTGCGTCGCCGCGATTCCGTAAAGCGAGGGATCTGCTCCCATTGCGCGGACCGTCGCTCGCCCGGCTGCGTCCGGAGCCAGCCAGGCCCCGAGCGCCGCGGCCGTGATGGCGCCCGAGACCGCGAGGACCCGGAAACGGCGCCGCACGTCGGAATGCCGCAGCACGTCGACGGCGAGCCCGGCGGCGACGGCCAAGCCAAACGTCGCGCCGAGCATGAATTTCTCCGGATAGCGCAGCGGAATCGGAGAAACGACGCGGCTCCAGGCGGCGGGCACGAGGTGCCCGACGAGGGCGAGGCCCGCGGCGATGATCACCATCCACCGCGCAAAGCGTGCCCCGCGAGCGGACGTGCGGCGCGCGACGAACAGACCGACGATCGCGATCGGCCCCACGAAAAAGGTCGGGAAGAAATGGCGAAAGACGTGCGTGCCCCAGTCCAGGGACAGGTCCATGGACCAGATTGGTCCGAAAGGATAGGGAACGACGATCTCCACGAGCCTCCAGGGAGAGATCGTGAAGCCGAGGGCCTCGCCGAGCGTGATCCCGCCGACGATCCGGCGCGTCTCGAGCGCGAGCAACGCCGTGGCCGCGATCTGCGGGAGGGCGAAAAGCGCCGCGGCGAAGACGCCGGCCGCGAGCTCCCCCACGGGGACCGCCCGCTCGCCGGGGGGCGTCTCGAGGACCAGCCAGAGGAACGAGGAAAGCAACGCGAGCGCCACCGAGAAGGCGTCGCCCGCGAGAAACATGAGGCCATAGACGATCGCGACAGGCAGCACCCGCCCGATCGCGCGGCGGACCGGCCGGAGGAAGACCCAGAGCGCCCAGGGCAGCGCCGTCGCGCCGGGCTGAAAGTTCGTGTAGAAAACCTCCGAGACCATCACGCCCGAGAAGGCGAAGCTCGTCGCTCCCACCCACGCCGCCGCGCGGGAGGCGCCCATCGCGCGCAGGAGCAGAAGCATCCCCCAGCCCGCGAGAATCCAGTGCAGGACCGGATAGAGGCGCATCGCCATCGGAAGGCTCACCAGAGAAAGCAGCGGCCGGACCGGGTAGAAGACGCCCGCGTTCGGGTTCGGCATCAAAGGGCGCCCGCCGGAGATCTCGCTCCACCAGACCGGAAGGCGGCCGCGGGCCCACGCGTCGTGGACAGCCTTCTCGAGCGGCAGGTTGTAGGGGACGATGTCCCGCCCGATGAAGTTGCGGCGCGTCGCGAGCGGGTCCAGGTAGACGGCGACTACCAGCAGCGCAAAGAGAAACAGGGGGCCGGGAAAAGCTCGAAGCAGGACCGGGCTCGACGATCGCGGTTTTGATCCCACTCCGGGTTTAGGATACGGCATCGAATCCGAACCGCAAAGCCGCCCGTGCGCGGGACGAGTGTTGGCGCTTCTGCTGCTCGCGGTCGTTTCCCTCGCCGCGCGCTTCACTCTGCTGCGCGCGCGCCCGCTGTGGCACGACGAGATCTTCAGCGTCTGGGCGGCCCGCCTGACGACGCCGGACCTCGTCGAGGCGCTGCGCGCGGACTCGGGGCCGCCGCTCTTCTATCTGCTCGAGCGCCCCTTCGCGCGGGGGGCGAGTGCGCCGTCGTGGGACGCGCTCGTGCGCGTCATCCCCTTCCTCGCGGGGCTCGGGCTCTTCGCGGCCGCGAGAACGCTGCCGCGAGGGCGCTCGCGCGCCTGGTGGATCGCGCTCGCCGCCTGCTTCACCCTCGGCAATCTTTACGCGGGAGAAGCGCGCGCGTACGCGCTGCTCTCGCTTCTGTGCCTCGGCCTCTTTCTGCTCGGGCTGCGCGGCGACGAGACCCGGGGACGCCTCGCGGCACTCGCCGCCGTCGCCGCGGCGGCGCTCTGGACGCACTACCTCGCCGTCATCGCGGTCGCGGCCGCCCTCGTCCTCGCGCTCTGGCAGCGCCGCCTGCGCTCTGCCTTCGCCCTCGCGGCCGGCGTCGCGGCCTTCGCCCCCTGGATTCCGATCCTGCTCTCGCAACCTCCAGCCGCGATGGCCTGGTCGCACGATCCTCCCGGGCGCGCACTGCCCGGATTTCTTTCCGCGCTCGGCGGCATCGGCCGGATTCCGGCGCCCTTCGGCCCTCCGATTCCGCGGGCGCTCTTCGCTGCGAGCATCATCGTCGGCGTCGCGCTGCTCGTGCTCGTGTTTCCCGCGACGAAGGGCGATCCGGACGGCCGACTCGCCGTGCTCTTTGTCCTGCTGGTTCTCGCGCTGTCGCTCGCCGCCTCGTTCTGGCGTCCGATCGCATTCGCCGGCCGCTGCGAGATGGCCGCGGTCGCCGTGTGGATGTGGGCCATCGCGCGCGCCGCCCCGCAGCGGCGGGCGCTCGGGGCGGGCGCCGCGCTCGCTGCCGCGTTCGGACTCGGCGCCACGCTGCTCGTCGCCGCGGGCCCGCATCCACTTCCGACCGCGTCGTCGGCCGTGGGAAGCCTCTCGCGCCTGGCCCGTCCCGGCGACGTGGCCCTCGCCGGTCCCGGCTTCTATCTTCCGGCGCTTCTCGCCGCCGACCGTGGCCGCCTCGCGGCCCGCGTCGCGTCGCTGCCGGAGGGCGATGCGACCCACCCCGGCTGGTTCGTCGCCTGGCCGCTCTCGGCCGAAGACGTCCGTCACACGTTGCGCCTCGCCGAGGCCCTACCGGCCGGCGGGCGGCTCTTTCTGCTGTTGCCCCCGGCTTACAACGTCTCCGCGCTCATGGCGCCTCTCGGCGAGCGCGGCACGCTGCGCGAGATCGCGCGCCAGGGCGACGGCGTGCTCACCGTGTGGGAGCGGCCCGAGTAGCTGTCGATTCTCGAGTCAGCTCTTGCGCGCGATCGCGAGCAGCGACATGCCGACGGGCGGGGGCTTCGTCTCCTCGCGCTTCAAGAGCGGCAGCAACAGGCGGAACGCGGCGAGCTGGCCGGCGGGCAGCACGCGCCGGCGCAGGATCTTTCCGTTCACGTACCAGCCGAGGATGCCGGGCCGGTTGAGGAACCGGCAGTCCTCGAGCGCGAAGCCGGCGTCCTCGATCTTCTCCTCGAGCTGTGCCTTCTCGTACCGGCGGAAGTGGCGCAGGTGCTCGTCCAGTGTCCCGTAGAGGCGCGCGAGCGCGGGGACGATGAGGATGAGGCGCCCACCCGCGGGAAGGACGGAGTGTAGGTCGGCGAGCGTGGCCGTGTCGTCCTCGATGTGCTCGAGCACGTTGAGGCACACGATCGTGTCGACCGCGAGCGCCCGGATCTGTGCGCGCCCGGCCTCGTCGAGCGGAAAGCGGTACGAGGCGATGCGCACCGCGGCGTCGTCGCGGAACACCCCGCGCAGGTACTCGAGGGCCACCGGGTCGAGGTCCGAGGCCACGACGAGCTCGCGCCCGATCAGCTGTCGCGTCATGTTGCCGAAGCCCGCGCCGATCTCGAGCACCCGCGCGCCGACGGCGGCGCGAAAACGGTCCGCCAGCCAGCGGTTGTAGGGCTCGAGCCTTCCCATCCGCGCGAGAGTCACGTGCCCGACGTTGCGGGGGTCCTCGGTCTCCCGCAGCGAGTGGCGCACGATCGTCCAGAGCGCCGAGAAGGCGTCCTTCCAGCCGACCTTCTTGCCTTCGTCGTAGGTCCGCCCGTAGTAGGAGATCGGCACCTCGAAGATCCGGTAGCCGCGCCGCGCGACCTTGGCGGTGATCTCGGGCTCGATGCCGAAGCGGCGCGACTCGATCGTCATGGACTGGACGACCTCGCGGCGGAACATCTTGTAGCAGGTCTCCATGTCCGTGAGGTTCAGGTTCGTGAACATGTTCGACGCCAGCGTCAGGAACCGGTTGCCGACCGTGTGCCAGAAGTAGAGAACGCGCCGCGCGCTGCCGCCGAGAAAGCGCGAGCCGTAGACGACGTCGGCGTGGCCCTCCGCGATCGGGGCGAGGAGCTTTCCATACTCGTTCGGGTCGTACTCGAGGTCGGCATCCTGCACGACGACGACGTCGCCCAGGGCGTGGCGGAAGCCCACCGACACCGCGGCGCCCTTGCCCTGGTTGACCGGCTGGAGGAAGACCCGGATCCCGTCCTTGCCGTCGAGCTCGCGCAGGACGTCCCGCGTGCCGTCCGTCGAGCCGTCGTCCACGATGAGGATCTCCTTCTCGATCGGAACGGCGAGCACCCGTCGGACGATCTCGCGGACGGTCTTCGCCTCGTTGTAGACGGGCATGACGACGCTCAACTTCACGAATTTCCTCCCAACTCGAACAGATAGATCGAATACCCGACCCGGCCCGCGGGGCGCCCCCTTTTTGCGAGGTCGCGGATGAGCGCGTCCAGGGCCGCGGCGACCTCGTTCGCCCCATGGTAACGGTAATACTCGGGCCCGAGCGCGAGGAGAAAGGCCGATATGGCGACCAGGCGCCCGCGCACGACGGGCTCGGCCGCGAAATCGTTCACGCCTGTCCGATACAGGACGTCGTCGCCACCGAAGTAAACGACCGTCGGATCGGTCACACCGCGGCGCTTCAACTCGTCGCTCAACCGCACCAGGTCGAGCCCCCAGTCCACGTTCGAGTCCGAAAGGATCGCCCGCCCCTTTTCCGGCCCGCCGGCAAACGGATTGAAGTAGGACAGCTCGTGCGGGTGGATGCGGATGAGCTCGCCTGCGGAGACGAAGGGAAGGGCGCAAAGCGCGAGCAGCGCCGGGCGGGCGATCGGGCTGGCCGCATCGGCGACGCGCCGGAAGAGCCCCGCGCCGGCCATGGCGATCAGGGGATAAACCGGGAGCAGGTGGCGGATGCCGATGTTGTAGGTGGTGCCGATCGACGCGAGGAAAAGGACGCCCGCCGGCATGAGGAAGAGCGCCGCGTCGGCCCGCGCCGGCTTCCCGCCCACGACGAGACCCGCCAGCAGAAGCGCCGTCAGCAGGAGAAAGGCAATCGAGCTCTTGGCGAGAAACGCCACGAGGAAGTAGCCCGGGAAGCCCTCGGGCGACGACTTCCCGAACAGGAAGTTGACTCCCCCTCCGACCACGTTCTGGCGCGCCACGGCCGCGAGCCCGCCGAGGTAATGGGCCAGCGACGGCGACACGTCGACGAGGCCTTCGATCGCCCGCGAGAGCCCGGGAGCCCCGCGGCCGGCCACCATCTCGTGGATGATCTGGCGCTCTACGCCCCGGTCCGTGCGCGAGGTCACCAGCGCATAGACGCCGAGGACGACGACGCCCGCGACGAGCACGATGCCGCCCCAGCAAGCGAGCGCCCGCCCGGCGGCGCGTCCGGGCCGTTCGGCCGAGCGGCTGCCGACGAGCGCCTGCAACAGGAGGATGGGAACGAGGTAGAGGCACGAGAACTTCGTCGTCAGCGCCAGGCCAAGAATGAGGCCGGCCGCCGCCAGACGCTCCGCCGAGGGGTCTCGCCACGCCCGGTCCCACGCAAGCACCGTCGCAAGGAAGGCGAGCGCGGCGCCGAGATCCGTGTGGACCACGCCGGCGTGCGCGATCAGGTTGGGATCCAGCGCGACGAGCGACAGGGCGAAGAGGGCGGCGCCGTCCCCGTAGCGGGCCCGCGCGGCGAAAAAGACGAGCAGGAGCAGCGCGGTGAGCACCGCGAGAAACGGCGCCCGCGCGGCCGCGGCAATCGTGTCGGCAGAGACTTGGGATTCGAAGAGGAACGCGTGGCCGAACGGCGTGAAGCGCTCGCCCATCGGGATCCGCTCGGGCGGCGGCGGCAGCGGGAGGAAGGCGAGGCCGAGCCCGGCCAGCGCCTTCATCAACGGCGGATGCTCGATGTTGACGATCGCCGTGCGCCCGAAGACCTCGAAGTAGCCCGAGAGGATGTGGATCGGCTCGTCGGCCGACAGCGCGTCGCGCCGCGCGTGGTCGTGCACCGCAAAGACGGCGAGCGCGGTGATCGCGAGCGCCGCCGCGACCGAGGCGCGCCGGCTCAACGCCTCGGGCCCGCCAGAAGCGAATGGCGGACCAGGGCCGCGATCGCCGAGAAGCCGTCCTTCAGGCGGATCTTCTTGCCCTCCGCGCGCGACCGGCCGAAGTACGACACGGGGACCTCGAAGACGCGAAAGCCCCCGCGCGCGACCTTCGCCGTGATCTCGGCGTCGATCCCGAAGCCCCGCGACTCGAGGTCGAGCGACGGCACGACGCGGCGGTGAAAGGCCTTATAGCAGGTCGCCATGTCGGAGATGTTCAGGCCGGTCACGACGTTCGAGATCAGAGTCAGGAGCCGGTTGCCCTGTTGGTGCCAGAAGTTTTGCACGCGGTACTCGGCGCTTCCAGAAAAGCGGGAGCCGAAGACCACGTCCGCGCGGCCCGCCTCGATCGGCCGCAGCAGCAGGGGATACTCGGCGGGGTCGTATTCGAGGTCCGCGTCCTGAATGATGAGGATATCGCCGCGGGACGCGTCCATCGCCGTGCGCACGGCCCGGCCCTTCCCCATGTTTTTTTCGTGCAGGAGGACGCGCACACCGTCCCTGCCGTCCCACGCCGCGAGCTTCTCGCGCGTGCCGTCGGTCGACCCGTCGTCGACCACGACGATCTCCTTCTCGGTCCCCTCGCCCGCGACGAGCCGAAGGATCTCGTCGATCGTGCGGGCCTCGTTGTAGACAGGAATCAGGACGGAGAGCTTCACGGTCTGATGGGAAATGATACGCGAAAGGCGCGCGGGATTTCGGATTTCGGAGTTCGGATTTCGGATTTGGAGTTGGTTCGGTCGCGCATAATGGAGAGGATGCGGTCGCGGCGCCTTGCGTTCGTCCTCGGGATCGCCGCGGCGGTGCTTCTCGGGACGGCCCTGCGGCTCCACACGCGCGCGCAGGCGACCGCGGGCGGGCGAGTGCATCCGCTCGACTCCGACTCGGCGTACCACGTGCGGCGGGCGCGTTTCACGGTGGCGCAGTTCCCGCGCACGATCCTGTTCGACCCGCTGATGAATTTTCCGGCGGGCGGCATGGCCATCTGGCCTCCGCTCTTCGACCTCGCGCTGGCCGCGCCCGCCCGCCTGGCACGGGGCGCGGACGCCCCCGTCGGGGCGATCGAGCGGGGCGCCGCGTGGGTGCCGGTCCTGCTGGCCGCCGGGGCCATCGCCCTGGCAGGCCTGCTCGGCCGGCGGCTCTACGGGTCCGTTGCCGGCGTCGCGACCGCGCTCTTCCTCGCGGTCTGCCCGGGGCACATCCTCTGGTCGCAGTACGCCCACACCGATCAGCACGCGGCCGAGTCGTTCTGCGGCCTGCTCGCCCTGTTGCTCTTCGTTCGAAGCCGCGAGCAGCCGGACTCCCCGGGCAACGCCGTGCGGGAAGCCGCGGCCGGCGGCGCGCTCGCCGTCGCCGTCCTCTCCTGGCAGGGCGCGATCTACTGGGGGGCGATCTTCGCGCTCGCGCTCGTCTGCGAGGCCGCGCTCACGCGCCGCTCGACGCTGCGCGCGGCCGTCTGGACTCTCGGGCTGCCCGCAGCCGTCAGCGCGGCGGCGACGGCCGCATGGCTCGGCTGGCTCGAGCCTCCCCTGACGTACGTGTCCTTCGGGTTCTTCCAGCCGCTCTTCCTCGCGGCGCTGGCCGGCGGGACCGCGGCGCTCGGCCTCGCGGTCCGCGCGCCGCGGGGCGGATCAACACGGCGAGAGCTCACCGGCACGCTCGCCGTGGTCGGACTCGCGGCCGCCGCGACGCTGCCCTTCGCCCGCGATCTCGCGTCGGGCCTCGTCAACGGCGTCGGCTACGCGGCGGGGACGACCCACGAGATCGCGGGAACGGCCGGGTACATTTCCTATCCGAAGGACTGGCTCGAGGGCATCTTCGAGACGCGGCCCCTGCTGGCCGACGGCCTCGGTCTGCCGCTGCGACAGCTCTCGCTCGGCCTTTTTCTCGCTCCTCTCGCCGTGGTGGCCTGGATCGCCCGCGCCCGCCGCGGCGACCGCCCCGGCGTCCATGCGGCGCTCGCGATCTGGGGGGCCGTGACCCTCTTTCTCGCCTTCTCGCAGCGCCTGAACGTGTACTACGCCGCGCCGCTCGCGGCGCTCACGCTCATCGAGACAGTCCGCGCAGTGGAGGGCCGGATTCCCGGGCGCGCGCTCGCCGTCGGGCTCGGGATCGCGCTTGCCCTTCCCATGGGGCCGGGCCTCGCCGCGGAGCTTCGCGCGGTCTACGCGCCGGGCTCGGACCTCTTCGTCACGCTGGATCGGATGCGCGCCGAGCTGCCGCACGCGGTCGACGCCTACGATCCAGGCCTGCTGGGGCCCCCGCCCTTCCCCCCCGCCCTGGCGCAAGCATCCTCGGTCCTCGCGCCCTGGTCGCTCGGCCACTTGATTCTCTACGAGGCCGAGCTGCCGGTCGTAGCCAACAACTTCGGATACGGCTTCCTCGACTCGATCCGCTTTTTTCTCTCCGACTCCGAGGAGGAGGCGCTCGCGATCGCGCGGCGCCACCGCGTCCGCTGGGTCGTCGCAACAGATCTGGCCCCCCGCATGAACGACTACGCCTCGTACCTCGGCAAGGCCCCGTACCTCGCGGCCACACCGGGCGGCCCCTCCCCCACACCGGCCTACTTCGCCACGATGCAGTCCCGTCTCTACGATTTCGGGGGAAAGGGAGCGCGGCTGCCGGGCCTCTCGATCGCGCCGCTCTCGAAGTTCCGGCTGCTCTTCCACTCGCAGACCGCGATCCGCCGCGGCGACCGCTGGATCCCGCGCTGGAGCGTGTTCGAGATCAGCGGGGAGTAGGCGGTCCCAGCCACCGCCAGACGCGGACCGCGAGCAACTTCTCGTCCGGCGTCGACGCCTCGAGTGCGACCGCCCGGAGCTCCCGGCGCTCGCCGTCCCGGCCGGAGAACGCGCCCAGCACCCCCGCGCGCCAGAGACGCCCGTAGTAGGGCGGTTCGGGCGGACGGAGCATCAGCGCCACGAGCGGCGCGATGCCGATGAGCGACGCGAGCAGCATGGAGGGCCGCGTGGGACTCGCCGCGCGGCCCACCTGCCAGACGGCGAGGACCGTCAGCGCGGCGGGCGGCAGAAGCGAAAGCGCGGGCCCGGCCCCGAGCATCGAGCCGAGGTTCTGCGCGACCCAGCCGCGCGAGAGGAACCAGAGCGATCCCGAGACCGCGGGCCACGGGATCTCGCGCGGAAAGTGGACCCACGCGGCCGTCAGCAGCGCGTGACCCGCTACCGAGAAGACCGTCGCCGTCAGAAAGAGCCCGCGCGAGAGCGGCGTGTCGAGCGCCCACGCGATCGGGAGCGCCGCGAAAAAGACGGCGGGCAGCAGGTACCGGCTCCCCAGGCTCCAGCCTCCGTGCCAGTTCGGGTAGCCCGAAAGGGAGACGAAGAGAACCGACACCGCGGCCACGACGAACCACCAGTCGGCGCGGGCCCTGTGACTGCGCCACCAGCGCGCCAGGCCGAAGAGCGACCACAGGAGGAAGGGAGAGAAGAGGAGGACTCCGCGCGCCGGGTCGAGGAGGTAGGCGAGGGCGATCCGGGGGCTCGGCAGCGCGAAGCCGAAGGCGCCGCGGTTCGCCAGCGCGGCGTACTCGGGGGCCGCCTCCTTCGCGGAGGAGAGGGTCCATGGCGATCCGAAGCAGACCGCGTCGTAGAAGAGGAGCAGACCGAGCGGCACGGCAGCCGCCAGGGCGAAGCCGAGCAGCCGTCGGGCGGAGCGGCTGGCAACGACGCGCAGCCCGAGCGCGAGCACGACCGGGGCCACCGTGTACTCGGAAATCGCCGCCCACGCCGCCAGGAAACCGGCGAGCGCCGCCAGCGCGCCGTCCGTGCGAGCGCCCGCGGCTTCGGAACGGCGAAGCGCGTCCCAGGCGAGGAGCAGCAGCGCGGCCGTCCAGGCGTGGCTGAAGAAAGAGCGAGCATAAAAGAGAAAGGGGGTGCCCATCGCGACGGCGAGGGTCACGAGGGCGACGGCCGCCCCGCCGGTCTGAGCCTCCGCGAGGCGGACGGCGAACCGGCGCAGCGCGATCCCGCAGACGAGCGACACGGTCACGAGCCTCGTGAAGAAAAAGATCGCGCTCGACGTGCCGGCCTCCGGCATCGGAAACGCCAGGCGCAGGGCGCGGTAGGCCGGGTAGGCCGCGAAGGCCAGGCCCGGCGCCTTGTTCGAATAGAGGTGGCCCCCGGATTCGGCCTTGTCCTCGTGGTCGCCGAGGCGCGCGACCGCCTCGTCGATCGAAAACGTCCTCCACTCCGCCATCGCCAACACCGTCTGGAAACGCGAGAGCTCGTTCGGATTGGCCCAGGGCGGGAAGACCCCGGTGAAGTAAACGCAGAGGAAGCCGAAGACGGCGAAGATCGATCGCTGCGCCCGGCGGACGTCGGTCTCGAGCATGGAGGAGCCGACATCTTCGCACTAACGTAAACTGACCTCAATGACCCGCCGGCTGCGCGCGTTCCTGCCCGCTTTCGCCGTCGCCGTCCTCTTCGCCCTGCCGCTCCTCCCCGAAATCGTCGGCGCGCGCCTCCTGATCTTTCGCGACGCGCAGATCACGCACTGGCCGTGGCACCGCGTCGCGACTGCCGCGCTCGACGCGGGCGAGGTTCCGTTCATCAACGCCGCGGCTTCGGGCGGACAACCGCTGCTCGCGAACCCGAACGCGGTCCTGCTTTACCCGACCTTTCTCCTCGAGAGGGTCCTCGCGCCCGAGGCGGCCTTCAACCTCCACTACCTGCTCCACATCTTCTGGGCCTTTCTCGGAGCCCGCGTGCTCGCGCGCCGGCTCGGCATGGGCGACGCGCCTTCGTTCGTGGCCGGCGTCGCATTCGCCTTCTCCGGCATGGTGCTCTCCTATGGCTCCGCCTTCATGAATTCTTCGGCCGCCGCGTCCTGGCTGCCCTGGTGCGCGGCGGCCTTCCTCGACGTCGCGCGGGCGAACGGCCGCCGCGCGCTGCTGAGCGCCGGAACCGCGACGGGTCTCGCGCTCGGACTGCAGCTGCTCGCCGGAGAGCCGGCGCTCTCGCTCCTGACCCTCGTCTTCGGGGGCGTTCTCGTCCTCTCGGTGAGCCTCACCGCGCCGCGCGGTGAACGCACGGCGAGGCTCGCGGCGGCCCTCTGCGCGAGCGCCGGCGCGGGGCTGCTCGCCCTGGCGCTGGCGGCTCCGTTGCTGCTTCCGCTCCGGGCAGTCTTTCCCCTCACCTACCGCGGACAGCACCTCTACTCCGAGCGCGCCTCTGGCGCGGCGGCGTTCTCAGCGTCGCGCGCGATCGAATGGCTCTTCCCGAGGTTCGGGGGCGACCCCGACCTGCTCGGTGGCGGCGCCAACTGGATCCGGACAGTCGCGCTCGACGACGTTGTCTACATCTGGTGCGTCACGCTCGGCATCGTTCCCCTGCTCGTGCTCTGCCTGGCCGCGCTGAGGAAGGACTTCTGGGACCGCAGGAGCGCGGCGCTCGCGGCAGGAGGAATCCTCGCGCTCCTCTTCTCGTTCGGCTTCTCCCTTCCGTTCTACCGCCTGATCTATTCCGTCGAGGCGCTGCGCAAGCTGCGCTACCCGATCAAGTTTTACCTGCTGACGACCCTCTGTACCGCGCTGCTCGCGGGGCTCGCCGCCGATGTACTCGGCCGACGCCGGACGGGCCGGCGCGAGGCGGTCGCGCTCGCTGCCGTCCTCGCGATGTTCGCCGCGGGGTGGTGGATGGCGTCGCCGGGAGGCGCGCTCGACCGCTGGGCGGGCCCGCTCGCGCAGCTCGTCTCCGAGGATCCCCGGGGATTTCTCGAGGTCTTCCGCGGGTTCGTGCGGGGAGACGCGCTGATCGGCGCGCTCGTGACGCTCGCGGTGGCCCTGATGCTGCGGCCCGGCCCGAGGCTGCGCGAGCCGGCCTGGGTCCTCGGATTTCTCGTGCTCGTGTCTTCCTTTGCGTGGGGACTGCCACTCTTCGTTTCCGCGCCCGCTTCGGCCCTCGTCCGCCCTCCGGCGCTGCTTCACCGGATCCAGGGCCCGGGCAGGCTGTACGTCTCTCCCGCGCTCCCAAAATTCGACATGGAAGTACTGAAGACCGACGCGGCCGGCGGGCTGCCGAGGACGAGCCGCGTGGCCCGCATCGTCGTCGAGCAGCTCGTGCCCTTGACGGGCGCCCCGTTCGGCGTGCGGTATCTCTTCGAGAACGATCCCGACGGCTTCTACGGGTTCTTCAACCGGCTCGCCAACGAGGCCGCAGACGCGTCAACGCCGTCCGAGCGCGACCGACTGCTCGCGCTGTACGGCGCGCGGTGGGTGCTCGCCCAGGACACCGAAGTTCATCCCCTCTTTCACTCGCTGACGGGTCTCGAGATCGCGGGTCGGCGGCTCGTTCTTTTCGAGAACCCCCGGCCCGTCGCGGAGCTGCGCTGGGCGGGGCGCGTCTGGCGCCGCGCCGCGCTCTCCGGCACGATCGAGCTCGTGCGGTCCGACCGCTTCGACCAGCGCGGCGACGTGGCGCTGCCGGGGCGCCGCGACGAGGGCCCCGCCGGCCCGCTCGTCGCGGCCACTCTCGAGACGGAGCATGTGGGCGCCGACCACGCCGCGGCGACCGTCGAGGCCGAGGGCGCCGGGCACCTGCTTTTCGCGCGCACGTTCTTTCCCGCCTGGCGCGCGCGCGTGGACGGCCGGCCCGTCCCGATTGCCGTCGCCAACGCGCGGGATCTCGCCGTCGCGGTCCCCGCGGGCGGGCACCGCGTCGAATTCGAGTACGACCGCTCGCCGTTCCGCCTCGGCGTGGCGTTGCAGGCAGTCGCCTTTGCCCTCGCCGCAGCGGTCGCGGCCAGGGCGAGTCGCACCGCTCGAGACGGCTAGCCGGCCGGCAGGAGCCCGAGGTGGGCGAGCAGGCGCAGGTAGATGTCGGGCCGACAGCCGTTCAAGGGAATCACGCCCCACGCGTAGTACACCGACAGGGCGGCGAAGACCGGGAACATCCACCGGAACGCGCGCGTGTCGATGAGGTCGCGGAACCCGACGATGAGCGCGAACGGCGCCATCGCCAGGAAGTACCGGCTCCAGTCCTCCGTCGAGACGCAGACGAGCAGAGCAAGCTCGAACGCGCAATACCAGAAGAGGACCGGAAACCGCTCCCACAGCCTCGAGGTTCCGACCGCGTAGACCAGGAAGAGCAGGATGTGGAACTCGACCTGGTGGTAGAGGCCTTTCTGGAAGAGCGCCGACAGGAAGCCGAAGGGGCGGAAGGCCGCCAGTTTCTCGCCGTGCGGCGCGAGGTACGCGAAGAAGTTCCCGAAGCGCACCGCGCAGAAGACGAAGTAGGCGAAGAGCCCTGCCGGGATGACGGCGAGCCACGGCAGCGCGCTCCAGCGGCGCTGCCGCAACAGGACGACCGCGTAGGCCGGGGCGAACATCAGGCCAGAGACTCGGGTCACCGTTGCCAGGCCGGCGATGAGCGACGCGCGCCCGTAACGCGCCTTCTCGAACCACCACAGAGAGGCCAGCGTGAGGGCGATCGCCAGAGCCTCGGTGGCTCCCGTGGAGCGATAGAGCATCCAGCGCGGAGGAAGGAAAAGGAACACGAGCGAAAGAAAAGCGGGCGACGGCAGCTTCCAGACATCGCGTGCGAGGCGGTAGAAGAGGAGCACCGCGGCGATCGACGCGAGCACCGAGACGAGGAGCAGCGCGGGCTCGTATCCGAACGCCGAGAGCGCCCGGACGCAGAGCGGGTACAGCGGGAGGTGCGTCAGAAAGTACGTGGGCGTGTGGACGTACGCGAGCAGCGGGTTGTCCGGGCGGACGTCGTACAGGGTGCGCGCGACGGTCAGGTAGTTGGGCCCGTCCCAGAAGCGATAGACGACCGTCATGTCGCCGAGAAACGGGAGGTAGACCAGGAGTGATCCGCCGACGGCGGCGAGCACGAGCAGGATCTCGGGGCGGACGCCCGAGCGTTTGGCGGTGCTCAGGCCAGCCTCCGCGCAACCCCGCCGAGGGCCCGCAGCTCGAGCAGGAGCCAGAGTACGCAGGCCCACCACACTCCATACCAGCCGGGCAGATGCGGCAGCCCGGGGGCCAGGCCCGAAACGGAAACGAGGGATCCGGTCGCGATCACGCTGTAGACAAGATAACCCGGGCCGCCACAGAGCGCGCCGAGCGCGATCGGCCAGACGAAGTACTGCCGGCCGATCCCCGGCAAGAAAATGAGGACGACGAGAAACAGGATGAGGCTCGCGCGGACGGGCTCGATCTCGGCGCGGCGCAGAAGAACGACGGCCGTCAGCATCGCCGCCGCAAAGAGCAGGCGCGGCACCCAGAACGGAACGCCGGGCACGAGCAGCAGCGCGTCGGTCCCGTAGAGTCCGCCCAGGCCCCCATAGAGCAGGACGTTGTCGCGAATCGGCCGCCACGACCGCCAGAACGGGACGAAGGACGCGAGGAAGACGGCATACGGCGCGGCCAGGCCGATCAGCCCGAGGCCCGGCCGGCGGCGGCCGCGCAGAAACAGGAGCGGATGAAAGGCTGCCACGTGCTTGAAGAGGAGCGAGGCCGCGAGCGCCGCCGACACGCGGGCAGGCCGCACGGGATCGGCGCGAAAGAGCCGAAGCGCGAGCAGAAGCAGAAGGATCGCGATCGCGTCGAAGGACCGATGGTAGCTCGAGAGCCAGACCGAGACCGGATTGGCGAAAAAGAGAAGCGCGGCCCGCAGGCCGGCCTCTTCCCCTCCCCCGAGGCGAAAGAGCAGGAGCGCCGCCAGGACGTCGGCAGCCAGAAGCAGGGCCCCGACGGCCGTCGAGAGCGGGAGCCCGGAGGCCCGCGCCGCAACGTCGAGGACAGCCAGGGTCCCGGCCCACACGGGCGAGTAGTTGTAACGGTCGGTGCCGCCGTACGGGTCGCCGCCCCACACCATGACGCGCACGACCTCCCGATAGGACTGCGTGTCGTAGTTCTCGGCGAAGGCGCGGAAGAAGAAGAGGCGCAGCAGGAGCGCCAGGACAAACCCGGCCGCCAGCACGGCGCGCTCGCCCTGCCGCATCAGGACGGGCGCTCCGGGTCCTTCGGCGCTTGCGTCGAGAGGCGGCGCGCCTCCCACGCCAGCCAAAGCAGGAGGCTCCACCAGACACCGTGCCAGCCCGGCAGGTGCTCGAGCGCAAGACCCAGTCCGTCGGGCGAACCGACGAAGAAGCTGGCGACGACGACCGTGTACACCGCGTACCCGGCGCCGCCAAAGAGCGCGCCGAGCGCGATCGGCCACACGAAGTAGTACTCGCAGATGCCGGGCGCGAAGAGCAGCATCACGAGAAAGAGCATCAGGCAGGCGCGGGCGCGGGGAACGTGACGCAACAGCCCGAGCGCCGCCAGCATCGCGGCCGCGAACAACGCGCTCGGCAGCCAGCGCGGGACGCCCGGAACGGCCAACAGCATCGCCGCGCCGTAATCCTCGCTCAGGCTCCGGTAGCCGACCACATTGTCCCGGATGCCGGACCACGACCGCCAGTACGGAAGAAACGACGCGGCGAAGATCGCGTAGGGAACGAGCGCCTCGAGAGGCTTCAAGCCGCGTCTCTGCCGGCCCGCGAGAAAGAGCGGCGGGAAGAACGCGGCGATGTGCTTGATCAACAGCGAAGCCGAGAGCCACGCCACCGTCGGCACCCGCGCGGCGGGCAGGCGCTCGGCCCACAGGACGGCGCAGAGCAGGAACAGGATCGCGACGTTGTCGAACTGCAGGTGGAAGCTCGAGACGAAGATCGAGACGGGATTCAGGAAGAAGAGCAGCGCCGCCGCCGTGCCGCGGCGCCCGCCCCCGCCGAGCCGGTAGAGCACGCGGGCCGTCAGGGCGTCGACGACGAGCAGAAGCGCCCCGAGAGCCGTGCCGAACGAGCAGCCGATCCGGTGCGCGAGGACATCGAGGCCGAGCAGCACGTGGGCCCAGACGGGCGAATAATTGTACCGCGTCGTCTCGAGATACAGATCGCCGCCCCGGCGCAGGATCGAGACCGCTGTGCCGAAGGACTTGAGGTCGTAGTTGCCGGAAAACGCCCGGAGAAAGAGCACGCGCACCGCGAGGCCCAGGAGGAAGCCGGTGGCGTAGAGCGCGCGAGACCCTCGCATCGCCCGCTTACCCGGCCGCCAGGTCCGGCCAGCCCGTCGTCACGTGGCCGCCCCGCCCGGGGAGCCGGACCCGCGCGATCTCTCGTTGGGGGATGCGGTCGCTGTGCGCGAGCGCCTCCCGCGCGAGCTCCGACAGGAGCACGAAGCCGACGCCGTCGGCGCTCCAGTCGTCGAGGATCCGCGCGAAGAGGCCCGCCTTCGACCGGCCCTCGATCTCCGTGTGGATCGTGTGGACCTCGGTGCCGCGTATGGCCGCCCGGAAGAAAGACCGCTGGTCCTCGTCGGTTCGGAGATTCTCCCAGGCGAGCGTCTCGTCGAGCGTCGGGAGCGTTGTCGGGATCTCGACCGTATAGAAGAGCCGCTCCCCCGCCTTCGGGAAGAAGGGGGCGCCGCACCGCGTGTCGGAGGTGTGCAGGAGCGAGCGCTCCTCTTCGGCGGCGAGCGAGAAGGCATTCGCGGTCCAGCCGGGGGCGGCGCTCGACCGCGCGGGCACTCCGAAGATCCGCAGGTACTCCGCGTGGGCGCGGCCGTACTCCTGCGCGACCTCCGCGGCCGTCATGCGGTCGAGCCGGTCGTGCCAGCCGACGTGGTCCCAGCCGTGCACGCCCGTCTCGTGGCCGGCCTTCGCCGCGGCGCGCATCGCGTCCTCGCACCGCTCCCCGATCATGGGCGCGGGCAGCAGCGTGCCGTACAGCATCGTCCGCCACCCGTAGAGCGCCGGCGCGCGCGACCGGATCATCTTCCGGAGGAAGCCCTTGCGCGTGAAGACGCGCTTGACCGCCACGCCCGAGCGGTCCGGCCCCAGCGTGAAGAAGAAGGTCGCGCGAATGCCGCGTGCGGCAAACGTCTCGAGCAGCCGCGGGACGCCCTCGCGCGTCCCCTCGAGCGTGTCGCAGTCGACCTTGAGGGCGACGCGACGCTCGATCACGGCGCGGTCCGGCGGCTCTGGAGGTAGAAATCGAGCGTCCTGCGGATCCCGTCCCCGAGGGAGACCTTCGGCTCCCAACCGAGCTCTCGGCGCGCGCGCCGGATCGAGGGCACGCGGGTCAGGATGTCCTGGTACCCATCGCCGTAGTACTCGCCCGAGGAGACGTCCACGATCCGGGCCTTGCGCCCGGCCTCCTCGAAGCCCGGATAGGTGCCGACCGCCGCGATCATGCGCACGGCGAGGTCCCGGATCGAGAGGTCGTTGGCGGGATTGCCGATGTTGAAGATCCCGCCGTCGGCCGCGCCCCCCCGGTTCTCGAGGATCGCCATCAGCGCGTCGATGCCGTCCGAGATGTAGGTGAACGAGCGCCGCTGCGTGCCGCCGTCCACGAGCTTGATCGGCTCGCCGTAGAGGATGTTGTGGAGAAACTGCGTGAGCACGCGGCTCGACCCCTCCTTCGGCGAATCGATCCGATCGAGGTGTGGGCCGAACCAGTTGAACGGGCGGAAGAGCGAGAACTGCAGCCCCCGCGTACCGTAGGCCCAAATTACGCGGTCGAGCAGCTGCTTGCTGCAAGAGTAGATCCAGCGCTGCTTCTGGATCGGCCCGTACACGAGCGGCGACGCGTCCTCGTCGAACTCGGCGTCCGGGCACATCCCGTAGACCTCGGACGTCGAGGGGAAGACCACGCGCTTCTTGTAGCGCACCGCCTGCTTGACGATCCGCAGGTTCTCCTCGAAGTCGAGCTCGAAGACGGCGAGCGGCTCCTTGACGTAGGCCGCCGGCGTCGCGATCGCGACGAGCGGCAGGACGACGTCGCATTTCTTGACCTGGTACTCGATCCACTCCTTGTTGATCGCGATGTCGCCCTCGAGATAGGTGAAGCGGGGGTTGTCGAGGAAGGGCGCGATCTTGTCGGAGCCGATGTCGAGGCCGGAGACGTGCCAGTCGGTCGTCTGCAGGATGCGCTCGGTCAGCGCGTTGCCGATGAAGCCATTGACCCCGAGGATGAGAACCCGCATCAGCGCCCCCTCCGTTCGAGAAAAGCTCCCGCATCCTCTTCCGGCAGCCCCTCGGGCTGGAGCCGGAGCAGCTCCACGTAGCGGTCGTCGCCGCACGCGACGAAGAGCCGACCCTCCTCCGCGCGGACCTGGCCCGGGAACGTGTCGTGCGCCGCGAGGCCCGGCAGCCGGGAACGCCACACGAACGTTTTCTCGCCGAACAGGTCAGTGAAGGCGCCGGGATACGGGTGCGTCACGGCGCGCACGAGGTCGTGGACCTCCTTCGCGGTCCGCGTCCAGTCGATGCGGCCGTCCTCGGGCGTGCGCTTGCCGAAGCGCGTCGCCGCGCTCTCGTCCTGCGGCACGGTTTGCGTCAGAGCCGCGCCGCTCTTCAGGTCTTCGAGGCGGCGCGCCAGGACCGCGACGGCCGCCTCCGTCACGCGCCGCTGCACGTCGATCGCCGTGTCGTCCGGCCCGATCGGGACCGCTTCCTGGTCCAGGATCGCGCCGCGGTCGGCGCGCTCGGTCATGGCGTGGAGCGTCGCGCCCGTCTGCCTCGCGCCCTTCACGACCGCCCAGTTGACTGGAGCGCGGCCGCGGAACCTCGGCAGGAGCGACCCGTGTATGTTCCACGCCCCGAGCGGCGGCTCCGACAGCATCTCTTCCGGAAGCAGGCGCCGGTAGTAGAACGAGAACAGGAGGTCCGGCCGGACCGAGCGCAGGCGCGCGATCGACTGGGCTTCGAGCGGATTTTCCATGACGACGGGCTCGATCCCGCGCGCGCGGGCGAGCTCCGCGACGCTCGGGAACCAGGCCTTCTCCTCCGGCGCGTCCCGGTGCGTCGCGACCAGGACGACCCTCTCGCCCCGATCCAGCAGGAGCTTCAGGCACGCGTGCCCCGTGTCGGAATACGCAAAGACGGCGATGCGAGGGGAAGTCATGAGTCGTGAGTCGTGAGTCGTGAGTCGGAAGCCGGCGCTGCCGACGCGCCGAGGCCGTAGATGCGCTTGACGCGGAAGCGGGGGCGGCCGCGGACCTGCTGGTAGATGCGGCCGACGTACTCGCCGACGAGGCCGAGGCCGGCCATCGCTATCCCCAGCAGCGTGAAGAGGATGGCAAAGAGCGTGAACACGCCCTCGACTTCCGCGCCGACGATCAGCCGCCGCGCGAACAGGAAGAGGCCGAACGCGACGCCGCTAAAGGCGACGAGCGTGCCGAGCAGGCCGAACACCTGCAGCGGCAGGAGGGAGAAACCGGTCATGAGGTCGAAATTCAGGCGGATCAGGCGGTAGAGCGAGTACGCCGATTCGCCGTGCCGCCGCGGCGCGTGCGCGACCGGGATCTCGGTCGGACGGCGCGCGAAGCTCTGGGCCAGCGCCGGGATGAAGGTCGAGGACTCGTCGCAGCGGTTGATCTCCCCGATCACGTCGCGCGAGTAGGCCCGGAGCATGCAGCCGAAGTCCGTGATCCGCATCCGGGTGATCGTGACGGTGACGCGGTTGACGAGGGCCGACGCGGCCCGGCGCAGGAAGGAGTCCTGGCGGTCCTGCCGCACGCCGCCGACGACGTCGTAGCCCTCTTCGATCTTCGCGAGCAGCTTCGGGATTTCTTCCGGCGGATTCTGCAGGTCGGCATCGAGCGTCACGACGACGTCCCCCGAAACGTTCTCGAATGCGGCGAGGATGGCCTGGTGCTGACCGAAGTTGCGCGCGAGCTCCAGCACCCGGATCCGGTCGGGCCGCGCGGCGGCGGCTTGCTCGAGGATCGCGAGCGACCCGTCACGGCTGCCGTCGTCGACGAACACGAGCTCGTAGGGTCTTCCCGCGGCGTCCATCACGGCCGTCAGGCGTCGCAGGAGCTCCGGGAGGTTGCCCTCCTCGTTGTACACGGGCACGACGACGGAGGTCTTCATCGCTGGAACTCCGCGAGGACCTCGCGCACCGCCGCGATCGCATCGTCCTGGTCGGCCTCCGACAGGCCCGGGAAGAGGGGCAGCGAGACGATCCGCTCCGAGACGAAATGGGCCTCCGGGTAGTCCTCCGGCTTCCAGCCGAACCGCCCGGCGTAGTACGAAAACTCGTGCGCGGCCGTGTAGTGGAGGCCCGTGCCGACGTTGCGCGCCTTGAGCTCCGCCATGAAACGGTCGCGAGAGATCGTCAGCCGGTCGATGTCCACGAGCGGCGTATAGAGATGCCAGGCGTGCCGCGCCGGGTACGGCACGCGCGCAGGCAGGATCAGGCCCGAGGCGCCGCGGAAGGCCTCGTCGTAGCGCGCCGCCAGCCGCCCGCGCTCCGCGATGAAGCCGTCGAGGCGCTTCAACTGGTGGAGCCCGAGCGCCGCCTGGATGTCCATCATGTTGTACTTGAAGCCCGGCATCGCGACGTCGTAGCGCGGGCTTCCTTCCTTCGAGAAGCGCTTCCACGCCTCGCGGTCCATGCCGTGGAACTTCAGGAGCGAGGCCCGCTCGAACACGCCCTCGTCGTCCGTCACGATCATGCCGCCTTCGCCCGTCGTGATGTTCTTGTTCGGGTGGAAGGAGAACACCGACGTGGTCGGGAAGGAGCCGATGCGCCGGCCCCGGTACTCGGTGCCGACCGCGTGCGCCGCGTCTTCCAGGACGGCGATGCCGCGCGAGACGGCCAGGGCGACGAGCGGATCGAGGTCCACTGGCTGCCCCACGTAGTGGACCGGCACGATGGCTTTCGTCCGCGGCGTGAGGAGGGCTTCGATCGTCTCCACCCGGATGTTGAGCGTCGAGGCGTCGATGTCGGCGAGTACCGGGACGGCGCCGCAGTGCACGATCGTGTTGAGCGTGGCGACGAAGGTCATGGGCGTCGTCACGACCTCGTCACCCGGGCCGACGCCGAGCGCGAGGAGCGCCGCGTGCAGCCCTGCCGTCGCCGAGGACACCGGGACGGCGAAGCGGCCCCCGACGTAATCGAGGAACTCCGCGGCGAACCGCTCGGTCTTCGGCCCGGTGGTGATCCAGCCCGAGCGGAGCGTGTCGACGACCTCGCGGATCTCTTCGTCGCCGAGGCTCGGCCGGGCGAAGGGCAGGAAAGAAGAGCGCATGGAGCGGCGAGAGTCTACCTGCACGGAGGCCTTCATTCCTTCCACCGGATTCCCCCGGAAAAACTCCACCCCCGCGCGGGGCTCCAGACACCCGTGCCCGCCCGCTCGGCCGTGACCTCGAAGCGCAGCGCGTCGCGCCGGTAGTCGTAGGGAGCGCCGTCGCGCGCGTGGACGGCGACGTCGAGCGCGTACACGCCGGGGGCGAGGTCGAGGGCGGGAATCTCCAGCACGACCCGCGCATCGCCCGCCAGGCGCTCCGCGCGAAAGCCCTCGAGCGCCGTGTTCGTGCCGAAGACGATGGTTCCCGAGACTGTGGCGATCTGGACCCCAAAGACGAAGTCCGACAGCGCATCCGGCGCCCGCACGACCATCTCGACCGACGCCGCCTCGCCCGACCGCAGGCGGGCCGTGGGCCGGCCCTCCCGGTCCAGCAGGCGCACCACCTCGATCGAGGCGACGCCCGATCCGATCCGTCCGCCCGCGCCCGCGCTCCCGACGCGCCGCTCCCCTTCCTCGGCAGCCACCCGCTCGCGGTACCGCGCGACGACTTCGCCCGCGGCCCCGTCCGCCGCGAGCCGGCCGTGGTCGAGCCAGATCGCGCGGCGGCAACGCTGTGCGACGAGCCCGAGGTCGTGGGACACGAAGACCAGCGTCTTGCCCGCGCGCTCGAACTCGGAGAACTTCTCGAGCGCCCGGTGGGCGAAGGCTTCGTCCCCGACGGCGAGCACCTCGTCCACGAGAAGCACGTCCGGGTCGCTGTGCGCCGCGATGGCGAAGCCGAGCCGCACCGCCATGCCGGAGGAGTACGTCTTGACGGGAGCATCGAGGAACTCCTCGACGCCCGCAAAGCGCACGACGTCGTCGAACCGCGCCGCGATCTCCTTCTTCGTCAGGCCGAGCAGCAGGCCTGTGATCTCGATGTTGTCCCGGCCCGAGATCTCCGGGTGGAACCCGGCGCCGAGCTCGAGCAGCGCGGCGAGCCTTCCCCGCACCGCGACGGAGCCGCGCGTGGGCCGCACGATGTTCGCGAGCAGCTTCAGCAGCGTCGACTTGCCCGAGCCGTTCGAACCGATGACCCCGAGCGATTCGCCGGGAGCGACCGTGAAGGAGACCCCGTCGAGGGCCACGACGCCGCCCGCGCCCCGGAGGCTGCGGCGGCGGGACAGCAAGGCCGACTTCAGCGTCCCGTGGGCCTGACGCGCGTAGCGCCTGTAGATCTTGGTCGCATCGGCGACCGCGATCGCCGGTTCCGGGCCGCTCACGCTTCCTCCGCCAGCGTGTCGCGCAGGCGCTCGAAGACCGCGGCGCCGACGGCGAGCGCGACGGCGGCCGTGCCCGCCATCCACACCCAGTCCGACGACGAGACGGGGCGGAAATGGAAGAGCGTGTCGTGGACGCCCGAGAAGAAGCTCGCGAACGGGTTCGCCCGCAGCAGCCAGCGCCAGCGCTCGGGCACGGCCTCGATCGTGTACAGGACCGGCGTCACGAAAAAGGCGAGGGTGAGCAGGTTGGCGACGACGTCGCGGACGTCGCCGAAGTGCACGGACAGCGCCGAGACCGCCAGCGCCGCCCCGAAGACCGAGAGCGCCAGCAGCGCGAGGACGATCGGGAACTCGAGCAGAGCTGCGCCCGGCCGAACGCCGCCGCGGACTGTCGCAACGACGATCGCCGCGCCGAGGACCGGGAGGGCGAGCAGAAGATGCACCAGCCGCGCCCCGACCGCGGCAGCGGGAAACACCTCCGGCGCGACTGTCGTCTTTCGCAGCAGGGGACCGTTCGACCGGAAGGTCTCGACGGCGTCGAGCAGCGCCGAGGAGACGAAGCCCCACACGAGCACGCCCCCGAAGAGAAAGAGTGCGTACGGCCGCACGTCGGCGCGCGGGGCAAACACAAAGCGGAAGACCGTCGCGTACACGAGCAGGAGCAGCAGCGGATTGAGAAAGGACCAGAGGAAGCCGAGCGAGCCCCCACGGTAACGCGCGGCGAGCTCGCGCCGCACGAGGGCGGCGACGAGAGCGCGTTGCGCCCAGGCGCGGCGGAGGGGCTGAACGAAGGTCACGGTTTCAGGTTTCAGTTTCAGGTTTCAGGTACTCGGACAATAGAGTCAGACCCGGGATCCTGTCGGGTATTCTCGCACCGTGTTTTCCGACGCCTCTTCCGCGCCGTCCATCTCCTGCCGGGCGCTGCGCAAAGTCTACGCGGGGGCCGAGCCGGTCGTCGCCCTGGACGGGCTCGACCTCGAGGTGCCGGCCGGCGAGTTTCTCGCGCTCGTGGGCGAATCCGGAAGTGGCAAGTCGACCCTTCTGCACCTCGTCGGAGGGATCGACCGCCCGACTTCGGGAGAAATCCGCGTGGCCGGGCGGGCGATCGCGACGCTGCCGGAAAAGGACCTCGTGCTGTACCGCCGGCGCGAGGTCGGCATGGTCTTCCAGTTCTTCAATCTTCTCCCCCACCTGACGGTCCGGGAAAACGTCGAGCTGCCCCGGCGGCTCGACAGCGGCACCGACGCAGGGGACCGGGCCGCGACGCTGCTCGAGAGGGTCGGCCTCGCGCGGCGCGCTTCGGCGCACCCCTACGAGCTCTCGGGCGGCGAGATGCAACGGGTCGCCATCGCCCGGGCGCTCGGCACCGGCGCGCGGCTTTTGCTCGCCGACGAGCCCACTGGCAACCTCGACAGCCGGAACGGCCAGCAGGTGCTCACGCTGCTCGACGAGATCCGCCGCGAGCGCGGCGTCACGCTGCTGCTTGCCACGCACTCGGCCGCGGCCGCGGCGCGCGCGGATCGCGTGGTGGCGGTCAAGGACGGAAGGATCTTGGCGTGAGCGGCTTTTCGTTGATCTTCCGCGCCTTGATCACCGGCCCGGCCAGGCGGCACCCGATCCGGGTGCTCCTGCCGATGATCGGCGTGGCGATCGGCGTCGCCGCCGTCGCCGCGATCCACCACGCCAACCGCAGCGTCACCGCCTCCTTCCGGGAGGCCGCTTCGGCGGTCTCGGGACGCAGCGACTTCGTCGTCACCGGGACCGCGGGCATTCCGATCGAGCGGCTCGCGGCGCTGTCTTTCCTCTGGCCGATCGGGTCTTTCGCGCCGGCCGTGACGGGATCGGCCGTCCTCGACGATGGCAGCCGCGAGGTCGCACAGGTTCTCGGCATCGACCCCGGCGACGGGGTCGTGCGCGAGGTGCGACTGGTCGCGCCTGCCGGGCCGACGGCGCGGGCCGGGCTCCTCGGCAACGGTTCCGTATTCGTGTCGGCCCCGTTTGCCGAGCGCCACCACCTTGCCCCGGGGGCAGAGCTCCCCCTCGTCGCGGGCGGCGTGCGCCACAGGGTCCGGGTCGGCGGGATCCTCGAATTCTCTGGCCTCGCGCGGGCCTCGGGCGGCGACATCCTCGTCACCGACATCTTCACCGCCCAGGACCTCCTCGGAAAGAAGGGCCTCGTGGACCGCGTGGACATCGTGCTCGACCCCGGCGTCTCGCGGGCGGACGCCGAGCGCGAGATCGCGCGCAGGCTGCCTCCCGGCCTCTCGCTCGAGCCGCCCGGGCGCACCGCGCAGACGGCCGACCGGATGGTCCGCGCCTTTCGCCTCAATCTGAACGCGCTCGGCTCGCTCACGCTGCTCGTCGGGATCTTCCTGATCGCCAACGCCGTCTCGATCGCGGTGCTGCGCCGCCGGCCGGAGATCGCGACGCTGCGCGCGCTCGGGGCCTCGCGGGCCGGGATCTTCTCCGCCTTTCTCGCGGAGGGGCTCGCGATCGGCGTCGCGGGGACGCTCCTCGGCGAGGTCCTCGGGTTATTCGTGTCGCGGGCGGCACTGCGGGCGGTCGGGGGCACCGTGTCGAGCATCTACCTGCCGACGGCGCGCATCGCGGGGGCCGGCTACAGCGGTGCCGTGGCGCTCGCGGCCGCGGTGGGCCTGTCCGCCGCGGTCCTTGCCACGATCCTCCCCGCCATCGAGGCCACGCGCGTCGCGCCCTCCCCCGCGATGCGGCCGGGCTCCATCGAAGGGATCGCGCGGCGGCGCCTCTGGCCGCGGGCGCTCGGCGCCGGGGCGGCGCTCCTCGCAGCCCTCGCGCTCTCCCGGGCCGGGCCCGTGGATGGCTTCCCGCTCTTCGGATTCGCCGCCGTCGCGCTCGTCGTCGTTGCGCTCGCGCTCGCCGCGCCCCTGGCCGTCCGGCTCGGCGCGGCGCTGCCCGGCCGTCTGCTGGCCCGGGGCTTTGGCGCCGAAGGGCGCCTCGCCGCGGGCTTCTTCGGCGGCGCCCTGGCGCGCAACGGAATCGCCGTCACGGCCCTCGCGATGGCGCTCGGGATGACGCTGGCGATGATCGTGACGGTGGCCTCCATCCGGGAGACCGTGCGGGTCTGGGTCGAGTCGACCCTGCGCTCGGACCTCTGGATCAAGGCGGAGGCGGGCGGGCGCTCCGGCATCGTCGGAGACCTGCCGCCCGAGACCGTGGCGTTTCTGAAGGGGATCGAAGGCGTGGCCGCCGTCGATCCCTTTCGCGCGCGCGAGACGACCGACGCCGCCGGGCACCCGTTCACGCTCGCCTCGGGCGACTTCCGGGTCGTGGCGCGCGTGGGAGGCCTTCCCCTCCTCGGCGGCGCGGACCCGCGGCCCGTGGCGCTCGCAGCCCGGGAGCGGGGGGAGGTTCTCGTCTCCGAGCCGTTCGCGCGCCGCTTCGGCGCCGCCGAGGGCGCCGCCGTGACGGTCTCGACTCCCGCGGGGCCGCGCGCCTTCCGCGTGGCAGGCGTCTACCGCGACTATTCGAACGACCGTGGCACCGTCGTGATGGACCGCGCGCTCTATCTCTCGCTCTTCGGCGACCCGAGGATCACGAGCGCCGCCGTTCTCGCGCAGCCGGGCGTCGACGCCAACGCGCTGCGCCGGCGCATTTTCGTTTCCGCCGGGGACCGGTTCGCGCTCTCGATCTCGACCAACCGCGAGTTGCGCAAGGAAGCGCTCCGGATCTTCGACCGCACGTTCGCGGTGACCCGGGCGCTCGAGGCCATCGCGGTCGGCGTGGCCGTCCTCGGAATCGCCAACGCGCTGCTGGCCTCGGCCGTCGAGCGGCGGCGCTCCTTCGGCCTGCTGCGCGCGATCGGGGCGAGCGGGCGGCAAATCCGGCGGGCGACGCTCCTCGAGGCACTGCTCGCGGGGCTCGTCGGAACGGCTGCCGCGATCGCCGCCGGGGCGGCCTTTGCGTGGCTCCTGCTCGGCGTCATCAATCCCCAGTCCTTCGGCTGGACAGTCGCCCTCCGCGTGCCCGCCGCGACGCTCGCCGGCGCCGCCCTCCTCGTTCTCGCGGCGTCGTTTCTGGCGGGCGTCGTGCCGGGGCGCATTGCCGCAGCGGTAAATCCGGCCGCGGCGCTGCAGGAGGAGTGATGAACAGGCTGGGCTCGGCACTACTCTGCCTTCTCCTCGCAGCCCCGGTCCTCCCGCCGACCTTCCCCCGCGACCACGGCTCGCACCCGGAGGCCGCGGTCGAGTGGTGGTACTACACGGGGCACCTCGACGGCGCGGGCAAGGCCTATGGCTTCCAGCTCACGTTCTTTCGCGCCCGGGACCTGCACCTGGCCCACTTCGCCTGGACCGACGTCGGCGCCGGCACGTTCGCGTACGACGAGAAGATCCACCTGGGACTGCCGGGCATCGCGGGCGCTTCGCAGACGCAGCTCGAAGTCTTCAACGAGGACTGGTCGGTGCGCGAGGAAAAGGGAACCGTGCACCTCATCGCCGGGCGCCGCGACATCGGGCGGCTCGAACTGACGCTCACGCCCGCGAAGCCGCCCGTCCTCCACGGCGGCGACGGCCTGTCGAAGAAGGGCGCGGGCGAGAAGGAATACTCCCGTTACGTCTCGATCACGCGGTTCTCGGCGACCGGCGCGCTTTCCCGCAACGGGTTGCGCACCGCTCTGTTGGGAATGGCGTGGTTCGACCACGAGTGGGGTCCCGGAGCGCTGCCCGCCGGCGCCGCCGGCTGGGACTGGTTTGCGCTCCAGTTGTCCAACGGGTCCGAGCTGATGCTCTACCGGATCCGGCTCGAGGGCGGAAACGCCTCGCCCTTTTCGGCCGGAACCTTCATCCCGGCAAACGGAGGCGGGCCGCCGCGCCCGATCGCGTGGAGCGACGTCGCGCTCGCGCCCCTGACGACCTGGACCTCCCCTCGATCGAAGTCCGTCTACCCCGCCGCGTGGTCGCTGGCCATCCGCTCGCTCGGGCTCGAGACGCGGGTCACGCCGCTCGTCGCGGACCAGGAGCTCGTCACGGAGAAGTCGACCGGCGTGACGTACTGGGAGGGCGCGTGCCGCGTCGAGGGAAAAAGTCACGGCCGCCCGATCGGCGGCCGCGCATACGTCGAGATGACCGGCTATGCCGGGCGCGACATGCCCGGCTTGCTCAAGCCCTGATTCGCTACGCGCCCGGCGTCGGCGCTGGCGCGGGAGCGTCCCTCGGCGGTTTGGGCTGGACCTCGAGCGTCACGAGGAACGTCTTCGCCTTGTCCATGTTCCGGTAGACGAACGGAAACCGGATCGCGCTCGTGTCCCGTTCGCCGGAGGAGAGCCAGCCGACGCGCGTGCCGCCGGAGCCGGCCGCAACGAGGTTGCCCTCCTCGTCGAAGAGCGCGACCGCGACGCCGGCCTGCACCGGAGTCAGGCCGTCGTTGTCGATCCGGATGACGCATTCCGCGTCCGAGCGCCGCAGCGGTCCCCCGACTGCCTTGCCGGTCTTGAACACGATCTGGTTGATCTTCACCTTGTCGATCGCGAGGCTGATCGTCTGGATGCCGTCCACCGGCTTGTAGTCGAACTTCTTCGTGGCCTGCTGGGCGGCCAGGGGCGCCGCCAGGCACACCGCAACGGCGACAAGAGCGGCCTTGCGCATGATCGTGTTCCTCCCCGCCGGCGAACCGTATCAGGCCCGCCGGCCGGGGAGAAACACCGGAAGGTCGGCCTACGGGACCGGCGTCGGCTCGGGGGCCTTGTCGGTGGGTTTCGAACCCTTGCCCTTCGCCCGGGTCTCGAGGGTCACGATGAAGTTCGCGGCGTCGTCGAGCCGGCGATAGACGTACGGAAAGTCGATCGAGTAGTAGGTCCTATCGCCCTTGTTGAGATAGCCCCACTTGGTGCCGTTCGAGCCGGCGGCCACGACGTTGCCCTCTGCGTCGAAGACGACGACGGCGACACCGACCTCTTCATCCGTCTCCGAGTTGTTGTCGATCCGCACCCGGACCTTCGCGCTCGACTTGCGAATCGGCGTCCCCTTGAGCGTGCTTCCGAGGTCGAACACGACCTGGCCCACCACCACGTTCTCCGTCTGCACGTTGATGTCCTGGACCCCTCCGACCGGCTGCCAGAGAAACTTTTTCGTCGCCACCTGCCCGCTGGCCGGCGAAGCCAGCGCGGCCGCGAAGACCGCCATCAGAAGAAACGTTCGAATTCGCATTCCCACCTCCACAACAAAAAAATGCGACATCCGCGCGCCGGGACGCCCCGGGCGGAGTCTCCTGGAGTGTAGCAGGGGCCTCGGGATTTCGCCGGGAGAACTTTTCAGCTCCCGTCGGCCCTCGCGATCAGGCCGTGAGCCTCTCAGCTCCCGTCGGCCCGTCGAGGGCCGCTCAGGATTATCCGAGCGAGGCGGCTGCGGCGGTAGCCGTAGAGGAAATAGATCACGAGCCCGATCATGAGCCAGGCGCCGAACCGGATCCATGTCGCCAGCGGAAGGCCGCTCATCAGGTAGATGCAGACGACGATGCCGGCGATCGGAACGAAAGGCACGAATGGCGTGCGGAAGGGGCGCTTGCGGTCCGGGTCCTTGTGGCGCAGCACCATGATCCCAATGCAGACCAGCACGAAGGCGAAGAGGGTTCCGATGTTCGTCAGCTCCACGAAAACATCGAGGTTCGCGAACGCCGACAGCAGCGCGACCGCAATACCGATCCAGATCGTGGTGACGTGGGGCGTCTTGTATTTGGGATGGATCTTCGCAAACGACTGGGGAAGCAGGCCGTCGCGGGCCATCGAGAAGAAAATGCGCGCCTGGCCGTACTGGAAGACGAGCAGCACGGCGGTCGTCGCCACGACGGCGCCGAATGCCACGATACCGGCGGCCCAGTTCATCCCGAGCAGTGAAAACGCCTGCGCCAGGGGCTCCGAGGAGCCGCGGATCTGCTCGATGGGAACCATGCCCGTCAGCACGAGCGAGGTCGCGATGTAGAGGACGGTGCAGATCGCGAGCGAGCCGATCATGCCGATCGGCATGTCCTTCTGCGGGTTGCGGCACTCCTCGGCGGCCGTCGAGACGGCGTCGAAACCGATGTAGGCGAAGAAGATCAGCGCCGCGCCGGTCCGGATTCCCGTCCAGCCGTTCGGCGAGAACGGGTGCCAGTTGACCGGCTTGACGTACATCGCGCCGACGATGATGAAAAAGACCAGGATGGCGAGCTTCAGGACGACCATGCCCGTGTTGAACCGAGCCGACTCCTTGATCCCGATGACGAGGACCCACGTCAGCAGCAGGGTCACCGCAGCAGCGGGCAGGTTGAAGACGATCGGGATGCCGAGGACGTGCGGCGCGGCGTCCATGAGGCCCGGGGTCTTCAGGGCGGTCACGAGGTCTGTCGTCAGCCAGTTCGGGATCACGATGCCGAGCCCCTTCAGCAGCTCGACGAAATAGCCCGACCAGGACACCGCGACGGCGACGTTGCCCATCGCGTACTCGATGATGAGGTCCCAGCCGATGATCCAGGCCACGAACTCGCCGAGCGTCGCGTAGGAATAGGTGTAGGCGCTGCCCGAGATCGGGACGAGCGACGCGAACTCGGCGTAGCAGAGCGCGCAGAAGCCGCAGCCGATCGCCGTGATGATGATCGAGATGACGAGCGCCGGGCCCGCGCCGTCGTGGTGTGCGCCGCCCGCGGCCGCCGAGCCGATCACCGCGAATATCCCCGCGCCGACGATCGCTCCGATGCCGAGGGCGATGAGCTGGATCGGACCCAGGGTCCGCTTCATCTGGTGCTGCGGCTCTTCGGCATCCGCGAGGATCAGGTCGAGCGACTTGGTCCTGAGCAGCTTGCTGTTCATGCGAAAGTGCGGCGGAGAATATCAGAAGCCCTGCGCCGCAACGGCGGCGGATTCGCCGGCCGGACGCAGGCGCAGCGCGGCGAGCACGAGCCCCAGGACGCCCGCGAGACCTAGCCCCAAGCCTTCCTTCAGCCCCGGCGGCGCGTAGAAGAACTCGACCCGATGCGTCCCGGCGGGAAGTCGCACCGCGCGAAAGGCGGCGTCCGCGCGCAGCACCGGCACCGCCCCCCCGTCCACGGCCGCGCGCCAGCCGGCCTCGTAGGAATCGAAGAGCACGAGAATGCCCGGCGCCGGCAGACTCGTCTCGAGCGCCACCCGACCGGGCGCGCGCGCGATCAGGCGTACCGAAGCCGCCGCGTCCGACCAGGCCGGATCGCGCGCCAGCGGCTCCCCTTCCTCGAGCACCGCGGTACGCCGCGGGTCGACACCCGGGGACAGCGTCGCGCACACTGCCTGATCCGCTGCGACGACCAGAGACTCCGAAACTAGGATCGCGCGCGGCAGACCCGCGAAGTCCTCGATGGCGAGACGTCGGGCCTCGGAGGCAGAGGCCTGCGCCGGGCGCGGCGCGCTGACGAGTACGGCGCCGACACCTCCGAGCTCAGCCGCCCGCGGACCTGGCACGCGGAAGAGATCGGCCGTTCGCCGCAGCGTGGGTCCGTCTCCCGACACGGAGTCGAGTCCCCAGCGCATGCCGTTTGCCCAGCGCAGGGACTCGAAATCGCGAAGCATCAGAAGCAGGTCCGATTCGCCGTAGTGAACCGGGTAGAGCAGGTCGGCGACCGAAAGGAACCGGCGCGGGAAGCCCAGCGAATCCGTGCCCAGGCGCTGCCGCAGCGCCGGCACCACTTCCGGCTCGACGCGCCAGGCTTCGGAGGGCGCGGTCGGGGCTGCTCGCCGCGAGTGGACGGCCAAATCCGCGGCAAGAAGCACGAGGCATGCACCCCCGAACCACGCCGGCCTCTTCATCCGCGAGAGGCAAAACGCAAGCACCAGAGCCGAGCCGACGGACAGGGCGAGCGACCATGAGAGCAAGTAGCGGACGGGAACGCGGAACCAGGACATCGGGGGAAGCCATGCAACCAGGCCGTACGGCCCCTTCTCTCCGAAGGCGAAGGCGAGGCCGGAGAGACCCCCGACCGCCAGCGGCGCGAAGAGCGCCCGGGGAAAGCCGCGGCCCGGCAGAAAGAGGAGAACGAGCCCCGTCGCGAAGAACAGCGCAGCGAGGGCGCCGGGATAGGCGGCCGGCTCCGGCCACGAAGGCATGCCGTCGACCGGGAGAAACGCCTGCGCGAGATCGGGGCCCGGCCGCAGAGCCTGCAAGTCCCTTTCCTCGCGCGCAAGTCCGGTGCCGCGCGAGGTCTCCGGATAGATCAGCGCGGAGGGAAGGAGCGACGGAGCGCCCATGAGGAGCGCGAGGGCGGCCGCGAGCGCCATATCTGCGGCGGCGCGAACCCGGCGCGCCGACAGCGCCAGGGCACCCACGGCGACCGCCGCCAGCAGGGGGGCCGCCGCCAGAATCGCATGGGGCCGAGCCGCCAGAATTGCCAGGCCTCCCGCGACGGCCCCGGTGAGGATGCCTGCGCGTCGCTCGCCGCGCCCGATGCGGACGATGCCGAGCAGAATGGCCGGCAAATAGGCCGTCACGACCACGGCGCTCGGCCAGGTTGCGCTCTGGATCATGCGGGCCGACAACATCCAGGCGACACCGCCGAAGAGCGCCGCCACAGAGTCCGTCCCGAGCGCCCGCAGCAGGAGAAAGGCGAGGAAACCGGCGAGCCAGAAATGGAACAGAGTGAAGGCGTCATTGAGACGGTGGACCGGCGCTCCGGTCAGGAGCAGCGGCACCGTTGGCGGGTAGAAGAGCGGGGCTTCCTGCTGGAAGAGCAGCGGGTGACCACAATACTCCCCATCGAGCCAGAATGGCGGCTGACCGGCCCGCAGCGCGGCCTGCGTCGCGTGCCAGACCGGGAGGTGCTCGTAGTAAAGGTCGAAGTGAAAAAAGGAGCGCGTCCCGTTCACGACAGGCCAGAACGCCGCGACGACGAGGATCGCGAGCACCCCGCCGGCGAGCCACGTCGAGCGGCGGCGCCGACTCAGATCCGCTCCGGCAATTCCGCGAGGCTCCGGATCCTCTCGGCGACGTCGCTGTGCTGGTCCCGGCGGTCGAGCAGCAGCGCGTGGAGCCCGGCCGCCCGCGCGCCCTCGAAGTCGTCCCGCAGTGAATCCCCGACGTGGAGCGCCTCCGCTTCCGCGACGGACATCCGCGCGCAGGTCCGCCGGAAGATCTCGGCGTCGGGCTTGCCCGTCTCCTCGATCGCGGACACCGACACGGTCTGGAAGTATTCCGAAAGCCCCCGCAGCTCGAGCAGCCGCGGCAGGTACGAGTCCCAGTTGGACACGACCGCGAGCGGCATCCCCCGCCTGGCCAACGCCTCGAGGGTCGGGACGACATCGGGATAGACGGCCCAGACGTCCGGGTCGCGGAAGTGCTGCGCCAGGCGCGCGAAGGCCTCGCCCGACAGCGGGCCGCCATCGAGCAGGCGCCGCACGCGGCCGAGAAAGTCACGCCAGAACTCGGGCTCGCCGCGCACGCCGCCGTAACGGTCTCCGGGCTTTTCGCGCTGGATCTCGATCCAGACCGCCGCCAGCGCATCCCGCAGCGCTGCGTGCGTGAAGCGCGACCCGTCATCCGCGAAGATGCGGGCGTAGACCTCCTCCACCGGAGGGTCGGGATAGAGCAGCGTCGCGCCGGCGTCGAAAAAGACGGCCCGGATCAGCAGACGAGCGCGTTCTCCCGCATCACGCCGTCGAGCGCCCGGTTGAGCGCATCGCAGCAGCGCCTTGCCGCGGCCAGCGCCTTCTCGCGCGTCTGCGGGGTGTCGGCGACCCGTCCGAGCGCTTCGCGCTCGACCTGCCGGTGCCACACGTCGGCCTTTTCGTGGACGGAGAAGAACCGCGTCGCCTCCTCGTCGACGATGCCGTAGAAGGCGCCGAGGCCTTCGCGCTTCGTCTTCGAGACCTCGGGGATCTGCGACTCGTACGCGTACAGGGCCGCGAGGCCCTCGGCCACGGAGCCTCCGCGGGTCGAACGCCGGAACTCCGCGATCGCGTCCGCCACCTCGGGCGTGCGCGGGGTCGAAGCGAGGTCCGAGGACGCCGCGCCGAGCGCGACCGCGAAGCGCCGCCAGAGAGCGGGATGGTTCTCCGCGCCGCGCTCTTCCTCGATCAGGTTCTCGAGCAGCTCCTGGCGCAGCGCCGCGTCCTCGCAGCCAGAGTGCACGCCCGAGACGTACGTCGGGAATGCCGCAACGTGCGGGTAGTAGGAGATCGCGTACTCGCGCAGGTTCTCTCGCGTGAGCTTCCCCTGCGACCAGAGCTGGTAGAAGGGGTGTTTCAAGAGGTGATTTTCGGCGATCAGGCTATCCAAGGCTTCGAGAAACTCTTCGGGTGTCATCTTCTTGCCTCCCTGTCAGAGTTGAGTTGACAGTCTACAGTCAACCGTCGACAGCAGGAACACTCTTACTGTTGACTGTCGACTGTCAACTGTCGACCCGGCTTTACGGCATCACCTGCCCGCCATCGGCTACGATGGCCTGGCCGGTGATGGAACGGGCGTCGTCAGAGGCGAGGTAGGCGACGAGGCCGGCGATCTCGTCCGGATGGAGGACGCGGTTCAGGGGCGCCATGCGGGCGGCCGCCTGCCGGCCCTCTTCCTCGCCGCCGAGGCCGCGAAAGCTCTCCCGCGCCATTTCCGTCTCGACCCAGCCCGGGCAGATCGCGTTGACCGTGATCTGCCGCGGTGCGAGCTCGAGCGCGAGGCTGCGGGTCAGGCCGATCACGCCGTGCTTGGAGGCGGCATAAGCCGCGTAGCCGGGGACGCCGAAGCGGCCGAGGACCGAAGAGAGATTGACGACCCGGCCGCCTTCGGACAAATGGCCGGTCGCCTCCCGGATCACCCGGAACACCGCGGTGAGGTTGGTCGCGAGGATCGCATCCCAGCGCGCGTCGTCGGGGTCGTCGAGGGGAGTTCGCCCGCTGAGACCAGCGTTGTTGACCAGGATGTCGATGCGCCCCCACCGCGCCACGGCCGCCCCGATCGCGAGCGCGACCGAAGCGCGGTCCGTCACGTTGCAGACGACGGCCAGGGCCTCCTGGCCCGCGGCGCGCATCTCGGAGGCATGGCGCTCGCAAGCCTCGCGGTCGCGCGCGGCCAGCACGACGCGCGCGCCTTCCGCGCCGAGCCGCCGCGCGATCGCCTCGCCGATGCCGCGCGAAGCGCCCGTGACGAAAGCCACTTTGTCCGCGAGCCGCGGCCGGGTCACGAGCACATCCTGGCCCGTCACGAACGGGTCGGCAGCGTCGCCGCGGGCGGCTGTGCGCGGCGAGCGCTGGCCACTTCGGGGGGAAGGGGGAAGTGCACGTCCTCCTCGACGGTCAGGACGATCTCGACTTCCACCTCGGCCTGCGCCCGAAGCACCCGCACGATCTCGTTGACGAGGAATTCCGGGGCCGAAGCGCCGGAGGTGATGCCGACCGTCTCGACGCCCTCGAGCCAGGCCGGGTCGATCTCCGACACGTCGTCGACGAGATAGGCCCGCGCGCCCGCGAGCGCCGCTTCCTCGACGAGCCGGTTCGAGTTCGAGGAGTTGCGCGAGCCGACCACGAGGATCACCGGCGCGCGTTCCGCCAGCGCCCGGACCGCCACCTGGCGATTCTGCGTCGCGTAACAGATGTCGTCCTTGCCCGGCACGTGGATCTTCGGAAAGCGGCGCCGCAGCGCCTCGACGATCGGGCGCGTGTCCTCCATGGACAGGGTCGTCTGCGTGATGAACGCCACGCGCTCCGGGTCCGTGACCGCGACCTCCTGCGCGTCCGCGACGGAGGAGACGAGCCGGATCTGCGACGCGGCCTCCCCCATCGTGCCCTCGACCTCCTCGTGCCCCGCGTGGCCGACGAGCAGGATCTCGTAGCCCATCCGGGCGAAACGGATCGCCTCCAGGTGCACCTTGGTCACGAGCGGGCAGGTCGCGTCGATCACGCGCAGGCCCCGGGCAGCGGCCGAGGCCCGCACCTGCGGGGAGACGCCGTGCGCGGAGAAGACCGCCGTGGCGCCGTCGGGCACCTCGTCGAGCTCCTGCACGAACCGCACGCCGCGCGCCTCGAAGTCGCGGACGACGTGGCTGTTGTGGACGATCTCGCGGCGCACGTACACGGGGCCCTCGAAGCAATCGAGGGCGAGGTCCACGATCTCGATCGCGCGCACGACCCCGGCGCAGAAACCGCGCGGGGCGGCCAGGAGGATGCGCTTGACCGAGAGGGGGGTGCCGTCGGGAATCATGGGCGACCGCAATTCTATCGCCGGCCGGTTTTCCCCCTCGCGTCGGCCCGCCTCCGCGCGGCTTCCCGCCGGGCTTGCGTGTCGAACAGGGACCGTTCCAGGCCGCAGGCCGAGCAATAAAGCTCCCCGGGCTCGCTTGACCGCGGGCATTCGCCGTTGGCGCAGCGGGGGTCGGGCGCGGGCACGGGCCTCATCGCCTCTCGCCTTTCGCTTTCGGGACCGGCAGGAGGTAGTGAAGGATCTCCCGCTCGCAGCGGTCCCGGTAGACGCCGAAGGTCGCCTCGGGCTCCTTCTCGGAGAGCCACTGCATCATCAGTCCGTCGAAAATCGCGCGCATCGTCGAGCCGGCCTCTTTCGGGTCGCGCACGACGAAAACGCCGCGCCGCATGCCCTCCTCGACGATGCCGCCGTCGATGTCGCGGCAGCCCGCGTAGAAATGCTCGCTGACTTCGCGAAAAGGCTCTCGCCGCGCCGCCAGACCGCAGAAATCGACGAACGCACGGAAGAAGGCGCGGTTCTTCGACGGCGACGGGAAGATGAGAGCGACCAGGGCCCGGACCTTCGCGACGGGGTCCTCCACGGCCGCTACCGCCTCGCGCATCCGCGCGTGGATCGAGTCGATGAGCCAGCCGAAGAGCTCGCGGAAGAGGTCTTCCTTGGAGTCGAAGTAGTAGAGCGTGACGCCCTTCGAGACGCCGGCGCGGCGCGCGATGTCGTCGAGCGTGACCTCGGAGAAGCCTTTCTCGGCGACTTCGCGGAACGCGGCCTTGAGCAAGGCCAGGCGGCGCTCGGGCTCAGTGGCGTGGGCTGCTCGCGGCATCGATGCGGACAATAACCGACCGGTCAGTCAGCAGTCAAGCCACGGTTCACCGAATCGGTCCCAGCCCGCATAGACTCGAGCCCATGCGCGTACGCCTTCTGCACTTTGCGTCGTTTCGGGAGGCGGCAGGCCGGGATGAAGAAGAGCGGGAGATCGCCGACGGCACCCGCGTCAGCGAGCTCTGGAGCGCGCTCGGAAAACAGGTCGCGCTCTTCCGCAGGTTCCCGAAGATGCCCCCCGCCGCCGTCAACCGCGAGTATGCCGCCCCGGACACCGTACTGCGCGACGGGGACGAAGTCGCTTTCCTGCCGCCGGTGGCGGGCGGGTGAGCGGGGCAATTTTTTGGCGTACCTGACGAGCTCCCCCATCGACGTCCCGGCGATGCTCCTCGACGCTCGCTCGAGCGACGGCGCGCTGTGTCTCTTCGTCGGCGTCGTGCGCGACGAGAACGAGGGGCGCAGGACGACGGCGATCCAGTACGAGGCGTACGGCCCGATGGCGGAGTCCGAAATGGCCCGCATCGCCGACGGCCTCGCCCGGGAGTACCCGGCCGTGAAAATCGGCATGAAGCACCGCGTCGGACTCCTCTCTGTCGGCGATGCCTCGGTCGCCATCGCCGCAGTTTCTCCGCACCGCGCCGACGCGTTCGCCGCCTGCCGCGCCGCCATCGACCGTGTGAAGACGACGGTCCCGATCTGGAAGAAGGAGTTTCATCCGGATGGCTCGAGCGA
>JBGPGG010000014.1:0-38365 GCA_041483715.1 Thermoanaerobaculia bacterium
ACCTTCTACACGCCGTACTCGACCGTCTATTCGAACGGGTGGGTCGTCGTCACCGCGGTCGGCATCTTCATCGCGGGGTTCTCCTCGATCCTGACGGGCCTGAACTTCCTCGTGACGATCCACACGATGCGCGCGCCGGGCCTGACCTGGATGCGCCTGCCGCTCTTCGTCTGGGCGCACTACGCGACCGCCATCATCCAGCTGCTCGGCACGCCCGTCGTGGCCGTCACGCTCCTGCTCGTCGCGGCCGAGCGGCTGTTCCACCTCGGCATCTTCGACCCGCGGCAGGGCGGCGACCCGGTGCTCTTCCAGCACCTCTTCTGGTTCTACTCGCACCCGGCCGTCTACATCATGATCCTGCCCGCCATGGGCATCATCAGCGAGCTCATCACCGCCTTCTCGCGCAAGCCGATCTTCGGCTACAAGTTCATCGCCGGCTCGTCGCTCGCGATCGCCGTGCTCTCGTTCCTGGTCTGGGGCCACCACATGTTCGTCTCCGGCCAGTCGGTGTACGCCGGGCTCGTCTTCTCCGTCCTCTCGTTCTTGGTCGCGATCCCGTCGGCGATCAAAGTCTTCAACTGGACGGCCACGCTGTACAAGGGCTCGATCTCCTACCAGACGCCGATGCTCTACGCGTTGGGGTTCATCGGTCTCTTCACGATCGGCGGGCTGACGGGCCTCTTCCTGGCGTCCCTGGGCCTCGACATCCACGTGCACGACACGTACTTCATCGTCGCGCACTTCCACTACATCATGGTGGGCGGCACGATCATGGCGTACCTTGGCGGCCTGCACTACTGGTGGCCGAAGATCTCCGGAAAGATGTACCCGGAGTACTGGTCGCGCGTGTCGGCATGGGTGATCTTCATCGGGTTCAACCTGACGTTCTTCCCGCAGTTCATCGCCGGTTACCTCGGCATGCCGCGCCGGTACCACGCGTACCCGGAGGAGTTCCAGGTCTTGAACGTCATGTCCACCGCGGGCGCCTCGATTCTCGGCATCGGGTACCTGATCCCGCTCGTCTACTTCTTCTGGTCGATGCGCTACGGCAAGGACGCCGCGGACAACCCGTGGGGCGCCACGGGCCTCGAGTGGCAGACGCCCTCGCCGCCGCCGACCGAGAACTTCCCGGAAACGCCCGTCGTCACCGGCAAGCCCTACGACTACGTGACCGCCCGGGAGGAGGTGGCCGTTGGCTGACGGACCGCACGCGGCGGCGCATGACGCGCACGACGCTCCCCGAGAGCTGCGCCATCACTTCGTGGACATGGAGGCGCAGCAGGAGGCGTCGGCCCTCGGCATGTGGATCTTCCTGGTCACCGAGGTCCTCTTCTTCGGCGGCATGTTCACGGCCTACGTCATCTACCGCGCCTCTTACACGCGGGCCTTCGAGGGCGCTTCGAACCTGCTCGACTTGAAGCTCGGTGCGTTCAACACGGCCGTTCTCATCCTGTCGTCGCTGACGATGGCGCTCGCGGTCTGGGCGGGACAGCAGGGGAAGAAGAACCTCATCGTTCTCTTTCTCACCGCGACCATCCTGCTCGGCGGCACGTTTCTCGGCGTCAAGGTGATCGAGTACAAGCAGAAGTTCGTCCACCACGAGGTCCCGGGCCCCCACTTCGTCGTCCCGGAAGGTCTGCCGCGCCAGAGCGAGATGTTCTTCTCGCTCTACTTCTGCATGACCGGGCTCCACGCGCTCCACATGGTCATCGGCATCGGACTGCTTCTCTGGCTCATCGCGCGGGCCCGGCGGGGCGATTTCACCCCGCGCTACAACACGCCGGTGGACATGGTCGGGCTGTACTGGCACTTCGTGGACATCGTCTGGATCTTTCTGTTCCCGCTGCTGTACCTGCTGGGAAGGCACACGCTGTGAGACGAAACGAATCGGACAACACGCATGGGCACGGGTCGCCCGGCGCCTACTTCGCGGTCTTCACGGCGCTCATGGTCCTGACCGCGGTGACCCTATGGGCCGCGTATCAGCACCTGGGGATCTGGAACACGCCGCTCGCGCTCTCGATCGCGACCGCCAAGACCGTCATGGTCGCGCTCATCTTCATGCACCTGCGCTCGTCTCCGAAATTGACGGCAATCGTCGTGGCGACGAGCATCGTGTTCCTCGCGTTCCTGATCCTCATCACGCTCTCGGACTACCTGACGCGCCCCTGGCTTTCGATCTACGGCCGGTAGCCCCTCCCGGATCCGATCGATGAGCGCGCTGCGGACGTTTCCCGACGGGTTTCTCTGGGGCGCCGCGACCTCCGCTTACCAGACCTCGAGCCCGCGTTAGGCCTGGTCCCGACTCTCCTCACGTCGTTCACCGCCGGGCATTCCTCTGAGCCTCTCGGTCTCGGACTTCGAGCGGTGCGCGCGACGGCGGCCCGCGGCGACGAGCGCTCCAACCACAAACCACCAGAGAGTCGACTCCACGACGAGCGTCCCGAAAAAAACCTCGTCCGACCACCGAGAGCCGACGATGGGCTCGAGTTTGTGGCCGACGAGGGCGGCCAAGAGCGTCGTCGGGTTGCTCGGGACCAGAATGAACCAACCGGGGAAACCGCCCGCGGTCAGATACTCGAGTATCAGAAGCAAGAAACTCAGCCCGAAGCCGGCGAAAAAGACCCGTGAGCGCAAGGAGTGCTGGACTCTGGACACACGTACCTGTCCGCTTCCGGTTTTCGCCGCGGCAGCCGCTCGCCTCTGTTTCGGACGGGGCTGGTGGCGCGGGTGCCCAGATTCGGATGACGAAGAGAGGCTTTCCGGACTCTCGGGCGGCGCGACGGGATGCGGCAGGGGTGCCCTTGGAACGGCCTTGACGTTAGAATCGGGGATTTCCATGTAATCCTACGTATTGCAACGTATAATAAAGTCCCTAGTTGATAGAATGAGTATTCTAAGGCGTAGTATCTCAGTTCGTCAACTGCGGTGGATCGCGAAGGAGGGATGGAAGCATGGAAGATCGGCTGATGACGGTCAAGCAACTGGCTGCCTACCTCAACGTCAACGAGAGGACGGCTCTGAGGCTGGTTGCGGACGGCACTGTTCCCGGCGTGAAAGTCGGCAGCCAATGGCGCTTTAGAAAAGCGATGATCGACACTTGGCTGGACGACCAGATGCTGGGAGTGCTGCCCCGCTATCTCAGCGCACCCGCGATGGAAGGTTCGCCTCGGCGCATGCTGGGTCTCGCAACCTGTTTCCAGCCGGATCACATCATCCCGGAACTCAACGCCCAGACCAAGAACGGGGTGATCGAAGAGTTGTCAGGGCTCGCGCACCGCTTGGGACTCGTCCGCGACCAGATCTGGTTCGTCGGGGCCCTGATTCAGCGCGAAAACGTGTTACCGGGCGCGTTCGGAGGCGGCATTGCCTTCCTGCACACACTTCGCCGCAATCCCGAGCAGATCGTTCGGCCGTTCATGGTGCTCGGCAGGTCACGCGAAGGGATTGAATTCGACGCTCTCGACGGAAAACCCACGCATCTCTTCTTCGTGTTGGGCCTCAAGTACGAGGAGCTTCATCTTCCCTGGCTGTTCAAGCTCTCCCAAATGCTTGCCCGGGAGCATGCTGTCAAGGACCTGCTCCACGCTGTTGACACGACTGCTCTGTACGAAACACTCATTCAAGCGGAGCGGACTCTGGAGCCGGAGCTCTCGGGAAAGGTCGGCAATTGAGGGACGATGGCTTCTGAGTTCTCCCCGGAAACCAGCAACGTCCGTCGGGCGGCGGATCGATCCCCGATGGCAGAGGTACGTGGCGCCCACTGCGGTGGCTGTCACCTCCGACTACTGCCGCAGCTTCTCCAACAGATCCGTCAGAACGAGGGCCTCTTCGGGTGCCCACACTGTCGCCGCCTTCTTTTTCATGAGGCTCAAGGGAAGTCGTCACTTCCAGGCGGGGCCGATGAAGGGGCCCACGCCTCTAGCTCTCGTGACCGTGCGGCACGGAAGCGCCCCACTTCGAGGCCAATCGCACTGAAGGGCGGCCGGGCTCGCAAGCCGGTCAGGTCGTCGTCCCGGACAAAGTGTCTCTGACATGGATTCGCAGAGGCTGGAGGCGCGCGACGCCGAGGAGACGATGTCAGTCAGTGACGCGGCGCGACATCTCTCGCTCTCGCCGAGAACCATCCACCGAATTGCAGAGGAACTTCGCGCGGTCCGCGTGGATGGGCATTGGCGCCTGCGCGTCAGCGATCTCGAAGAGTGGATTGTTAGGTGTCGGTCCGTCGAGCAGATGCCCGAGCCAGTCAGTTACCCGGGCTGTGAGATAAGCCTTCACCCCTATCTCGACATTCAGAACGTCTTCCTCGACGCGCCCCAGACCGATGCCGAACAACTCATCAGCGCTGCCTTTCGCCGCGCTCGACTCGTGCTCGCTGAGGGTCCAGGACCGGCCGGGGAAGAGACGGCGAACGAGCGGATTTGCCGGTCCGTCCTGGAGCGCGAGGAACTCTCCAGCACAGCGTTCCATCCTGACGTCGCCTATCCGCATCCGAAAGACACAGGCAGACGCCTGCTCGGGGCGAACCAGATCGTCGTGATTCGGGCGCTCAGACCCGTTGACTTTCATGACGTCTACGGACACCGGCCACGGATTGCTTTCATCCTGCTGACCCAGACAATTTCGGTCCAGCTCCTCTGGGAGGCTCGGCTGAGCTACCTCGTCCACAAGAAGGAGTTGGTCCGGAGACTGCTGGAGGCTCGCTCCGCTGAAGACGTCTATGAAGTGTTCGCAGGAACACGGGACGAGAACGGGAGCTAATCCTGCTTTTCAGCCACCCGTCGGGCACGGCAAGCCCGGGGTGACACCCGGTAGCAGAAGGCTGCTGGTCCCCGCAGTCGGCTTTTTTGTTCTGGCCACCCTCCTGCAGTCGCTTCCCTGGGCTGCAAACGCTGAGATCCATCGTGTACCGATCTGTGGTCTCGCATTGAAACGGATCTCTGCCTCCCCACGGCCGATCGAATCGGGAATGCTTCTCGTGTTCGCGGAGTCAGCCCCCCGCGCCGCACTCGTTCGGTCGTATCCCAATGCAAAAGGTGAACTTATATCCGCTGGATTCGAACAGATCATCGGTTGACAACACTGCGTTAATATACGTTAGAATACATTGTGTTACATCAAACTGCGTCTAAAGACGCGAAAGGATATGATCATGGCAAATCCCTATACCCAGCCGCAGACACCCAAACCCACCCCGCCAAGCCAGCCCGCACAACCTCAGAAGTCGCCGAACCCGGCGCCGCCGAGCTCGCCGAGCACCGCCAAGCCGGCAACGAGCCAGCCTCAGCAAAAGCCTGGCCAACCGAGCCCGCCCAAGCGGTAGTAACGCTCGCACGCGGGATCCCGGCTTCACGGTCCGGGTTTCCCGCCTGCGGTTATCTCCATGGAGGTCCCTGGTCATGCAAGGCAGGAAAGGGAAAGACGCCCGCCAAACCGATCCGATGATGACGGTGGCCGAGGTTTCGAACTACCTCTCGCTCTCTGCCAGCAGCGTCTACAGGCTCGCGCGCGATTTGAAAGCCCTCCGGGTCAGCGGCCGATGGGCCTTCCGTGTAAGCGACGTCGAGCAGTGGCTTCTGAGGCGGCGGACAGCGAATGAGACTCAGATCGAACCCGTGGAGGAACTTGGTTCTGAAGTCCGTCTCTTTTCTCACATGGATGAGAAGAACATTTTTCTCGACGTTCCCGACTCGGAGGCCGCAACGCTGATCCGCAACGCGATCCATCGAGCCGAGCTCAGCCTGACGGAAAGCCCGGAGCAGGCGGCGAAGGAGCGGCTCTGCGAGTCAATCATGGAGCGTGAAGGCCTCTGCAGCACCGCACTTAACCCGGAGGTCGCCTTTCCGCACCCCCGCGAGCCCGAGAAGTCCCCACTTGGCCGTGACCAGATCGTGATCGTCCGGGCGACGCACCCGGTCGAGTTTCGAGAGATCCACGGGTACCGACCTCGAATCGTCTTCCTGCTGTTGGCACGAACGGTCTCCTTGCAGCTTCTCTGGGAAGCACGGCTCAGCCATCTTCTGCACCGGGAAGGCTTCGTCCAGAAGGTCCTCTCGGCGAAAACCTCCCACGGGCTTTACGAGGTGTTTGCCCCGCCAAACCAACCGCCAGAGAGTGTCCATCTCGGCTCGTGATCTGGAGACGGGCAGCCCTGCGAGAAGAGCTCGTAACCTGTTACCCCAACCGGTTCCCGCATGCGCTCGCGCTTGTCGAGGCGAACGATCCGAGCTGACCTCGTGAGGAGGCCCCCCTGCCCGCCGTCGGCCGGCGCCATGCCGTAGGTGTGTCCCGGCTCCCAGACCTCGACCCGGATGGAGCCCCGCGATCCTGCGCAGCGCCGTCGACTTGCCGGATCCCGACGGGCCCACGAGCACCATGAACTCGCGGTCCCGCACCTCGAGGTTCAGCCGGTCGATGACCGGACGTCCCCGTACCGCTTTTCGACGCGTCCGTGAACGTCACGCTCGCCATTCGAGCCCCCTTCTTAGCACGACTCGGGCGCGACCGCCGCGCGCGTCGGCGTCGCTGCCAGGAGCACCCCGGCGAGGATCAGGACGCCCCCGGCCAGCACGCGCGGCGAAAGCGTCTCCTTCAGGACCAGGCTGCCGAGCAGGATCGCGATGACCGTGTCCACGACGGGGATCGTGCCGATGATCGCGACGGGAACCCGGCGGATGAGCCAGAAGAGGCCGACGAACGGGAGCGCCGTGCCGATCACGGCGAGGTAGACGATCGCTCCCACGGAGACCGTCGTCCAGCGCGACGGAGCTCCCCGCTCGAGCACGGCCGCGCCGAGCAGCAGGACGGAGGAGCCCACGAGCGTCTGGCCCCAGACGTTTCGAAAGGGCGACACGCCCCCGAGGTGCTTCTTGTTGACGACGTTGCTGTACCCGGACACGAGCGAGGAGACGAGCACGAGCGCGCCTCCCCACACGAGCGACCGGGTCTCTGCGGTCGCGAGCGAGGCCGCGAGGGCCGGGGCTTGGATCACGGCCACGCCGGAGAGGCCAAGGAGGGCGGAGAGGACCGTCCGCCGCGTCAGCGGCTCGTCGGGCAGCATGAAGTGGGCGAAGAGGCCGACGAAGATCGGGAAGGTCGCGAAAAGCAGCGCCGCCAGGCCTGAATCGATCCACTGCTCGGCGAGAAAGATGCACGCGTAGGAGACGCCGATCTGCAGGAATCCGCTCCACGCGATCCAGCGCCTCTGTCCGGGCCGCGTCCGCTCGCCCGAGCGCGCAAACGCAAACGGCGTCAGGAGCAGGCAGGCCAGCGCCATCCGCACGCCCGCAAAGAAGAGCGGCGGCAGGTCCTGGAGGCCGATCTTGATGGCGAGCCACGTGGAGCCCCACACGGCGCAGAGCCCGATGTACATCGCGAGCCTGCGGCCGGAGAGCACGGACATGATGGGATCGTATACGGATAGAATTTCTCTTGTGTTCGAGCCCACGATCGACCGCAGCCTGCCAAAACCGGCGCTCTACCGAGACCTCACGGCCTCGCTCGCGGCGCTGCTCGAAGGCGAGACGGACGCGCTCGCGAACCTCGCCAACGCCTCGGCGCTGCTTTCGGGAGCGCTCGACCGGATCAACTGGTGCGGCTTCTACCTGATGCGCGCGAGCGAGCTCGTTCTCGGGCCCTTCCAGGGCAAGCCCGCCTGCGTCCGCATCGCGCTCGGCAAGGGCGTGTGCGGCACCGCCGCCGCGCGGCGCGAGACGCTCGTCGTGGCGGACGTCCACGCTTTTCCGGGACACATCGCCTGCGACGCCCACTCGCGCTCGGAGATCGTCGTGCCGATCGTCGTCGACGGGGCGCTGCGCGGCATTCTCGACGTGGACTCGCCCGAAACGAACCGCTTCGACGCCGAGGACCGCGCGGGACTCGAGGCCTTCGTCGCAGCGCTCGTCCCGAGGATCGACTGGAGAAGGCTATGAAACGGTTCGGCGGCAAGCTTACCTGGCTGGGTCATGCGGCGTTTTTGATCGAATCCCCGAAGGGCGCGCGGATCGCGATCGATCCCTTCATCGGCGGGAACCCGAAGTTCCCGAAGGGCTTCGACTACGGGAAACTCGACGTCATCGCGGCGACGCACGGCCACTCCGACCACTTCGGGTCGGACGGGGTCGCACTGGCAAAGAAGACGAATGCGACCGTCGTCTGCATCTTCGAGCTCGCGTTGAACTGCGGCGCGCAGGGTGTCCAGAAGGTCTCCGGCATGAACAAGGGGGGCGGCCAGACGGTCGCGGGTGTCGAGTTCCGGATGGTCCAGGCGGTCCACTCCTCCGGGACTTCGGGACCCGGGGGAGAGCACAATCCGCCTGCGGACCCCTGCGGCTTCGTGCTCACCTTCGAGGACGGATTCCGCGTCTACCACGCCGGCGACACGAACGTCTTTTCCGACATGGCCCTGATCGCCGAGCTCTACGCGCCGGACCTCGCGCTTCTGCCGATCGGCGACTTCTACACGATGGGCCCGCGCGAGGCGGCCAAGGCCTGCGAGTTGCTCGCCGCGCCGCGCGTCATCCCGATGCACTGGGGAACGTTCCCGGCCCTGACCGGAACGCCGGCCGCGCTGCGCACCGAGCTCGGCAAGCGCGGACTTGCGACCGAAGTGATCGAGCTCTCGCCCGGCGGCACCTGGCCGGGCTGACTACTGCAGCGCCAGCCTCCCGGAGAACCCCTCTTCGTAGCCGTGGAAGTGATCGAGGGCCGGCTCCGGGTACTTCCAGCAGTAGTAGCCTCCGCCGGAATCGAAATCCACCAGCCACAGCCCCTTGATCTCGCAGCCGAGGGACTCGAGCTCGCTCACCCAGCCCTCCACGATCGCCCGGCGCTCCTCTTCGAAAGCCCCGGGCATGCTGCCGAACCGGGAGACCGCCTCCGACGTCAGCTCCCGCACCCGGGGCAGCAGCGCGCGGGCCTCGTCGAGCGTGAAGATCCGCCGGGCGGGCCTCTTCTCCTCGGCGGCCTCGCCGGCTCCACTCTCGCGGATCGTGTCGATCAGCTTTGCCACGGGCTCCGCATCCTCGGCGCCCGCGGTCGCGACGTACTCTTCGAGGGCCGCGATGGCCTCGTCGCTGCGGCCGCACTTCAAGAGCAGCAGCCCGCGCTCGCGACGCAGGGGGCCGCTTTCAGGCTCGAGGGCCTCCGAAAGCTCGAGGGCGGCCAGCGCGTCCTCCCACCGGTTGCGACGTTCGTAGGACCGGCGGAGGTTCAAGAGGACCCGCGCGAGGATCGCCCGCGCCGGGTCGGGCCGAAGGGCATCCGATCCGAGTGCGACCGGTGCGCCGAAGATCGCGCCGAGGCGCCGCGAAAGGGCCTCCGCGTCGCACAGGGCCCCTCCCCCGAAGGGATCGAGGTACATGCCTTCGGGAAGGTCCGGGCCGCCCACCACGAAATGGCCGGGCAGGCCGATCCCGGTCAGCCGCAGTCCCGCGAGCTTCCCCGCCTCGATCGCCACGATCGAGAGCGTGATCGGCATTCCGCGGCGCCGCGCGAGGACGCGCGCGACCGAGGAGTTGGAAGGCTCATCGTAGGACTCTTCGTCGCCGCAGAATCCTTCCTCCTCGAAGAGCACCCGCGTCAGGGCCGGGAGCAGGCCCTCCCGCCCATTCGCCCGCATCCGCGCGGCCAGAGCGGCGACCCCCCGGCGCGCTTCCTCCGCGTCCTCGGCGGGATCCACGAGCTCCGCGATGAGGAGCGCACCCTCGAAGAGGTCGGGCTCGCCCCGGTCGAGGAGCAAGCGCCAGCGCGTGAGGAGCCCGGACCGGGCGGACGCGCTCAAGCGAACTCACCTTCCCGGCGCGCGATGGCGACGCCGTCGCGCAGCGGAACGATGACCGACCGGAACTCCTGGAGCGCGAAGAGGGTCCGGTTGAAGTGACGAATGCCCTCGGTGGCCTTGTCCCGCACCCCGGCGTCGACGACCTTGCCCGACCAGAGGACGTTGTCGGCGATGAGGTAGCCCCCGCGCCGCACGCGGGGCGCCGCCGCCTTCAGCGCGGCCGGGTATCCGTCCTTGTCCACATCGATGAAGACGACGTCGAAGTAGCCCGTCGTCTGCTCGAGCGACGCGATCGCGTCGCCGACCCGGATCGTCACGCGGCCGGCGAAGCCCATGCGCTCGAGGTAGCCCCGCGCCCGCTCGGCGTTGGCGGGGTCGCCGTCCGTGTAGAAGACCTGGCCGCCGCGGCCGACCGCGCGGGCGAAAAAGGCGGTGGAGTAGCCGATGGCGCTCCCCATCTCGAAGATGCGGTCGGCGCCGATCGAGCGAGCCAGGATCTCGAGGAGCGAGCCTACTGCCGGGCCGACGATGGGCACGTCGTTCTGCGCCGCGTGCTGCTCCATCTCGGCGAGCACCGGATCGCGCGCGGGAAGGAGGTCCCGTATGTACTGGTCGAGCTCGGGGGCAAGGAGCGGGGTCATTGGCGCATCTTATCGCCCCTATAATCCAGCACGATGTCTCTGCTCGACCAGCTCCTCTCTCAGTTTCCCCCGGCCGAACTCGCCACGCTCGTCGCGACGCGGCGAGACCTGCATCGCCACCCGGAGACCGCGTTCGAGGAGCACCGCACGGCCGGCGTCGTCGTACAGCAGCTGCGCGCGATCGGCCTCGCGCCGCGCGCGGGCGTCGGAAGAACCGGCGTCGTGGCCGACGACGGCGCCCAAGGCGCGCGCCTCATGCTCCGCGCGGACATGGATGCGCTGCCCCTCCAGGAGGCGAACGAAGAGACTTACACCTCCGCGATCCCGGGCCGGATGCACGCCTGCGGACACGACGGACACGTGGCGATGGCGCTCGCGGTCGCCGGCCGCCTCGCCGCGACGAAGCCCGAAGCGCCCGTGCGGTTCCTCTTCCAGCCGGCCGAGGAAGGCCAGGGCGGCGCTCAGGCCTGCGCGGATGACGGCGTGCTCGAGGGCGTGGGCGCGGCCTTCGGCCTCCATCTCTGGAGCCCCCTTCCCGTCGGCAAGATCGGCGTCAACCGCGGCGCGCTCATGGCCGCCGTCGACCACTTCGAGATCGAGGTCGAGGGCCGCGGCGGACACGGAGCGGCCCCCCACGAAACGGCCGACCCCATCGTGGCGGCCGCGCGCATCGTCGAGGCTCTCCAGACGGTGGTGTCGCGCGAGATCTCGCCCCTCGACGCGGCCGTCGTCACGATCGGCTCGATCCATGGCGGCACCGCCTTCAACATCATTCCCGGCTCGGTGCTGCTGACCGGCACGGCGAGATCCTTCACCGAGGCCACGGGCCGCGCGCTTCCCGAGAAGATCGGCCGGATCGTCGCCGGCACGGCCGCGGCCTGCGGCGTGCGGGCGACCCTGCGCTACGACCGCGTCAACAGCGCCACGGTCAACGACGCGAAGATGGCGGAACTCGTCATCGAGACTGCCAGCCGCCTGCTCGGCGAGGATAACGTCGAGACCGACACGCGCACCCTCGGCGGCGAGGACATGTCCGTGTTCCTGAACCGCGTGCCCGGCTGCTTCTTCTTCGTCGGCTGCGCGCGCGACGACGGCCTGCGCCCGCACCACTCGCCCCGCTTCGACATCGACGAACGCGCCCTCATGGTCGGAACGACCGTGATGGAAGCGGTGCTGCGCGAGGCCGCGCGGCGGCTCCCGTCGGGCTAACAATCGATTCTCAGGAGTTCATTTGCGGCCCCCCTCCGGAAGAGGGGGTAGGGCCGCGCGGCCGGCGGCATAATCCGCCCGTGCCCGCACTGACCCTTGCCGCCCTCGCGCTCTACCTCGTCGCGGTCCTCGCGATCGGGGTGGCCTCTCGGCGCAGGGCCGGGCGCGACGAATCCTCTTTTTTCGTCGCAGACCGCTCCCTCAACACCTTCTGGGGATTCCTGGGGCTGGCCTCGCTGACCACCGGAGGGTCCACGACGATCGCGCTCGCGGCGCTCGTCTACACGCACGGAATCGCGGGGCTCTGGCTCGACCTCGCGGGCGCGCTCGGCCTGCTGCTGCTCGGCCTCTTCTTCGCGCGCCGGGTCCGCCGCGAAGGCGCCGTGACCCTCCCGGAGATCCTCGGGCGCCACTACGGTGACGCCGCCCGCCGGGTCGCCGCCGCGCTCGTCCTCGTGTCGGAGATCGTCTGGTTCGCGCTGCTGACCGAAGCGACGCAGGTCGTACTGACCGCAGCCTTCGGCTTCGCGCCCACCCGCGCGATCGTTCTCTCGACCGCCGTCTTCGTGGCTTACACCTGCCTCGGCGGGCAGTACGCGGTCGTGCGGACGGACCTCCTGCAATTCGGCCTGATGCTCGTCGGCATCCCGGGCATCGCGCTCGTCTGTGCGCTCGCGGGCGCGAAGGGTCTCGGAGGCCTCCCCGATGGCGTGTGGAGCTTCCCGACGTCCCCGACGTTCTCCGCTGGCGACGTCTTCGCGATGCTGGTGCTCATCGGCCTGCCGCATTTGGTCGGCAGCGACATCTACTTGAAGCTGCTCTCCTGCCGCGACGAAGAGACCGCGCGGCGGTCCGCCCTGCTGGCCGCAGGGTCCAAGGTGCTTTTCGGCCTCTCGGTCGCCGCGATCGCGCTGGCCGCGCGCAAGGCGCTCGCGCCGGTCGCGGCCGTCGAGGCCCTGCCCGCGGCGGTCCTCGGCTTCGCGCCGCCGGCGCTCTCGGCGCTCGTGCTCGTGGCCCTCGTCGCGACCATGCAGACCTCGGCCGACATCGTGCTCCTGTCGGCAACCGCCGTCACGGCGCGGGACCTCGCTCCCCCGCTTCGCGGCGGGCGGCCGCTTCCCCTGGCGGTCTCCCGGCTCTTCGCGCCCCTCTATGGCGCGCTCGGCCTCGCGACCGCGCTCGCGCTCGACCGGGACGTGCTGCGGACGCTGCGGCTCGGCTACTCGATTTTCGCCGCCGGCCTGATTCTGCCGACGCTCGCGGCGTTCCTGCCGGCGCGCTGGCGCGTGCCGACTGGAGGCGCCATCGCGGCGATGATCGCGGGCGGCGCAACGGCCGCGGCCGGCCGGTTTTTTCCGTCGCTCGCCGGCGGGCGCGATCCGGTCCTGCTGGGGACGGCGGTCAACGCGCTGCTGCTCGTGGCCGCCTTCGCGGTCCGGATCGTCAAGCCGCTTCCGTCCGCCGCGTAGTAACCGGGCCCCAGTCCTCCAGTGCTTACCGCTTACTGCCGACTGCTTACTGCCCCTTCATCGGCGCCTCTCCCAGGCACTCGTAGGCAGACTCCTCGGCAGAGCGGATGACGGCGAAGTCCCACAGGCTCTTCTCGCTCTCGATGTGCCGGAGGGGCTGGTATACGACGACGTGGGCCGGGCAGCCGACGCGCTCGAAATAGACGACGGCGATGCCCGCCTGCTTGACCCCGAGGCGCACGTCGCGCGCATCGGCGAAGCGCTTCTTGACGAGCTCGACCGGGTCGAGGGCCCAGGGCTCCGCCTTCTTCTGCCTTTCCTGGAGCCGTGCGACATCGGACGCGAACGTGGACTGATGGACGAGGCCCCAGTAGGAGAGATCGAGGTCCGCCCGCTCGCTCCACTCGGGCTCGAGGCTCTCGGAGAGGATGCGGAATTTCCGCTCGCCGAACACGTAGTTCCCGACGAGCGTGAAGCTGCGGTAGCGCTCCGGCAGCTCCTTGTTGATGAAGGTGTCCACCGCGATCCGGCGTGTGATGCCGTCCGGCCCGATATCGACGTCCAGGCCCGGCCGCGGGCCCGCGGCCTCGAACGTCGTGTCGAGCCGCCCGCGGTCCAGCCGGTAGACGTGCGTCTGAGACAGGTGGGGCTCGCCCGCGTGGACGATCTGCAGCGCGATCTGCGGGCGGTCGTCAAAACGGAAGAGCACGGTCCGGAAAGCGTAGAGCTCGTCGCACCTGCCCGGGTAGTCGCTCTGTTTGCAGCGCAGCGGCAGGTGCCCGACGAGCAGGAGGTTCCAGTCGCCGCCCTTGCTTCGCTGGAATGCGGCAAAGATCGGGTTCTCGAAGGGCAGGCGCGTGCGCGACACGAACCCGACGACGGGGATGTCGGGGGGAAGCCCGCGGACGGACCCGGTCCCCTCGACGAGGGCCTCGGCCACGCCGTCGCCGTCGAGGTCCACCTCTTCGACGCGCGAGATCTTCGAGAAGCTGACGAAACGGTTTTCGTAACGCGGCAGTCGCCGCTCGGGGATCGCTCCCCTGTTCTGCGAGGCGGCGGCCCGCTCGGGCGGCACGGGCGTCGGGATGGGCGTCGCGGCCTTCTGGGGCACCGCCGCGAGTCCGCAGGCGGCAGCCATAGCGGCCGCGCCGAGCAGGCAACGCATGGAAAGTATTCGGGCCATTGCGGTCTGGCGAGAATTTACCAGACTCGGCCGCCCCGGGTCGTGGACTACGCTATCCGGGCCGTATGCGCGTCTTCGACTGCCACGTCCACGTGCAGCCCTGGGAACAGATGAAGCCCGACGTCCGGGCCCGGATGACGGCCGGCCGGAGCGATCTCGAAGAGATCCAGCAGGCGCTCTCGGACCCGTCCGAGCTCCTCCGGCTGATGGACCGCGAGGGGATCGAGCGCGCGGCGCTCATCAACTACGTTGCGCCCGAGGTCATGGGCTTCGACGCTTCGGCCAACGACTGGATCGCGCGCTACGTCCGCGGCCGCGAGGACCGGCTCTTCGCGGTCGGATCGGTCCACCCGCGCCTCGCCCGCGACGCCGGAGGTCAGACCCGACGCCTCTTCGAAGAGCTCGGCATCCGGATGCTCAAGATCCACCCGCCGCACCAGCTCTTCGCCGCGAACGCATACCTGGACGGGCTCGCTGGGCTAGGGGAGGTCTACGCGGCGGCCGAGCGCGCCGGGCGCCCGGTGATGATCCACACGGGCACCTCGATCTTCCCGGGCGCGCGCAATCGGTTCGCGGACCCGATGGCCGTGGACGACGTCGCCGTGGATTTCCCCACGCTCAAGATCATCCTCGCGCACGCGGGCCGGCCGCTCTACATGAACACCGCCGCCTTCCTCGTGCGTCGCCACCCGAACGTGCACCTCGACCTCTCCGGCATCCCGCCGAAGAAGCTGCTCGAATACCTGCCGCGCCTCGAGGACCTGGCCGACCGCTGCCTCTGGGGCACCGACTACCCGAGCCCCGGCGTGGCCTCGATGAAGAAGAACGTGGAGGACTTTCTCGCGTTGCCGCTGTCGGACGCGGCGAAGGAGCAGATCCTCTGGAGCAACGCTGAGGCGATCATCCGATAGGGTTCATATAATCCCCTCGATGGAGCCTGGTCGTATTCTCGTCATCGGCGCCGGCACCATGGGCCGTGGAATAGCCGGCCTGTGCGCTCTGTCGGGCTACGACACCTGGGTCTTCGACGCGGATCCGGAGGCGCAGCGTGCGGTGCGGCCTGCCGTCGAGGCGTCGTGGGGCCGGGCCATCGACAAGGGGAAGCTCACGACCGAGGCCGCCGAGGCGGCGCGCCACCGGCTCCGCATCGCCGCGCGCCTGCGCGACGCGGGTGACGTGGATTTCGCGATCGAGGCGGTCCCGGAGGCGCTGGACTTGAAGCGCATGGTCTTCTCCGAGCTCGACGACCTCTGCCCCGATCGGACCATCTTCGCGTCGAATACCTCCTCGCTCCCGATCACGAAGATCGCCCATGCCACCGGCCGCCGCGATCGCGTCATCGGCATCCATTTCTTCAACCCGGTCGCCGTGATGCCGCTCGTCGAGATCGTGCGCGGCAAGGAGACATCCGCCGAGACCGAGGAGCGCGCGCTCGCGCTGGTGCGATCGCTGGGCAAGGAATCCATCCGGGTCTTCGATTCGCCGGGCTTCGCGACCTCGCGCCTGGGCGTGGCGCTCGGCCTCGAGGCCATGCGGATGCTGGAGGAAGGCGTCGCGGGTGCGTCTGACATCGACCGCGCCATGGAGCTCGGCTACGGGCACCGGATGGGCCCCTTGAAGACGAGCGACCTCGTCGGGCTCGACGTGCGCCTGGCGATCGCCGAGACGCTCGAGGCGGAGCTTCCGTCGGACCGGTTTCGGGCTCCCGCGATTCTCAAGACCCTCGTCGCGGAAGGGCTGACGGGCAAAAAGGCGGGAGAAGGATTCTTCCGCTGGGATAGAGACAGGGCGGTCGGCGAAGGAGCGCGGGCGGCCGCGCTCGCGAGGAGACGATGAACATCAGCGACAGGCGGGGCTTGAACCTGGGCGTGGCGCTGGTCGCCCTGGGGATCTACTTCATCCTTTACCGGTCCCTCCACTTTCGCGGCCCCGGTCCGATCCTGCTGCTGATCGGGGCGATCCTGCTGGCTCTCTCCGCGCTGCGGGAATTTCGCGGCCCGATCGTCCCGGCCGGCGTCCTGCTCGGCCTCGGCGCGGGCTTCCTGCTGCGGGACCCGCTCGAGCGCTGGATGCCGGGCTGGGCGACCCTGCTGCTCGGCCTGGGCTCCGGCCTCCTGCTCGCCGGCGGCCTCGGACGCCTTTCGGGCCAGGACCGGCGCTCCGCGCCCATCGTGCCGGGCATCGTTCTCGTCACGATCGCGATCGTAACGGCGCTATCGCAGAACCTCGTGATCCCCGAATCCTTCTATGACGCCGCCTGGAGGCTCTGGCCCTTCGCGCTGGTGGCGGCGGGGGTGATTCTGGTGCTGCAGGTGGTGAGGGGGGCGAGGAAGACCTAGCGTCCTGAAACCAGCTTCAGCCCAGATCCAAAATTTTCGGAACGGGCGGCCTGGCCGCTGCAGGCGGCGCCGCACGGCGCTCGGAGAGCAGCCGCGCGGTGACGAAGAGCAGCAGGAGCGCGGCCCCGATCGCGAGCGAAAAGAATCCCGTCGACAGCCGGTGGTAGCGGTCCAGGAGCACCCGCGCCGGATCGCCCGCCGGCAGGTTGTCAATGAGGCCCGGCGCCTCCGCGCGGATCCGGTCGATGGGCGGGATCAGCAGCTCTCGGATCACGAGCGCAGCGAAGAACCCGAGGACCGGCAGACGCGTGAGCAACGCGCGCGTCGCCTTCGCCGCGCCGCCCGAGGTCAGCAGCCAGGCGGTCCCGAAGAGGACGAGAAAGCTCGCCTCGGAGATCCCGCACAGCTTCGAGAGGATCGGGCTCTGGAGCGCTCCGGCCATGTCCCGAGTCGGCAGGATCCTGAAGACCGCGGGCGCCACGACCGCTCCGAAGAAGAGCGGCGGCGCCAGCGCCAGGGCGAGCGCGGCCAGGTGCACCGTCAGGACGAGGGTTTCGAGACGGGTATCGAGCTTCATGGCTCGGCGGCGTATTCCGCCGTCACCTTCGGCACGAGTCCGGCGGCGTGGGCCCGGTCGAGGAGCAGCTGGACCGCCCGCCGGCCGGCCTCCCCGTAGCCCTGCGTCCAGGAGTTGACGTACATGCCGACGAATTGGTCGGCCTTCTCGCGCGGCAGCCCGCGCGCGTAGCGCATGGCGTGGTCGAGGGCGGCGCCCCGATGGGCCAGGCCATACTCGATCGAGCGGGAGAGGGCTCGCGAGATGCGGCCGATCCGCTCGGGACCGAGGTCTCGCCGCACGACGTTGCCGCCGAGGGGCAGCGGGAGCCCCGTCTCCTCCTTCCACCAGCGGCCAAGATCGACCACCTCGGCGAGGCCCTCTTCCCGGAAGGTGAGCTGCCCTTCGTGGATCAGCAGCCCCGCCTCGAACTCTCCGGCGCGCACCGCCTCCTGGATCCGATCGAACGGCATGGAGCGCGTCTCGACGCCGGGCGCCCAGAGCTTCAGCGCCAGCGCCGCCGTCGTCCACTCCCCCGGCGACGCCACCGGAATCTCGCCCGCCGCGATTCGCTCGCGCGCGATCGGCCCCCGCGCCACCACGACCGGCCCATAGCCGTCGCCGAAGGACGCGCCGTGCGGCAGCAGTAGGTAGCGGTCGGCCAGGCGCGTGTAGGCGTGGAACGAGACGGCCGTGACGGCGAGCTCTCCCGCCATCGCGCGCCGGTTCAGCGACTCGATGTCGGACAGCTCGTGGACGAAGGAGAGGCCCTCGGTCTCGACGCGCCCTTCGGCGAGCGCGTAGAACATGAACGCGTCGTCCGAGTCGGGGCTGTGCGCGACGGTGATGGTCTCGTTGGAAGTCACCGGGCGATTCTATTGCGTCGCAACCCCGGCGATCCGGACACGAAATCCGCCCCGCGACTTGACTTGCGCCCCGCGGGACGCCACAATGATCTCAAGAAGAATGCAAGGAAATTTCTTGTACGCGACCGGAAGAAACTTCTAGAATGAAAACGCCGGATGGGTTGCGGCCCATCCGGCGACGAAACAAAACGTATGACCCATCAATCGTTCGGCAGCGACAGACTGAAGGCGATACGCCCTTTCACGGGGGCGGAAAAACTAGCATCTCGCCCGAGGGCTGTCAATTGGCTGTCGGGAGGGAGGTGACGTAATGGCTACGAAGAAGAAAGCCGCGAAGAAGGCGAAGAAGGCGACCAAGAAGAAGAAGTAAGTCAAGCACTTACAGCTTCGAACACGGTTTCTCGGGGGCCTGCGGGCCCCCTCTTTTTATCCCTTGACATCCCCCCGGCCGGGTCTCCCCGGGGCCCTCTTCGCCGGCAGCTATATTTACATTGATATAGTCTTCGCGTGGCGCTCCCCCAGGTTCTCCTCGGCCTTCTCCGCGAAACGCCGCGCACCGGATACGAGCTCGCGCGCGCCCTGCGCGAAGAGATCGACCCGGCGTGGAGCGCCGGCTTCTCCCAGATCTACCCCGCCCTGGCGCGGATGCGCCGGAAGGGATGGGTGCTCCTCCGGGTCCTGGGCCCTCGCCGGGGACCTCGTCGCAACCTCTACCGGGTCACGGCCGCCGGCCGGCGGGAGCTGCGGCGTTGGCTGGAGGAGGCGCCTTCCCCGCCCCGATCGAACGACGAGGATCTCGCCCGGGTCGCCTTCCTCGACGCCCTCCCGCTTCCCGAGCGCCGACGGGCCCTGCTCGCCGCCGAGGGGGCGTTCGGCTCGGAGATCGCGCGCTTGCGGGCGCTCCCGGTTCCGGGCGGCTTCCGGAGCCTCGCGCGCCGGGCCGCGGTCGAACGGTTGGATGCGGTGCGCCGCTTTCTCCGGAGCGGCGGGGCCGCCCCGCCGATGGCGATCGAGACCCACGGCGACCACCGTGACGTCCGCAAGAAACGCTGAAGCGGCCGCTCCGGGCCGCCGCCCGAGAAAACACCACGGCCTACCGGACGTATGATCTTCACGAGGTCTGACTGAGGGGAGGCCCCATGAGTGACGAGCCGGGAAGCGGTTTCACACGCAGGGATCTCGTGAGAGGGAGCCTCGTCGGCGCGATCGCGGCGAGCGTCGGCGCGAAGGCGGAGGGCGTAGAGACCGCCACGATCGGGCCGGGCGCGGCGCCACTCGAGTTGACGATCAACGGCGCGGCCCACCGGCTCTCCGTCGAGCCCCGCGTGACGCTCGTGGACGCCTTGCGCGAGCGCATCGGCCTGACCGGAACCAAGGCCGTGTGCGGCCGCGGCGCCTGCGGCGCCTGCACGGTACTCCTGGACGGCGAGTCGGTCTGCTCGTGCATGATGCTCGCGCACGAGGCCGCCGGCAAGTCCATCACGACGATCGAGGGCCTGGCCGAGGACGGGCGGCTGACCCCCCTGCAGGAGGCCTTCATTGCGGCTGACGCCCTCCAGTGCGGCTTCTGCACGCCCGGCATGATCCTCTCCTGCAAGCTGCTCCTCGACCGGGACCCGAAACCGAGCCGGCAGGCGATCCGGGAGGCGGTCTCCGGAAACCTGTGCCGTTGCGGCGCCTACAACCACGTCTTCGACGCGGTCGAGCGCGCGGCCGGTCTGAAGACCGCGGAAAACGGAAGACGGGAGACAGAAAACGAAGCCATCAACCTCCACGTTTCCCGTTTACCGTCTACCGTCTCCCGGCTCGAGGACGACCCCCGCGTCGCATCGGCCATCCGCGACGCCCTGGAACAGGAGGGCTGACATGACCGACAAGATCCGCGTCGGCTTCGAGGGCGACTTCCAGGTCAAGGAAATCGCCGTCGCCCCGGGCGATCCGGCGCCGTGGGACCCTTCGAAGAAGTTTTCGATCGTCGGCACACGCGTGCCGCGTCTCGACGGCAAGCCCAAGACCACGGGCGCGGCGAAGTACTCGATCGACGTGCGCCTGCCCGGAATGCTCTACGGCAGGATCCTGCGCTGCCCCATGGCCGCCGCGACCGTGACGTCCGTGGACCTGTCCGCGGCGCGGAAGATGGCCGGCGTTCGGGCGGCCCTCGTCCTCGCCGAGCCCGGCGAACGGGTCCGGTTCGCAGGCCACGAGATCGCGGCCCTGGCCGCGGCCACGCCCGAGCAGGCCGACGACGCCCTGGCGGCGATCCGCGTCGCGTACGAGCCGCGTCCCTTCGTGATCGGGCTCGAGGCGGCCCGCAAGCCGGGCGCGCCCCTCGTCTTCGACGGCAAGGCCGAGACGAAGACCTCGGCCGGCGAGGTGGAGTCGGCCGGCAAGGGGCTCGCGAGAAACGGCAACGTCCTGGGGCCGCGCTCGACGGTCAAGGGGAACGTCGAGGAGGGCTTCAGGAAAGCGGACGCCGTCGTCGAGGCGACCTATGTGACCCAGGTGCAGACGCACACAGCCCTCGAGACCCACGGCCTGGTGGCGCGGTGGGACGGCGACGAGCTGACGGTCTGGGCCTCGACGCAGGGCCTCTTCGGCGTACGCGACGAGCTCGCGCAGACGCTGAAGATTCCCGTTTCGAAGGTCCGCGTCATCACCGAATACATGGGAGGAGGCTTCGGCGCCAAGTTCGGCGCGCGGATCGAGGGCCTGACCGCGGCCCGCCTCGCGAAGGAGGCCGGAGCCCCCGTCAAGCTCTTCCTCGACCGCAAAGAGGAGCAGGTCGCGACCGGGAATCGTCCGTCCTCCGTCCAGACCGTCAAGGCCGGCGCCACGAAGGACGGCAAGCTGACGGCCCTCCAGCTGACCGTTTACGGCAACGGCGGCACGAACGGGGGCACAGGCACGTCGGGCCCGATCAAGAACATCTACGCCTGCGAGAACCTCAAGGTCGATGAGTACGACGTCTTCACCAACGCCGGCCCCTCCACGGCCATGCGCGCTCCAGGGCACCCCCAGGGCGCCTTCGCCCTCGAGGCGACGATGGACGAGCTCGCCGCCAGGCTCGGCATCGAGCCCCTCGAGTTCCGGATGAAGAACGACCCCTCCGCGGTGCGCCGCGAGGAGTTCCGAATCGGCGCCGAAAAGATCGGCTGGAAGACGCGCGACAGCCGCCGACAGACGGCGGACCCCTGGATCCGCCGCGGCGTCGGCGTGGGTGCAGCCGTCTGGTACAACACCGGCAACACCGGTCCGCGGGCGACCGTCACCATTCACCGCGACGGATCGGCCGAGGTCGAGCACGGCGTCCAGGACCTCGGCACGGGCTCGCGCACGATGGTGGCGATCGTCGCTGCCGAGGAACTCCAGCTCCCGCTCGAAAAGGTCTCGGTGAGCATCGGTGACACGCGAATGCCCCATGGCCCCGGGTCCGGCGGCTCGAAGACGACGCCCTCGACCGCGCCCACGATCCGGCGCGCGGCGTTCCAGGCCAGGCAGCAGCTCGCCGCCGCCGTCGCGCGCCAATGGAAGGTCCCGGTCGACTCCGTCACGGTCGCCGACGGCGTCGTCTCGGCGCCGGGAGATCCGAAGCACAGCCTCCCGTGGGCCGAGGCGTGCAAGCTCCTGCCCGGCCAGGGAGTCTCCGCCACCGCCGACCGCGCCGATAACCACGAAGACGCCTGGAAGCGGTTCACCACCGGGGCGCAGTTTGCCGAAGTCGAGGTCGACACGGCGACCGGCAAGGTCCGCGTCGAGCGGGTCGTGGCCGTCCACGACTGCGGAGTCGTCCTGAATGCGCTCGCGACCGAGAGCCAGATCCAGGGCGGGGTCATCCAGGGCGTGTCGTACGCCCTCTTCGAGGACCGTGTGCTCGACCGGCGGACCGGGCGCATGGTCAACCCCAACGTCGAGGAGTACAAGATCGCGGGATCCCTCGACGTGCCGGAGATCGAGGTGATCCTGGTCTCCGTCTGGGACGGCGTCAACAGCACCAACTCGGTCGGCATCGGCGAGCCGGCGACGGTGCCGACGGCCGCGGCGATCGCCAACGCCGTGTCCCACGCCGTCGGCGCGCGCGTCCGCACGCTCCCGATCACCCCCGAGGTCGTCCTCGCCGCGGTCGCGGAGGCCGAAGAGGCCCGCGCGAAAGGAGGCCCGGTATGAAGCCGTTCGCCCTGGTCCGTCCGCGAACGCTCTCCGAGGCCGCGCGCGCGACCGTGTCTCCGGACGCCGCTCTCAAGGCGGGCGGCGTGGACCTCCTCGACCGGATGAAGGAGGGCATCGACAGCCCGAAGACCGTCGTCTCGATCATCGAAATCCCCGGCCACGACCGGATCGAGGCCGGGCCGCCCGCGAAGATCGGCGCGCTCGCCACACTCGCGCGCATCGCCGGGGATCCGGGCCTCCAGAAGACGTATCCCGCCCTGGCGGCGGCGGCGGGCGGAGCCGCGACGCCCCAGATCCGCAACATGGCGACTCTCGGCGGCAACCTTTGCCAGAGGCCCCGCTGCTGGTACTACCGGCTCGAAGAGTTCGACTGCCGCAAGAAAGGCGGCAGCGAATGTTTCGCGCGGGACGGTGAGAACCGCTTCCACGCGATCTTCGACACGGACCTGCTGTGCTGCTGCGTACACCCATCGGCCGCGGGCACGGCGCTCCTGGCTTACGGCGCGACGCTCGAAGTGCTCTCGCCGAAGGCCAGACGCAGCCTCCCGATCGACCGCTTCTTCTTGCGCCCCGCCGACGACGCCACGCGCGAGAACACGTTGAATCCGGGCGAGATCGTCGAGTCCGTCTCGATCCCGGCGCTGCCGGCCGGATCGCGCTCGATCTACCGCAAGCTCAAGGAGAAGGAATCCTTCGACTGGCCGCTCGTGGAGGTCTGCGTGAGCCTCGCGATCTCGGGCGGCGCCGTTGCCGGCGCGCGCGTCGTCTTCGGCTCGGTCGCTCCCACGCCCTACCGCTCGAAGGCGGCCGAGGCCGCGCTCGAGGGCGGCCGGCCCTCGGAGGAGCTCGCCCGCCGTGCCGCCGAAGCGGCCGTCCGGGACGCGAAGCCGCTCGCGCAGAACGGGTACAAGGTCCCGCTTGCGCGGGTGGAGCTCGAGCGGGCGCTCCGGCAGGTCTTCGGGTAGCTTGAGCGACGATCCACTCGGGCCCATGCGGCGTTTTGCCCGCCCCGCGGGCGAAGGACGGCTCGAGGCGGACCCGTTTCTCTGCCGTCACCTCCGCACGAAGACCTGGCTCGCACTCGACGCGTTCGGGCAGGGCGACCCGCGCCAGTCACCTTCGACCGCCCAGTACTGGTGCCTGCGCACCATGCGCTCGAGCGGACCCGACGGAGATCTCGCCGTGCCCGAGGAGTGCACGGACGATCGGATCTGCTTCGAGGCGGCGGTGGGCAAGGGCGGGAACAGCTGAGGGTAGTCGACTGTCAACTGTCGACTACCGCTTCTTCAGGTCCATCAGCACCTGCCGGGCCACTGCCTTCAGCGTGTCGAAGACGCCGGGGCCGGTCGTGGCCACGGCCTCGAAGGTGGGCTCGCGCTTGATGTTCAGCCGCCGGTACAGCTCATCGGCCGCCATCGCGGTGGGCAGGTCCCGTTTGTTGAACTGCAAAACGTAGGGCATGGTGGCGATGTCGTAGCCCTGGTCCTTGAGGTTCTTGTCGAGGTTGCGGATGGACTCGATGTTGGCCTCCAGGCGCGCTTCCTGGGAGTCCGCGACGAAGACGACGCCGTCCACGCCCCTCAGGATCAGCTTGCGCGAGGCGTCGTAGAAGACCTGGCCGGGCACCGTGTACAGGTGGAACCGGGTCTTGAAGCCCTTCACGGTCCCGAGGTCGAGGGGCAGGAAGTCGAAAAAGAGCGTGCGGTCGGTCTCGGTTGCGAGCGAGATCAGCTTGCCCTTGGCCGACGGGTTCGTGCGGTCGTAGATGTACTGGAGGTTCGTCGTCTTTCCGCACAGGCCGGGCCCGTAGTAGACGATCTTGCAGTTGATCTCGCGGGCCGCGTAGTTGATGAACGTCATCGGACCGTCACCGAAAGGCCGAACGCCGGGTCCAGGGCACTACTCCGAGAACAACCGGTCGATGTCTTCGTCCGTGATCTCGGCAAATGGAGAGTCGAAGTCGGCCGACAGCACCTGCTTCTCCTTCTCGGCTTTGCGCGCGATGTCCTCGAAGATCTTCTCGAGCTCCGACATCGACCGGCGGACCCGAAGCCGGACGAGCCCGAGCGAGGTGCGCTCGTCGAAGATCACGACGAGGATCACCCGCTGGGCGACGATGGAAATGTGGATGTTGTCCCGCTCCCCCTCGTGGAACAGAATCGAGAACTCCTTTTCGCCGATCAGGCGGGCGAGCCCGTCGGTGGCGGCCACGTTGCCGGCCGTCAGCGAGGCAAGCGAGGTCGTGTCGAGCGACGTCAGGTCTCCGACCGCGGCGATCTGCTGGCCGTTCTTGTCGACCAGGAAGACGACGTTGGCATTCGCGTCCGATGCGAGCCTCTGGAGCGAGTCCTTGATCTTGCGAAACTCGTCGTCGTACAGGACGAGGTCGGGCAGCGTCATGAATTAACTGATTCTCCTGTTACGACTTATTCTAACAGCTTTCGCGCCGCCGCCGGTTAGCTAGAGCTCCCGCCGGTTCTCCAGCGACCGCGCCATGGTGACCTCGTCGGCGTACTCGATGTCGCCGCCGACCGGCAAACCGAACGCGATCCGCGTGATCCTGACCCCTGTCGCCCTCAGGCGCCGGGCGAGGTAGAGCGCGGTCGCCTCCCCTTCGACGTTCGGGTTGGTCGCGATGACGACCTCCTTCACGTCCGATGTGACGCGGGCCACGAGGCCGGCCGTGTCGATCTCGTCCGGCCCGATCCCGCGCAGAGGCGACAGGGCGCCCCAGAGCACGTGGTACCGGCCGCGGAACTCCCGCGTCTTTTCGATCACGACGAGGTTGCCGGGCTCCTCGACGACGCACAGCAGCGCGGCGTCCCGCTGCGGGTCCGAGCAGATCTCGCAGGGGTCCTCCTCGGTCAGCGTGTTGCACACCGAGCAGCGGCGCACCGCCGCCCGCGCTTCGCGAATCGCGCTGGCGAGCCGCTGTGCCTCTTCATCGGAGGAGCGCAGGAGGTGGTACGCCAGCCGCGACGCGCTCTTGGCCCCGATTCCGGGCAGGCGCTGGAACTCCGCGGCCAGGCGCTCGAGGCTCTTAGGAGTGCCGATCATGGGCGGATCGTAAGTCGTAAAACGTGAAACGGAAAACGGGAAACGTGGGGGAGTGCGCCTCTCTTTACGTTTACCGTTTTACGTTTTACGTTTCCCGTCTAGCGCATCCCCGGGAGCATGCCGCCGAGCAGCGACGCGGTCTTCTTCTGCAGGGCCTCGTCCACGCGGCGGGAGGCCTCGCGGGAGGCGGCGAGGATCAGGTCCTGGAGGGTCTCGACGTCCTCGGGATCCACCGCGGCCTTCTCGATGTGGACCGCCAGGATCTCCTTGGCGCCCGACATCTCGATCTTCACCATTCCGCCGCCCGCGGTCGCCTCGATCTTCATGGCCGCCAGGTCTTCCTGCATCTTCGTCTGCATGGCCTGGGCCTGCTGCATCATCTTTTGGATGTTCATGAGCGGGAGAAGTCGACTCTCACTCTTCCTCCTTGATCTCGGTCAGCTCCCCGTGAAACAGCTCCATCGCCGAGCGCACCATGGGGTCCAACTCGGCGCGAGAGCTCGCGCGTTCGCGCGCGATCGTCGCGCGGGGCACCTCGCGTGCCGCCTTGCCGAGGTCGCCGTCGGCGGGCGGGCCCGTCTTCAACACGACCCGCATCGGCCGGCCGAACGCCTCGCGCGCGACCTCGGCCAGCAGCTTCTTCGCGCCCTGCTCCTCGAGCGCCTCCTTGGCCGCGGCGCGGTCGATGCCGAAGCGCAGAACGAGGTCGTCGCCCGCCGCGGAGATCGATTCGGCGAGGCTCACCTGCGCGGCGGTCACGCGGCGGCGCGAATCGAGGATCTCGTGGAAGCGCTGGAGCAGATCGCCGCCCGGGGGGGGCGCGGGCGACTCCTCGGGCTCGGGCTCGACGGAAACGAGCGACACGATCCGGGGGCCCGAGCCGCTCGGCCGCGGCGCGGGCGCCGGCGCCGCCGGCTTCGCGGCGGAAGCGGGCGCGGCGGCAATCGTCTCCTCGATCCCGCGCAGCCGCGGCAGCTCCGCGAGCTTCAAGACCAGCATCTGGACGGCCAGCGCCGGATCGTCGACCCGCCGCGCCAGGGCGTCCGCCTCGAGTGCGAGCGAAACCGCGCGCAGGAGGTTGTCGTAGGGCATCGCCTTCGACAGCGCGGCCACGCGCGGCCGTTCCTCCTCTGCAACGTCCGCGGTCGCCCCGGCGGCAACCATCAGCATGCGCCGGAGAAAGGCCACGAATTCCCTCAGGACGTGCCGGGGATCGGCTCCCGCTTCCGTGAGCCGCCCGAGGTGGGCGATCGCGGCCGAGCGGTCGCCCCCGGCCACCGCCGAGTACATGCCCTCGAGCAGCTCCCGGTTGACCAGAGCCAGGATCTCGGCGCACCGCGCCTCGTCCACGGTCCCGCCCGCGACCGTCGCCGCCTGGTCGAGCAACGAAAGGCCGTCCCGCAGGCTCCCCTCCGCGGCCGACGCCAGCAGGCGCAAGGCTCCGGGCGTGGCCTGGATCTTTTCGGCCTTCGCCACCTTCTGGAGCTGCGCCCCGATCTCCTTGACCGTCAGCGCACGGAACGCGAAGCGCTGGCAGCGCGACACGATCGTCGCCGGGATCTTGTGGAGCTCGGTCGAGGCGAGGATGAAGCGCGTGTGGGCCGGCGGCTCCTCGAGCGTCTTCAAGAGCGCGTTGAAGGCCTCGTTGGTGAGCATATGGACTTCGTCGATGATCGCGATCCGGAAGCGGTCGCGCTGCGGCGCGTAGCGGACGGTCTCGATGAGCTCGCGCGCGTGCTCGATCTTGCGGTTGGACGCGCCGTCCATCTCGAGCACGTCGAGCGAGTCGCCGCGGTCGAGGATCTCGCGGCAGGACGCGCACTCGCCGCACGGCCGAATGGTCGGGCCCTTGTCGCAGTTCAGGGCCCGGGCGAGCATGCGCGCCGTCGAGGTCTTCCCGACGCCGCGCGGCCCCGTCAGCAGGTACGCGGAGGCGACCCGGCCCTCGCCGATGGCGTTCGAGAGCGTGCGCGCGACGGCCTCCTGGCCGACGAGGTCCTCGAAGATCCGAGGCCGCCACTTTCGAGGGAGCGCGACGTGCATGAGAACTTTCCCGATCGAAAATTCCGGCGGCCGAAGATGAGCTCAGGTTGACCTGCGGCGCCCGGTGGCGCCTCCTGATCGCTGCTTCCTTCCGGACCTGACGAGGTTCGGAGACTTCCGTCGCACAGGGCCCGAACTCATCCTCGGCCGCCGGGATAGGCATTCTATCGCAGACGGGAGAGGGGAAACGGAAGACGGAAGACGGGAGACGGGAGACGGGAGACGGCCTACGGCCTACGGCTCAAGCCGAGAGTCGCCAGCAGCGCGACACCAAACAGAAGCCCCGCCACGAGGTCGCTTCCTGCAAACCCTCCTACCGGTGGCGCGGGCCAGAGCCCGAGCGCGTCCCCGACGGTAAAGAGCAGCGCGAAGAGCGCGAGCCAGACGAAACCAAAGGCGGCCAGGCGCGAGGGCGGCGAAAGCCGACTCACTCCTTCTTGTCGCACCGCGCGCGCACGAAGCTCATCACGGCTTCGGCCAGGTTCTTCGGGATCTCTCGGGGCTTGAGCATCTTGAGCGTGCGCCCAGTCGCCCGATAGCTCTTCAGGAACACGATGCACGGCGGGCAGTGCGCGAGGTGCCGCTCGAGCTCGTGGCGGTCCGGCTCGGGCATCGAGCCGTCCTCGTACTCGACGAGCGATTCGAGGATCAGGCGCTTGCAGGTGATCTCGTCGTGCTTCACGGCGCCACTCTCCGCTCCGCATCCCCGGTCTGCGCAACCGCCGCGACCTCGAGGAGCCTCTGCCGGACGAACAGCCGGGCCCGGTGCAGGCGCGACTTGAGCGCCGCGATCGATATGTCGAGCGTTTCGGCGACGTCCGCCGGTTTCATCTCTTCGACGTCCACCATCCAGATCACGTCGCGGTACGCGTCCGGCAGCTCGGCGATGAATCCCTCCGCCCGCTCCGCGAGGTCCTTCGCGATCGCCTCGTCCTCGGCCCCCTCGACGAATGCCGCGAACTCCGGGGATGCGGCGTGCCCGTCGTCGCGAAATCGCGGGACGTAGTCCTCGAGCGAGACGGTGATGGCGGGCTTTCGGCGGCGCGCGCGCGAGTAGGCTGCGTTCAACGCCACGCGGTAGAACCACGAGAAGAACTTCTTCGACTCGTCGAAGGTCCCGATCTTGCGATACAGCGTCAGAAACGCGTCCTGAGTCGCCTCCTCCGCGTCCTCGGAGTTCCGGAGGACGCCGTAGGAGAGCGAATAGACGCGAGCGTTGTAACGGTCGACCATCTCTCGAAAGGCCTGATCGTCGCCCCGCTTGATGCGCCGCACCAGATCAAGGTCGGAGGCGTTTTGATCTTCTGGCATAGGAATTACGCGGTCAGGCTCGGGGTCGGTTCGTTCCACGAGACGAGTCTATGGCGGAGAGGGGGGATTCCCCCAACATGGCAACTGTTTTCAATGGCGGAGAGGGGGGGATTCGAACCCCCGGTACGTTTTGCGCACACACGCTTTCCAAGCGTGCTCCTTAAGCCACTCGGACACCTCTCCGGGAGGCGGGGAATCCTACCAAAGGCGCTCGTTTCGCCGCGGACTTTTGCGGTCTCGAGGCTGTAACCTATCAACCGGGGTTACACTGGAGGCCGGTTTTCGGATGACAGAAAAGGCTGAGAAGGCCGAAAAGACCGAGTTCCTCTTTCTCGGCGGACACCCCTGCCTCGACTTCCTGAACACGCGCCCTCTCGTGAAGGGACAGGCGGTCGAGCTGCTCGGGAGCCTCGAGGACTTTCTCCGATGGCTGACCCGCGCGGGAAGGATCGACGCGCGCGCCGCCGCGGACGCCCTGAAGAGATGGAACGACGGGCCCGAGGGAGCGCGGATCACGGAGCGCGCACGGGCATTCCGCGAGACGCTGCGCCACATGGCGGAAGGGCTCGTCAAGAGCCGCGGCGTCGCGACGGAGGGACTGGCCGCTATCAACTTCATCCTCGCGGAGAACGACGGGAACCTGCGCCTCGAGCGGCAGGGGCCCGGCTTTCGCACGCGCTTTGCCGCGCGGCCGACGAGCCCGATCATCCTCCTGGGAAGCGTCGCCGAGGTCGCGGCCGATCTGCTCTCGCGTGCCGATCTCCATCTCCTGCGGCGCTGCGGCAATCCCGACTGCGTCCTTTTCTTCTACGACACCACGCGCAACCACCGCCGACAGTGGTGCGCGATGGGGACCTGCGGCAACCTGATGAAGGTCCGCGCCTTCCGCAAGAGGCACCGGCGCTCGGGATAATTGAAGCGTTGTGCGCCCGGTCACCGCCGGGCGGAGCCGGCTGTCGGACAATTAAGCAAACAGCCATGCGCCCAAAGGAACCGGCGTCCTTCCCTGCGCGAGAACAGGGGGACCGCAGAACGGCCCAATTCGAGGTCGTTCGCGATTCTGTCGAAGACTCCGACCGCCTCGACGGCGAAGCCACCTCGGTCACCCCCCGGCGCCGCAGCACCGACCCGGGCCCCGAAGCCAACATCATCCTGATCGCGCACCCGAAGGGCATGGGGCTCGGGACCCGCTACCGTTTCCGCCCGGGCTCGACGGTCGTGCTCGGCCGCGCCAAGAACGTGGACGTGAGTCTGCCCGAGATCTCCGCGATCTCCCGCAAGCACGCCTCGCTCACGTACCGGATCGAATCCGTCATCCTCGAGGACCTCGGAAGCACCAACGGCACCTTCGTCAACGACGTCCGCATCGAGCAGCCCGCGGTTCTGAAGAGCGGCGACCGTTTCCAGATCGGCGCCGTGCACTTCAAGTTCCTCCAGGAGCGCGACGTCGAGAACGCCTACTTCCAGGCCATCCACGAGATGATGGTCCGCGACGGCCTCACCCAGATTTCCAACAAGCGCAAGTTCGAGGAAGAGGCGGTGCGCGAGGTCGCGCGCGCGCGGCGGTACGGCCGGCCGCTGTCGCTTCTCCTCTTCGATGTCGACCGATTCAAGTCCATCAACGACGAGCGCGGGCACCTCTGCGGGGACTTCGTCCTGAAGGAGGTCGTGCGGCTCGTCTCGGCCTTCCTCCGCAAAGAACAGGTCTTCGCGCGTGTTGGCGGCGACGAGTTCGCCGTGCTGACCCCCGAGGCGAAACTCGACGGGGCGAAGATCCTGGGCGAGCGGCTGCGCAGCCGCGTCGCCAACCATGAGTTCGACTACGGCGACGCGACCTTCCACGCCACGTGCTCGTTCGGGATCGCCGAGTTCGGGCCCGAGATGCAATCCCCCGAGGAGCTTTACGAGGCGGCCGACCGGGCGTTGTACGCCGCCAAGCGGGGCGGCCGGGACAAGGTCGAGGCTTTCGTCCGGCCCGCCGAGCGCTCGGTCGGCTGACCCGCGGGCGGCCCGAGGGCCGCCCCTACGACCCCTCCGCCGCTATCCGCCGCAGCGTCTCGAAGCTGTAGATCCCGTCGTTGTGGCCGTCGGCCCAGTCGATCTGCAGGGCGTAAGCGCCCACGCGCCGGTGGGCGGCCGCCTGGAACGAGCGCGGCGTCAGCGGCCTATCCGGCCCTCGGTAGACATTGCCCATGATGTCCTTCTCGCCCTTGCACATCGCGCACGGGCACCCACGGCGCAGCTTCTCGAGCGAAAAGTAGCTCTCGGTCCCATCCGCCCACACGATCGCGAGCTCGTTGCCGACGAGCAGGATGTCCTTTGGAACGGCCGTGGCCATGGGCGGCAATACTAAGGCCTGTCGCCCTATCCGGTTGACATTGCCACGATGAAATGGCATATTTTCTGCCATGACAGATGCCATACGGAACTTCCACCTTCCACTTCCCGAAAGCCTCTACGACGAGCTCAAGGAAGAGGCGAAGAGAAGGAAACGCCCGGCCACCGTCGTGGCTCGAAGCGCCATCGCGGAATGGCTGCGCCGCGTCCGGCGGTCCGAAGTATCGGAGGCGATCGCCTCCTACGCGGCAGAGCACGCGGGCACCGGAGCCGACCTGGACGAGGCCCTCGAGCAGGCGGGCATCGAATCCTGGATTAACTCGGAGAAGTGAACGTGCTCCGGGGAGAGATCTACTGGGCCAACCTCTTGCCGCGCTCGGGATCCGAGCAGAAGGGGCGCAGACCCGTCCTCGTCGTGTCCCATGATGCCTTCAACCGCAACGAAGGATGGCGTTCGGTGATCGTCGTGCCCCTCTCGACGTCCGCTGCGCAAGCCCGAGGCAGCCCGACGGTGATACCGCTGCCTGCCGGCGCGGGTGGCCTCGCTCGCGAGAGTGTCGCGCTCTGCCACCGGGTCACGACCGTAGATCGTTCGAAGATCGAAAAGCGGCTGGGAGTCCTCGGACACGAGCTTCTGCGCGACGTTGGGTCCGGACTCCGAGAGGCCATGGATCTCCGAGACGAGGACTGAGCCTTACTTCACGCCCTCGGCGAGGAAGAGGTCCGAGAGGATCCGGTTGTAGGAGTAGGCATACGTCTTGCCGTCCGCGGCGATCGCGGGAGGCGCGACGTTGGAGATCCCGGCCGGGTCGGGCGGCGCGAGCTCCTTCCAGAGATCGCGTTTTCCCGTCGAGACATCCAGGCGGAAGATCCGGGCGGGATAGAGGCCGCGCTTGTAGACGTACAAGTACTGCCCGCTCGCCGTCCATCCGATCGTCTCATCTTCTTCGATGCCGGGAATGGGCGACGGCTCTCCGCCCGCGAGCGGGTAGAGGTAGCGGCGTTTGTCCGGCCCGACGACTGCGGCGAACTTGCCGTCGGGGGAGATGCATCGGGTCGGCGCGCGGTAGCCCGGAGGGCTCAAGGCGCGCGGCGCGGCGTCCAGGGTGTCGAGCAGGTACAGGCGCACGCCCCGCCCGGCCTCACTCGCGGTCACCAGGATCCGCTTGCTGTCGGGCAGCCAGGTCGCAGACTCCACCGTCAGCCCTCCGCAGGCAACCGCGCGCGACTCACCCGCCCCCGTCGGGAGCACCGAGAGTCTCGGCTTGGTCAGGTAGCTGGAGATCGCCAGGGCCCATCGGCCGTCGGCCGAGATGGACATCGGGTTTCCTTCACCCAGGCGCACCGGCGGCGACCCGTCCATGCGCCGCGAATAGGCCGAGTACCCCGGGCCCCCGCCCTCGCCGGTCTCGCTGAAGATGAAAACGGTTCCGTCGGGCGCCATGTCCCGGACGTTCGACCAGTCGAGCCAGGAAAGGTCTCTTTCCCGCGAATCGCCAGGGGCAAAGGCCAGGATGCCGGAACGCAGCGCATCGTGCGCGATGAGCGCGCGGCCGTCACGCGAGACGTCCTGGAGCGTCAGGTTGCCCGTCACGCGGGCCAGGATGCGCCGGGATCCGGACAGCGTGACCGCGTACAGGGCTCGATTGCCGCCCGTTTCCGCGGCCGTGAACCACACTTCGGCTCCCTCGGGCGACCACGCCAGCCCCCCTGCCGTCGAAAAGTCGCCCGCGAGCTGTCGCCTCTTGCCGCTGCGGTCCACGACGCTGACCGCGCCGCCGTCGTCGCCCAGAAGCGGATGATCCAGGAATGCAACGAGATCTCCCTTCGGTGAAACGCGCGGATTGGTGAGCCAACCTTCCGTCTCGTAGAGCACCTTCCCGATCGGGTACTCCAGGCGGCTGTGGGAACCCACCACGCGAACGACGGCGAAGGACTGCCCATCCGGCCCCCAGTCCGCCCACTGCACGTCCTCCTGGACTTCGCGCGGAGTGCCGCCTCCGGTGACTCCGATCCGCGCGAGCGTGCCCGCACGCTGGAACGGGCCGGCGTAGTGCCGGTTGAGCGACACGGCCATCTCGCCGGACGAGGAAACCGCGAAGACATCCGCCCCCTTGAGACCGAAGGGACGAGCCTCGGGGCTGTCGAGCCGGGAGACGAAGATCTCGACGGGCCGCCCCTCCCAGGACGCGGCGTAGAGGATCGTCTGGCCGTCCGGCGCAAAGCGAGCGGAGTAGACTTCGCCGCGCTGGAACGTGAGCTGGTGGAAAAGGGGGGGCGTCGTGACACCGGCTTTCTTTCCGATCGCGAACGCGGCGACGCCGACGGCGGCCGCGAGCACTGCGGCCGCAAGAAGGGCGTAGAGGAGCGGCCGCTTCGCCTTCGCGGGTTCGACGGCGTGCACGCCCGTGACTTCCGCCGAGACGGGCGCCTCCGAGAGATGGTCGCGGATCGCCGCGAGGTCCCGCGCGAGATCCTTCGTCGTCCCGAACCGGTCCTCCGGGTCCTTCGACAGGCACCGCTCCACCAGCCACCGCACCGGCGCCGGCAACCGCGCGTTCAACTGCGACACCGGCTCCGGCTCCTCCCGGATGATCGCCGTCAGCGTTTCCGCCGTCGTCCCACGCTCGAACGCCCGCTTGCCCGTGGCCATCTCGTAGAGGATCGAGCCGAACGAGAACTGGTCCGACCGGAAGTCCGTCGGCCGCCCCGCCGCCTGCTCCGGCGACATGTACCCGACCGTCCCCATCACCATCCCGGGCCGCGTCAGATCTCCCCCTGCCGTCTGAAGCGCCGACACCTCCTGGTCCTCCGGCGTCACCAGCTTCGCCAGCCCGAAGTCCAGGATCTTCGCGTGCCCGTGCTTGGAGACCATCACGTTGGCGGGTTTCAGGTCCCGGTGAACGATCCCCGCGGCGTGCGCGGCCGAGAGCCCCTCCGCGATCTGCGTCGCAAGCTCCAGCAGCTTGCGCGTCGGCACCGGCCCTGAAGCCGTCAGGTCCTTCAGCGTCCCCCCCTCGACCAGCTCCATCGCGATGTAGACCGTCTCGTCCGCCGTCCCGATGTCGTAGATCGTCAGAATGTTCGGGTGCGACAGGGCAGACGCCGCACGCGCCTCCCGCTCGAAACGCGTGCGCCGCTCCGGATCCGCCGCCAGCTCCGCCGGCAGAACCTTCACCGCCACCTCGCGTTTCAACCGCTCGTCCCGCGCCCGGTATACCTCCCCCATCCCACCCGCGCCAATCGGCACGACGATCTCGTAGGGACCGAGCTTCGTTCCGGCGGAAAGCGTCATTTCAAGCCCTCGACGACGTACATGTCGGAGAGTGTGCGCGAGTAGCCGTAAACGTACGCCTCGCCGCTCGGTGTCGGGATGATCGGCGCGATGTCCTGGATCCCCGCGCCATCGGCCGGCATGAACTCCCTCCAGAACTCCTTCCTACCGGTCGCGACGTCGAGCTTCGAGACTCGCGCGGGCACGTCGCGACGCCGGAAGATGTAGAGGTATCGGCCGTCGCCGGTCCACCCCGCCGGGGTCTCCTCGGGCACCAACCCTGGAATCGGCTGAGGCTCTCCTCCCTCGAGAGGATAAAGGTAGCGCTTCCGGTCGGGGCCGATCACGGCGACACGTCTGTCATCGGGGGAAACGGTCCTCGGCGCGAGCCGATATCCCTCTGGAGTCAGGGCCCGGGGATTGCCGCCCGTGGTGTCGATCAGGAAGAGCCGGCTCCCGTGCCCCGGCTCGCTCGCGGTGAAGACGATCCTCTTTCCATCGTGAAGCCAGTCGCCGGAGGACTCGACCTGGAGGTCCCCCGTCGGCAGCAGTTTCTTGTCTCCAGCTCCGGTGGGATAGAGCCAGAGCTTCGGATGCTCTTCGCGCGGCGTGTTGGCCGTGACCCACCGGGCATCCGGCGAAAGGGACATGGCGACGCCATCGCCCAGGCGCACCGGCGGCGCCCCATCGGTGCCGCGCACGAAGCAGGAATATCTTGGGCCCGATCCTTCTCCGGTTTCGGCGAAAAGCAGCGTCTTTCCATCCGAGGACAGGTCGAAAGCGGCAGACCAGTCGAGCCACGAAAGATCGCGCTCCTTCGCCTCCCCCGGCCCGCGCCCCAGAACCCCGATCCGGATGACGTCGTGCGAGACCAGGACCCGTCCGTCCTTCGCGATGTCCTGGAGCGTGAGGCTCTCCGTGACCCGCGCGAGCAGGCGCTCGGAGCCCGCGAGGTTGACCGAGTGAATTGCGCGGTTGCCTCCAACCCGGGTGCCAGTGAACCAGACTTCCTGCCCGTCCCGAGACCAGGCGAGCCCCTGGACCGACGCGAAAACGCCCGCCAAAGTCGTCTTCCTGCCCGAGCGATCCACGACCACGAGTGAGCCCCCGTCGTCACGCCGAATGGGATGATCGAGAAACGCGACCGAGTCGCCCTGCGGCGAAACGCGCGGGTGACTGATCCAACCGTTCGTCAGGTAGAGCACCTTGCCGGCGGGGTACTCGAGCTGATTACGGGAATTGACGTCACGCACGATCGCGTAGCTCGCGCCGTCGGGGCCCCAGTCGGCCCACTGCACGTCGGTCGAGATCTCGCGCGGCGACACACCGCCTGAGACGCTGACCTGCGCGAGCGTGCCCGCCCGTATGAAGGCCTCCTCGATGTGCCGATCGAGGAGCACGAGCATCTCGCCCGCCTTCGAGATCGACGCGACGTCGACGCCAACCAGGCCGAAGACGCGCGACTCGGGCCGGTCCGTGCGTGTCGCGAAAACCTCGACCGGCCGGCCGTCCCAGGCGGCTGAGTAGATGACGGTTTGCCCGTCCGGAGCGAAGCGCGCCGTGTAAACCTCGCCGCGTCGGAAGGTGAGCTGCTGGTAGTCCGGGGGCGGGACGTAGCCGGCCTTCTTGCCGAAGCGGTAGCCGCCCGCGAGGCCGGCCGCGAGGGCGAGGGCCGCCGCCATGAGGGCCGGCGCGAGCCAGCGCTTTTTCACCGCCCGAGCGGGCGCGGCCACGGCCGATGTCGGCGCCGAGATGCCCGAAAGCGACTCCAGGTCGAAGGCGATGTCCCTCGCCGACTGGAAGCGTTCCTCGAGGTTCTTCTCGAGACAGTGGCGCACGAGCCGGTCGAGGCCCGGATGGATCTCCTTGTTCGTCTGGGAAAGATCCGGCGGCTCCTTCGTCAGGATCGCCGTGATCGTGTCGGCCGCCGAGTCGCCGCGGAAGGCCCGCTCACCCGACAGCATCTCGTACAGGATCGTCCCGAAGGCGAAGATGTCCGAGCGGGCGTCCGCGGCCTTGCCGCGCACCTGCTCCGGTGACATGTAGCCCATCGTCCCGAGCACGACGCCGGGCTCGGTGCCGGAGACTGTCCGCAGGTCGGTCTGGGAGCCGGAGTCCTTCTCCGCCTTCAGCTTCGCCAGGCCGAAGTCGAGGATCTTGGCGCGCCCGTCTTTCGTCAGAAACAGATTCTCGGGCTTCAGGTCCCGGTGGACGATCCCCTTCTCGTGCGCCGCGGCCAGGCCCTTTGCCGTCTGGATCGCGTAATCGATCGCCTTGCGGACCGGCAGCGGCCCGGAGAGCAGCCGGCTGCGCAGCGTCTCTCCCTCCAACAGTTCCGTCACGATGTAGGGCGCGCCCTCCGCGGACCCGATGTCGTGGACCGCGGTGATGTTCGGATGGTTCAGCATCCCCGCGGCCCGCGCCTCCTGCTCGAAGCGATGGAGCCGGTCCGCGTCCTGCGAGAACGTCGCCGGCAGCACCTTGATCGCCACCTCGCGCCCGAGGCGCGAGTCCTTCGCCCGATAGACCTCCCCCATCCCACCCGCGCCGATCGGCGCAAGGATCTCGTAGGGGCCGAGCCGCGAGCCGGCAGCGAGCGTCACTTCAGTCCCTCGACGAGATAGAGGTCCGAGAGCGTCCGGTTGTAGGAGTAGATGTAGGAGTCGCCGCTCGGCGCCGGAAGAGGACCCACATCGGAGACGCCCCCGGAGTCGGCCGGAGTCAACGACCGCCACAGCTGTCGGTGGCCTGTGGTCACGTCGAGTCGACTGACATTGGTCGGAATCTCTCCCCGGTGGTAGACGTAGACCGAACGAGAATCCGAAGCGAAGCCCGCAACGAGATCGTTGACCTCAACGCCCGGAATGACCGTCGGCTCGCCTCCCGCAAGCGGGTAGAGATAGGTCTTGCGATCTGGCCCCGTCACCACCGCCCAGACTCCATCCGGGGACACAACCCGGAGCCCTCTGTATCCCTCCGGCGTCAAGGCGCGCGGCTTTCCGCCCGAGAAGGCTCGCTCATAGAGTCTCGGCCCTCTTCCTGGCTCGTTGGCCGTGAAGAGGAACTTCTTGCCGTCGGGGAACCAGCAGGCGTTCCAGGCGGAGAGGCTCTCCTTCGGGAAAACCCTCGCTTCGCCGGCTCCGGTCGGGTAGGCCACCAACTGCGGGTCCGTGGCGGGACGCTGGATCGCGATGGCCCATTTTCCGTCCGGTGACAGGGCCTGGCCGAAGCCTTCGCCGAGGCGCACCGCCGGAGAGCCGTCGGTCTTCCGAACGTAGACGGAGTAGCCCGGTCCCCCTCCTTCGCCTCCTTCCGTGAAAAGCACAGTCCGGCCATCCGCGGAGATCGCGGTTGGCAGGGAGTAATCCAGCCAGGTCAGATCCCGCTCCTTCGACTCGCCCGGGGGGAGACCGCGCATCTCCTGGCGAAAGGTGTCCCTCGTGACGAGCATGCGGCCTTCGGCCGAGATGTCACGCAGGGTGAGGTTCCCCGCGATCCGGGAGCGCAACCGGACGTTGCCGGAAAGGGACGCCGAATAGAGAGCGCGAAGCGAGACCTCCGCGGCAGTAAACCAGACCTCCGTTCCGTCCGGTCTCCAGGCGAGTCCCTGCGCCGAGGCAAACGGCTTGGAAAGTGTCTTCTTTCGCCCGGCCCGGTCCACGACCGCGATCGATCCGCCGTCGTCGGTCAGGGAGGGATGGTCGATGAAGGCCACGCGGTCTCCCGCGGGTGAGACGTGCGGATTGCCGATCCATCCGCTCGTCTTCCACAACACCTTCCCGATGGGATACTCGAGCCGAATTTCGCCACGATCCTCCCGAACGACGGCGAGATCCTTGCCATCCGGCGCCCAGTCCGACCACTCGACATCCTCCAGGACGTCCCGGGGGGCGCCTCCGGCAATGGAAACCCGGGCGAGCGTCCCGCTTCGCCGAAAGCCTCCGGCAGAGTGGCGGTTGAGCGACACGGCGGCCTCGCCGAGTCTCGAGATCGCGAGCACCTCGGCGCCCGGGAGACCGAAAGGACGCGATTCCGGGCTCTCGAGGCGGCCGACGAAGATCTCTACCGGATTGCCGTCCCAGGCCGCCGAGTACACGACGGTCGTTCCATCCGGGGCAAAATGCGCCGAAAG
>JBGPGG010000015.1:0-37911 GCA_041483715.1 Thermoanaerobaculia bacterium
ACGGCAAGGGTGAAACGGTGCGGTAAGAGCGCACCGCCCCGACGGCAACGCCGGGGGCACGGTAAACCCCATGCGGAGCAAGGCCAAATAGGGAGGCAGCGGGCGCCCGTCCCGCCTCACTCGACGTGAGCTGCCTCCGGGTCGGCTGCTCGAGCCCGAGGGCGACCTCGGGCCCAGAGGAATGATCGCGACCCCCGGGCAACCGGGGGACAGGATTCGGCTTACAGGCCCGCTCGGGGCTCTTTGGACACCATTCGCAATGACCCCACTCACGCGTCCTCCGCGGCTCAAGCCCGGCTCGACGATCGGCGTTGCGGCGATCTCGGGACCGGTGGATCCCATGCGACTCGACGCCGGCGTCGCGGCCCTGGAGCGGCGCGGCTATCGCGTCGTGCTCGCGGCGAACGCGCGGGCGCGGAGCGGGTTTCTGGCCGGCTCGGATGCCGAGCGCGCGGAGGGGTATCACGGCTTGCTGCGGGACCCGGAGGTTGACGCGATCTTCTTCGCCCGCGGCGGCTACGGCGCCTCGCGAATTCTTGCGCGGCTCGATCCGGAGGAGATCCGCGCCCGTCCACGGATCCATCTGGGCGGTTCGGACCTCACGGCGCTCTTCGGGTTCCTGGCCCGACGCGCGGGCCTCGCGTCCTTCTACGGCCCGATGGTGGCGGTCGGCATGGCGGACGCGACGCCGCTCGACTGGGAGGCGGTTCTTTCGGGCGCAACCCCCTCGCCCCACCGGTTTGCGGAGAGCGACGTCCTCGCGGGCGGGACCGGCTCCGGCCCCCTCGTGGGGGGATGCCTCTCGCTCATTGCCGCTTCGTGCGGAACGCCCGAGGCGGTGGAGGCCCGGGGCGCCGTCCTCTTCTGGGAGGATGTGGGCGAGGACACATTTCGCCTCGACCGAATGTTGACCCAGCTGGAGCGGTCAGGTACATTCGTTGGACTGCAAGCCATGCTCATCGGCTCGATTTCGCCCGGCGCGCGAGGCGGCGAGTCGCCGGAAGCCGTCGGTGTGTGGCTTCGTGACTACTTCGCGGGCGCCCCGTTTCCCGTGCTGTCGGGCATGCCCGCAGGACACATCCGGGGCACCCGGACCCTTCCGCTCGGGTTGCCCGTGCGCGTCGACGCCGACCAGGGCCTTCTCGAGTTCTCCGGCCCGGCCGTGATGGGGGAGGGTGCATGCCTTCCGTGAAGGCCGTCTTCAAGTCCGGTCCGGGAGGCGGCGGGAAGAACCCCTACGAGAAGTACCTCGTCAGCCACCTCATGGGCGACATCATCTTCTCCGAGGGCGACATCGGAACCGACATGTTCATCCTGCAGTCGGGGACCGTGGAGCTCCTGAAGTCGATCGGCGGCGAGACCCGCGTCCTGGCCACGCTCGAGAGGGGCGACTTCTTCGGCGAGATGAGCGTTCTCGAGGACGTGCCGCGCACGGCGTCCGCGCGGGCAAAAACGGACGTCGAGCTCGTGCGGATCAACGGGGCCACGTTCGACGCGATGCTCAAGAGCAACACGGAGATCTCGGTCCGCATGATGCGCAAGCTCTCGCGCCGCCTGCGGGAGGTCACGGCCATGCTCGAGGAGGCCGTCGGCCGGCGGGTCCACGAGGAGGACAAGCCGGTCCAGCGCAAGGTCGAGCCCGAGCGGCCGCACGACGCCTGCCGCCTCGTCTGCGACGACCCGGCCTCGGAGCACTTCCTCAACCAAGAGGGCGACACCCTCGTTGGTCGCAGCGACCCCGTCACGGGCATCACGCCGGACGTGGACCTGACGCCGCTCGATCCGCAGCGCTCCACCTCGCGCCGGCACGCCAAGCTCTACCAGATGAGCGATACGTACTACGTGATGGAAGAGATCGGCGTCATGAACGGGACGTATGTCAACGGCAACCGGCTCACGACGGGCGTCCCGATCGCGCTCCAGGGCGGCGACGTCCTCAAGTTCGGCCTCGTGTCGATGACTTTCCACTCCCCAGAGGCCCCCTGACGCCGACGACCGGACCCGCTCCGGACCGAATTCACCTCCGCGACCCGGTTTCCCGAATTCCCGGCGTCGGGCCGGCGCGCGGCGAGCGCCTGGCGGCCGAAGGATTCCAGACGGTCGGCGACTTTTTGCTCGCGCTGCCGTTTCGCTACGAGGACCGCAGCCGGTTCGCTTCTGTGGCGGCGCTGGAATGGGGCAAGCCGGCGACGATCCTCGTGCGCTTTCACGGCGTGCGTGCGGTGCGGATGCGGCGGGGCCTGCTCCGCATCGAGGCTGCCGCCGACGACGGCACGGGTGCGGTGCGCGTCGTGTGGCACAACCGGTATCCGTCCTTCGTCAAGGCGCTCGCCGGCCAGCACGCCGCGCTCTTCGGGGCCCCCGTGGCCTCGGCGCGCGGAGAGATGCGCATCGAGAATCCCGAGACGGAGTTCTTCGGCGCCGGGGAGGAAGCGGACCCCGTGCATTCCGGCCGGATCGTGGGCATTTACCACCGAGCGGCCGACGTGCCCCAGCGCCTGTGGCGCACTTTCGTGCGAAGGGCCCTCGACCGGATCGACCCGAACTTTGCCGCGGCCACCGCTGCCCCGGCCGAGCTCGCTCACGCCCTGGAGGATGTCCACTTTCCGTCGACACTCGAGTCGGCGCAGAAGGGGCGGCGGCAGCTCGCGCGGGAGGAATTGCTCGTGCTGGCCGCGGGCATCGAGGCCAGACGCGAGCGCCTCCGCGAACGCAGGGGGCCCGTCCTCGAGGCGACGGAGGCGACCCGGCAGCGTGCTCGCGCAGCGGTCCCGTTCCCGTTGACCGGGGCGCAGAAGCGCGTGGTGCGGGAGATCGCGACCGACCTCGGTTCGGGGCGGGCGATGGCGCGCCTGCTCCAGGGCGACGTCGGGTCCGGAAAGACGGTCGTCGCGGGGCTCGCGCTGATGCTGGCGGCCGCGAACCGGGTCCAGGGCGCCCTCATGGCGCCCACCGAGATCCTGGCCGAGCAGCACGCGGGCAGCCTCGCCTCGTGGCTGACCGCGGCGGGCGTGAGGATCGCGCTTCTGACCGGGAGGGTCCGCGGCCCCGCCCGTCGCCGGCTCCTGGAGGAGCTCGCGGCCGGGCGCATCGACGTGCTCGTGGGAACGCATGCACTGGCGGAGTCCCCGGTGGCGTTCCGGCGGCTCGGCCTCGTCGTCGTGGACGAGCAGCACCGCTTCGGCGTCGCTCACCGCGCGAGGCTCTTCCGCAAGGGCGACTCGCCGCACGTGCTCGTCATGACCGCGACGCCCATCCCGCGCTCCCTCGCCTGGGCGATCTACGGCGAGCTCGACGTGTCGGTGCTCGACGAGAAGCCCCCGGGCCGCGGAGAGATCCTGACCCGCGTACGCGAGGAGGAGGGAAGGGAGAAGGTCTACCGCTTCGCGGGCGAGCGCGTCGCGGCGGGGGAGCGCGTCTACGTCGTCGTCCCCGCGATCGACGAGGGGGAGCGCGCGATCGCCGCCACGCGCGACACGGCGGAGAGGATCCGGGTAGCCCTTCCCACGACCGCGGTCGGCGTGCTCCACGGGCGGATGCCGGCGGAGGAGCGCACCGCGCTCCTGCGCGATTTCGCTGTGGGGCGCGTCCCGCTGCTCGTCTCGACCACGGTAATCGAAGTGGGCGTGGACGTGCCAGAGGCGACGCTCATGATCGTCGAGAACGCGGAGGTCTTCGGCCTCGCCCAACTCCACCAGCTTCGCGGCCGGGTCGGGCGCAGCGGGCGCAAGTCCTGGTGCGCGCTGATCGCGGGCAAGGGCGCGACCGAGGAGGCGCGGGCGCGGCTCGCGGTCCTCGAGGCGACATCGGACGGGTTTCTCATCGCCGAGAAGGACCTCGAGGCGCGGGGGCCCGGGGACCTCCTCGGCAGCCGTCAGTCGGGAATCCCGGCCATGCGCGTCGCGGATCCCGTTCGCGACCTCGCCGGGCTCGGCGAGGCGCGCCGGCGCGTTGCGGCGCTGAGGGACGCGGGCAAGGCGATTGGAAGTGATCTGTTCGGGTATCCGTAGCTCGGATTTCGGATATTGACTTCGGAACTGGACGCGGCGCCGGCGGCGCAATCCGGCGTGATAGAAGCAAGAGCGACAGAGGTGAGCGTGAAAGTTCTCGTCACGGGCGGCACGGGGTTCGTCGGGACCTCCATCGTCAACCGGCTGCTGCAACGCGGCCACGCGGTTGCGGTCCTTGCGCGGGACCCTCGCAAGACGAAGAACCGTTACAACCATCCTGTCGAGACCGTCACCGGCAACGTGTTGGATCCCGTTACGCTCGCGGCGGCGGCCGCGGGGCGGGACGCCGTCGTCCATCTGGTCGGCATCATCAATGAGAAGGGCGAACAGACCTTCGACCGGATGCACCGAGAGGCGACCGAGATCGTGGTCGGCGCGGCGAAGGCCGCGGGAGTGAAGCGGTACGTCCACATGAGCGCGATGGGAAGCGGCGAGGATTCTCCGTCGAAGTACGGACAGACCAAGGCCGCCGGCGAGAAGGCGGTGAGCGCCTCGGGCCTGGACTGGACGATTTTCCGGCCGTCGATCGTCTTCGGGCCGGGCGACGGCTTCGTCTCCCTGCTTGCCCCGATCGTGCGGCTGAATCCCGGATTCATCCCGGTGATCGGGCCGGGGACCACGAAGTTTCAGCCCGTCGCGATCTCCGACGTCGCCCGAGTTTTCGCGAACACGCTCGAGAAGCCGGAGACGATCGGCCGCAGCTTCGAGGTCGGGGGGCCGCAGGTGTTTACGCTCAACGACATCTACCGGGAGATCGCCGCGGCGGTCGGAAAGCCCCGCAAGCCGCTGCTGCATTTCCCGCTCTGGTACGGGCGGATCCTGGCGGGCGTCTTCGAGTGGCTCGCGCGCCGGGGAGTCTTCCGCGATCCGCCCCTGACGCGTGACCAGCTCCGGAGCCTCTCCCGCGACAACGCGGCGGACGTCTCGCAGACGGTGGCGGTCTTCGGCGGCGAGTGGAAGGCGTTCCGCGCCGGGATTCGCGAATACCTCTCGACCGGGCGCCACGATCCGCGCTCGGGGATCGGCGAGGAAGTAGAGCTCGAGCCGAGAGCGGTGCTGCGGATACGGTGAGGGGGTAGTCGAGAGTCGAGGCGGTTGCGGGCTCCTCTAGACCCTCGACCCTCCTACGCTCCGGTTCCCTTCTTCAGCCGGATCGTTCCGGACGAGGTCCTGACCACGACCTTCTCGCCGCCGCCGTTCAAGGAGAGCGTGGCGCGCTGACTGCCCGGCCGCTTCGAGATCGCGAGGTTCGGGAATTCCGAGCGGATCGCCTGCTCTTGCTCGTCCGCTCCGCTGACCAAAAGCTCCAGGTCCGCCTTGCAGTCCGCCGGCAGGGTCAGCGTGACGTCACCGCCCGAGTTGTGGATGGTCACACCGCCCTTGATGTCGTTCGAGCTCACGCCGATGCGGACGTCGCCGCCGGAGGTCACGGCGCGCACGGCGCCGCCCACACGCGACACGACGATGTCTCCGCCGGCCGTCTTCGCGTCGAGGTTGCCGCCGATCCGCTCGATGACGATGTCGCCCCCGGCGGTGTCGGCGAGCGCCGAGCCCGTGACGGCCCCGGAGCGGATGTCCCCGGCCATCGTGGACGCCTTCAGGTCGCCCGTCACGGCTCCGACCACGATGTCGCCGCCGAACGTCTTCAGCTCCGCGCCGGCTCCGACGTTGCCGACCCGGAGTTCGCCCGAGTGCGTCAGGATCCGGGCGCGGCCGGAGATGTTGCCGATGCGGTAGCTGGCCTCGGTGGAGGTCGAGAGGAAGTCTCCCGCGATGTTGCCGCGCACGATCTCGCCTTCCAAGTCGGGCGGTAGCGGCGCCACGGGCGCGGCCGGAGGCACGGCCGGGGCAATCCTGGGGGGCAGGGGTGCGATCGGCGCGGACGGGGCGACCACTGGCGCGACGTGGACCCGGACCCTGGGAACCGTCACGACGAACGAGCTGCGCTCGGAGACGAGGGGCTTCGCGTCCGTTTCCCTCGTTCCCGCGGCGAGCAGCAGCACCGCGCCGTTCAATGTCTCCAGGTGGATCTGGGCGCCGTTCTTTCCGATGGATCCGCTGTACTCCCGGTGCGGATCGGGGACCCGGATGTGGCGCAACTGCCTCTCGGCTTCGCGCAGGCCGCTCTCGCCTTCCCGGAGGCCCTGCTCGATGGAGATTTCGACGTTCTTCATGGACTCCGAGAGCTCCTCGTCGAGCTCGGAGAGCTCCACGAGCCTCGTCTCGCCATCTTCGTCTTCGATGACCACCGTTGCAGCCTTTGCTCCCTTTTCGGGCTTCGGGGTCTTCGCCCCGCTCTTCGAGGACCGGGCCTCGCGCGCCCAGACCTCGCCGCCCGATGCGCGCGGCGGGAGGGGGAACGTCGAGGCGATCCTGCCGTTCATCGTGGAGGCCTCGAGCTCGAAGCGCGCATCCGCAGGCAGCGTGAGTGTAACGCCTCCGTTGACCGTCTGGAGCGAGATCTCGGTGTCGCCGGGCAGGGCCTGCGCGACCGCGTCGATCTTTCCGTTCACCGTCTGCGCCGAGAGCGACCGGCGGGCGCCCCGCACTTCGATCGAGCCGTTGACGGTCTCGAGGTTCAGTTCGCCGTCCACGTCGCGAAGGCGCACGTCGCCGTTGACCGTCTGGAGCTGTGCCCCGACGCCCGGCGGCACGACGATCTCGTAGCGGGCCGAGATACGGCACTGGTCGCACGGGGAACCGTGCCGGTTGCCGCGTCCGCCCGAACGCCTTCCCGGCCAGATGGTCTCGAGGTTCCAGCCGTCGTCGTCGTGATTGCCGACGATCTCGGCCTTCTTCAGGATCTCGTCGGCCTTCTGCCGGGTCGCGGCCGACACCGTGAGGGTCACGACGGCCGAGAACTCGCGGCCGGGGGAGGCGACGATGTCGCCCGAGATGTTCTCGACGCGGATCGTCTGCCCGGCGGCTACGTTTCCGTTGAACTTCTGGACGCGGGTCGCGGAAGGCTGCTCCGCCTTTCCGACCGAGACGAGCATCAGCAGAAGACCGAGCGCGAGCAGGATCCAGACGGCGAGCCGGTCCGCACGGGCCGAAGGGGCCTCGCGAAGGCTCGCGCGCTTCGAAAGCTTCATCGTGTTCATCGTGAGAGAGAGACGCGCGGTGGACATGAGGGTTACGCCATCCTTGTCTTGAATAGGGTCAGAAGGAAATCGACTTGAGCGCCGACGCGGCTTTTGCGCGCACGAACCCGTTCTCCTGCGGGTCCACGGCCTTTTCCCGGAGCGACTGGATCGTGCTGGCGTCGGGCGACTGCTTGGCGGCGGCGGCCAGGGCGTCCACGGCCACAAGGCGCACGGCCGGGTTCTTGTCCGCGCGCAGGGACTCGAGGAAGACGGTCCGGATCTCGGGCGTCATCGGAAAGGACGCGAGGGCATCGGCCGCCTTCTTGCGGACGCCGGGGTTGGCATCCTTTCGCAGCGTCGCCGAAAGCGCCACCACGATCTCGGGCGACGCCGGGGCGTTGTTCGCGCCGTAGTGCTCGGAGACGAGCTCGATCGCCTGCGAGCGCTCGCCCGCCGTCTCGGCGTTATGCGACACGAGGTAGGCGAGCAGCTTCGCGACCTCCGGGTCGCTGGGCCGGCCGTCGAGCTCGTGGCGGCTCGTCACGTCGAAGCCGATACCCACCTTGCCGTCCTTGTCGGCCGCGCGGTAGGAGACGTTCGAAAAGCGCGGGTTCGAGGCGAGATCCGGGAGCGGGGCCGATGCGGATGTGGACACGCTCGCCGCAGCTGCGAGGGCCGGCGCATGCGGCAGGCCGCGGGAAGCGAAGTAGCCGAGGCTCGCCGCCCCGAGAAGGGCGGCCGCCTGCAGCAGCGGCCGGACGGCGCGGTGGCGAGGCCGGAACTCGCGCACCCGGTCGCGGATCATCTGCTCTTCGAGAAGGCCGAGCGTGCGGCGCCGGAAGTCGGGCGAGATCTCGGCGTCGGGATCCATGCCGAGCGTGGTCCAGACATCCTCGAGGCGGGCGGCTTCGCGGCGGCAGTTCTCGCAGCCGGCCAGGTGCGCCGAAAGCTCCCGGCGCGCTGCCTCCCCGGCTTCTCCGGCGAGCCGGTCGATTGCCTGTGCGGTTACGTCGCGGCAGTCCATGAGTGTTCTCCCTCGGAAAAATGGGCCTTCAGGGTCTCGACGGCCCGGAAGATGCGGGTCTTCACGGCGCCCACCGAGATCCCCAGGGTCCGGGCGATCTCGGTGTAAGGCATGCCGTGGTAGCGGGCGAGGACGAGGGCTTCGCGCTGCTCCTCGGAGAGCTCGGCGATGGCCTCCCGCACGGCGTGCCGCCGTTGCCGGGATGCGATCGTCAACTCGACGCTCTCGCCGTGGGCGCGGGGCTCGGCGACGGCCTCGAGCGGGACGACCGAGGCGCGCCGGTCGCGCCGTCGGCGGTCCCGGCACGCGTTGGCCGCGATGGCAAAAAGCCAGGAGGCCACGCCGGCCCGACCGTCGTACTGGTGCGCCCGGGAAATCACTTTGAGGAAAACCTCCTGCGTCACTTCCTCGGCCGAGGCCCGATCGGACAGCATCCGATGGGTGAACCGAAGGAGCGCGGGCGCATAGCGCTCGAAAAGCTCGGCCGCCCCGTCGTTGTCCCCCTGGCGGATTCGCTCGAGCAGTCCCGCGTCGTCGCTTCCTGAGTTCATCTCCATTCGGCCTGGCCATGGGGGGAGACGGCGCCGCCCGGGGAAGGTTTCGCACGCATGAAGCGGAATCTACGGCTTTTCGGTGAGCTCGGGGGAAACTTCCCGCGCTCGGCCGAGGAGATGGCCTGGCGCCACGCGCCGCTCGGCTACTTCCACGCGATCCGTCGCGCGCTGGACCTCCCGATCCCGCCGAAGTAGCCGCCCTTGCTATAGTTCGGCTGCTTGGAGCACAAGGTCGTCGATTTCGCCATACAGCTGGCGGTCGTTCTCTTCGCCATCTCCTTCCACGAGTCGGCCCACGCCTGGTCGGCCCTGCAATTTGGAGACACGACGGCGAGGGACCTCGGCCGAATCAGCCTTAACCCGATTCGCCACATCGACCCAGTGGGAAGCATCCTCGTGCCTATCATGCTGTACGTTTTCTCCGGCCTGATTTTCGGGGCCGCGAAGCCGACACCCGTGGATCTCCGCAATACGAAGGATCCGCGCGTGGCCAACTTGGTCGTTTCGGCCGCGGGACCGCTGTCTAATTTCCTGCTGGCCGCGATCGGCCTCGTCCTCTTCGCTCTGATCCGGCACCAGAGCCCCGATGCGATGCGCGATCTCTACCTGGCGACTCGGGAAGGCCGGTTTGCGGCCGGAGCGCTCGCCCCCATCTCGTACCTTCTCTACTTTTTCGTGATGGTCAACGTGATGCTCGGCGTCTTCAATCTGCTCCCGATCCCGCCCCTGGACGGTAGCGGCGTTGTTCTCTCAATTGGAGGTCCGGCGGTCGAACGCCTCTTCAACACGATCCGACCGTTCGGGTTCCTAATCCTCATCCTGCTCATCACCACGCCGGTGCTCGGGAACATCTTCCGGCCGATCCAGATCCTGGTCGATCGGCTAGTCTTTCGGGGCCTGAGTTGAAAGAGACCGTCCTCTCGGGCCTGCGCCCGACGGGGCGCGTCCACCTCGGCAATTACTTCGGGGCCGTCAAGAACTGGGTGGATCTCCAGGAGAGCCTCGAGTACGACTGCTTCTTCTTCGTCGCGGACCTGCACGCGCTCACGACGGACTACGCCGACACGCAGGGGCTGGCCGCCAACACGCGGGAGGCCGTCCTCGACTGGCTCGCCGTGGGCCTCTCGCCGGAGAGGGCGACGATCTTCCTCCAGTCCCGGGTCGCGCAGCACGCGGAGCTGGCGCTGTACTTCTCGATGATCACGCCGCTCGGCTGGCTCGAGCGCGTCCCGACGTACAAGGACCAGATCGAGCAGCTCCGCACGAGGGACCTCGGCACGCACGGGTTTCTCGGCTATCCGGTCCTGATGACGGCCGACATCGCCGTCTACCGCGCGCACCTCGTGCCGGTGGGGGAGGACCAGGCGAGCCACCTCGAGATCTGCCGCGAGATTGTGCGGCGTTTCAACGGGCTCTACGGCGAGGTCTTCCCGGAGCCCAAGGCGCTCTACACGCCGACGCCGAAGGTCAACGGGATCGACGGCCGGAAGATGTCGAAGTCCTACGGGAACACGATCGGGATCACGGAGCCGGCCGAGGCGGTCCGCGAGAAGGTCATGGCGATGGTCACGGACCCCGCGCGCGCGCGGCGCCAGGACCCGGGAAATCCCGAGAACTGCAACCTCTTTCCGTTCCACGAGCTGTTCTCGCCGCCGCAGGAGGTCGAGGTCGTCGACGAAGAGTGCCGGACGGCGACCCGCGGCTGCGTGGACTGCAAGAAGCACCTCATCGGCAACCTCAACGCCGCGCTCGAGCTCTTCCGCCAGAAGCGCGCGGAACTGGAGGCGCGACCGTCGGACGTCGTGCGCGACGTCCTCCACGCTGGGGACCAGCGGGCGCGCGCGGTGGCCGAAGAAACGATGGAAAAGGTGCGGGCGGCCGTTCGGCTGTCCCCGGAACCGTGATGGCCGACGAGACCCTCGAGGGCTCGCTTCCCCCGGTCGCGATTCCGGCTTTCTCGGGGCCGCTCGACCTGTTGCTGCACCTGATCCGCGTCAACGAGGTGTCCATTACGGACATCCCGATCGCACAGATCACCGAGCAGTACACCTCGTACCTCGACGCGATGCGCGAGCTCGATCTCGACGTGGCATCGGACTACATCGCGCTCGCGGCCGAGCTCATCTTCATCAAGTCCCGCATGCTGCTGCCGCGCGTTCCCGGCGAGCCCGAGCAGGACCCGAGGGCGGACCTGGCGCAGCGGCTGCTCGACTACGAGAAGTTCAAGCGGTCGGCCGAGACCCTCCATGCCATCGACACGCTGCGCGGCGGGCTCTGGCCGCGCCCCGAAACCGAGATTCCCCGAGCCGAAGGCGTGGAAGAAACGCTCGAGATCTCCCTCTTCGACGTCATCGAGGCGTTCCGACAGGCGACCGAGCAGTACCGGCTGGCGCACCCTCCGGCGCTGGCAATCCATCACCTGCGTTTCTCGGTCGGAGACAAGATGATCGAGCTGCTCGAGCGCCTGGACCAGGCCAGGACGATGCCCCTGCTCGATTTTCTCGGCCGTATGAACTATCGGGCGGAGGCGGTGACGACCTTCCTGGCCTGCCTCGAGCTCATCCGCCTGGGCGTCGTGCGGGCGTTCCAGACCCGGCCCTTTGCCGAGATTCACGCCAGCCGCACCGAACTGCCTTTCACCGCTCAGCAGATACGCGATAATTACTCCGAGTAGTGCAGATGAACGAGACCAGCACACCCGTTGCCGTCGTCGAAGATGTCGAGGATGCCCGCAAGGAAACTTCGGGCGAGAAGATCCTCCCGGCGGTGGAAGCCGTCCTCTTCTCTTCTCCGAGGCCCGTCCGGGAGAAGGACCTGGCAGAGCTGCTCGACGCCACTCCCGCGGCCGTTGGGGAAGCGCTCGCTGGGCTGGCGGCGCGGGCGGATGTGGCCGACCGGGGGGTCCGCGTCGAAAAGGTCGCCGGCGGCTGGCGCTTCGTCACGCGCCCCGAATTCGACTCGCTGCTGCGCAAGTTTCACGAAGTGACCGAGAGGAGCCGGCTCTCGCTGGCCGCCCTCGAGGCGCTGGCGATCATCGCCTACCGCCAGCCCATAACGATGCCCGAGATCCAGGAGATCCGCGGCGTGAATTCCTCGAGCGTTCTCAAGACGCTCTTCGAGAAGAAGCTGATCACGACGGCCGGAAAGAAGGCGGTCGTCGGAAGCCCGTTCTTCTACAAGACGACGTCGGATTTCCTCATGCGCTTCGGATTGAACGAGATCTCGGAGCTGCCGCGCCCTGAAGAGCTCGACGCCGACCTCACCGCCACGGTCGAGGCCCGGGAGATCGCGGCACCGACGGCGCTGGCCACCTCGATCCACGTCGAGTCCGATCCGGATCTCGACGACGAGGTCTCCGACGCCGAAGCGGAGGACTGACCTGGCGCTCGTTCGGATCCAGAAAATCATCGCCTCGAGCGGCCTCGCCTCGCGCCGCGCGGCGGAGGAGTGGATCCGGGAGGGGCGCGTCCGCGTCAACGGAAAGGTCGCCGGCCTCGGCGATCGCGCCGACCCCGAGAAAGACTCGGTCAAGGTGGACGACCGGCGGGTGCACGTGGAGACCGGTGCCCGGAGCTACATCCTCCTGAACAAGCCGAAGGGCTTCGTCACGACCGTCTCCGACCCGGAGGGGCGCGACACGGTCCTGCACCTTCTGCCCGGCAAACTGCGGCGCGGCGTGAAGCCCGTGGGTCGCCTCGATGTGCAGACGGAGGGATTGCTCCTGCTCACCGACGACGGTGACCTCGCGCGCCTCATCACCCATCCCTCGACTGGTTGCCCGAAGGAGTACATGGTGAAGGTATCGGGCGAGCCCGCGCCGGCGCGCTTGGAGAAGCTGCGCCGCGGCGTGCTCCTCGACGGCAAGAGAACCCGCCCCTGCGAGATCGAGCGTGTCTCCGGCACGCCGCGCAAGGCGGAGCAGGAAGGCAATACGTGGCTGCGCGTGACGCTGCGCGAGGGCCGCACACGGCAGATCCGAATGATGTTTGCCTCGATCGGCAATCCGGTCTCGAAGTTGAAGCGCGTGGCGATCGGGCCCGTGCGGGACCCGGACCTTTCCCCCGGCGCCTACCGACGGCTGACCGCCCAGGAGGTCGAGGCCCTGAAGCGTCTCGGCAAGGCGCGTTGAAGCCGCCGCTCATCGTCGCGATCGACGGCCCGTCGGGTGCCGGAAAGTCGACGGTCGCGCGCGCCCTCGCGTTGCGACTCGGCGTTGCCTACATCGACACCGGCGCGATGTACAGGGCGGTCGGGCTCGCGGCCCGGGCGGGGGGAGTGGCGCTGCCGATCGCGGATCCGGAGACAGTGGCGCAGATCGCGGGCGCGGTTCGCATCGAGCTCGTCCTATCGGCCGAAGGCAGCCGGGTCCACCTCGACGGGAAGGACGTGTCCGAGGCGATCCGGGAGCCCGAGATCTCCAACTACGCTTCGGCGGTGTCGGCGATCCCCGCCGTGCGGCGCTGCCTCGTAGAGCAGCAGCAGCGCCTGGGTCGGGAGCGGGGGGGCATCATGGAGGGGCGGGACATCGGCACCAAGGTCTTTCCCGGGACCCCTTTCAAGTTCTTCCTAACGGCCGCGCCGGCCGTCCGCGCCCGGCGCCGGACGCTGGAGCTGGCCTCCCGGGGGACCCCCCAGCCCTACGACGCCGTCCTCCAGGAGATGGAAAAGCGCGACCGGGACGACGCATCGAGGGCCGATTCCCCCCTGACCCTCGACGACCGGTACGTCCTGATCGACTCGAGCGACAGACCCTTCGAAGCGGTCGTGTCCGAGATCGAAAGGCGGGTGCGCGAAGGGATTTGACTCCGGCGGACGTGGCGGCATAGGATATTCTTTCGTCTCAGCGACTTATGAGAGGGGATCCCTTATCCGATGGCGGCTGAAAATCGCAAAGATGGAGGTCGGGAAACCGAACCGATGGAAACAGAACAGGAACTGACTCCGCAGGAGTATCAACACCTCCTGGCCCAGTACGAGAGCTCCTTCAAGAACTTGCAGGAGGGACAGATCATCCGAGGCCGCGTCTTGTCGATTACGCCCGCCGAGGTGATCGTCGACATCGGCTACAAATCGGAGGGCATGATCCCGCTTTCCGAGTTCACCGATTTCTCGGGACAGGTGACGATCAAGCCGGGCGATCCGGTCGACGTCCTGCTCGAGAAGACCGAAGACCAGAACGGCTACGTCGTCCTCTCGAAGGACAAGGCCGAGAAGATGAAGGTGTGGGACGAGGTCGAGAAGTCCTACCGCTCGGGCTCGACGGTCCGCGGCCGCGTCATCGACCGCATCAAGGGCGGGCTCGCGGTCGACATCGGCGTCAAGGCCTTCCTCCCGGGCTCGCTCGTGGACATCAAGCCGGTGAAGAACCTCGAGGCCCTGCGCGGCAAAGACCTCGATTTCAAGGTCATCTCGGTCGACAAGAAGCGCGGCAACATCGTCCTCTCGCGCAAGGCCGTGGTCGAGGTCGAGCAGGAAGCCCGCAAAAAGGAAACGCTGCAGCTGCTCGAAGAGGGCCGTGTCCTGCGCGGGACCGTCAAGAACCTGACCGACTACGGCGCGTTCGTAGACCTCGGAGGCCTCGACGGCCTTCTCCACGTGACCGACATGTCCTGGGGCCGCGTCAATCACCCCTCGGACCTCGTCAAGGTCGCCGATGAGATCGAGGTCGTGGTCCTGAAATTCGACCGCGAGACCGAGCGCGTGTCGCTCGGCACCAAGCAGCTGACCGAGGACCCCTGGGCGCACGTGCCCGAGAAATACCCGGCCGGCTCCCGCGTGACGGGCCGCGTCACGAACGTGACCGACTATGGCGCCTTCGTCGAGCTCGAGGGCGGCGTCGAGGGCCTGGTGCACGTCTCCGAGATGTCCTGGTCGAAGAAGATCAAGAACCCCGCCAAGGTCGTCTCTCCGGGCGACACCGTCGAGGCGATCGTCTCGGACGTCAACCCCGAGGCGCGCCGCATCTCGCTGTCGCTCAAGGATACGCTGCCCGATCCGTGGGAGAGCGTCGCGGAGAAGTACGCCGTCGGCAGTCGCGTCGCCGGCAAGGTGCGCAACTTAACCGACTTCGGCGCCTTCGTCGAAATCGAAGAGGGCATCGACGGCCTCGTCCACGTGTCCGACATGTCATGGACGCGCCGGATCAAGCACCCCTCCGAGGTCCTGAAGAAGGGCGACGACGTCGAGGCGGTCATCACCTCGGTCGACCAGGAGAACCGCCGCATTTCCCTCTCGATCAAGGAATTCCAGCCCAACGACTGGGCGGCCTTCAAGGAGAAGCACCAGCCCGGCGACCTCGTCGAGGGCGTCGTGACCCGCGTGGCCGACTTCGGCGTGTTCGTCCAGATCGAGGGCCTCGTCGAGGGCCTCATGCACGTTTCGGAGACGCCGCTCGCGCGGGGCGACAAGCCGCAGGACCACTACAAGGAAGGCGACGCGATCCACGCCCGCATCCTGCGCATCGAGGATGCGGACATGAAGGTGGGACTCTCGGGCGTGCAGCTCGACGTGGCCGTGCCGGCCGCCGCGCCCGAGAAGGTGGCCGCCGCCCCCGAGGCTCCCGCCGCGCAAGGCGAGGAAGCCGCCCCCAAGAAGAAGCGAACGCGCAAGAAGGCCGACGAGGCCGCCAAAGAGTAGCGGGTGCGCGGCGCATGGAACCGTCCCTGGGTCGCGAGGAGACGCGGGCGATGACGAAGGCCGAACTGATCGAGCGCGTCGCCGTGGCGACGGACGTTACCAAAAAGCAGGCGGAAGCGATCGTCGACACGGTGTTCGACGCCATCGTCCGTTCGCTCAAGGAAGGGCAAAAGATCGAGTTGCGAGGCTTCGGGTCCTTCCGGCTGCGCGAGCGGGGAGCGCGCATGGGCCGCAATCCCAAGACGGGCGTCAAGGTCTCCGTTCCCGCGAAGAAGATCCCCTATTTCAAGCCGGGCAAGGAGCTGAAAGAACTGATCAACCGGTAATGCCGGAAGTTCTTTTCGCCCCCTGGCGCTACGAGTACCTCGTGTCGGACAAACAGGGCGCATGCATTTTCTGCGAGGCGGCGGCCTCCCACGACGACGACAAGTCGCTCGTCGTGCACCGCGGAAAGCGAGTCTTCGTGCTTCTGAACCGGTATCCCTACACCAACGGGCACATCATGGTGGCGCCGCTCGCGCACGAGGCGTGGTTCTCGGACTCCGACGCCGAGACGCTCGCGGAGCTCATCACGACGGTCGCGCGGGCGCAGAAGCTGCTCGTGGCCGAACTCCGGACGGACGGATTGAACGTCGGCGTGAATTTCGGATCGGCGGCGGGGGCCGGCGTCCCGGGCCACTACCACATCCACGTCGTTCCGCGCTGGGCGGGCGACACGAACTTCATGACCGTGGCGGCGGGTGTTCGCGTCGTCCCGGAGGACCTCTCCACGACGCGCGGGCGTCTGGCAGCGCTTTTCTCGGAAGCCGCATGAGCGAAAGGAGCGAATCGGCCGCGCGGCCCGACCGTTCCCCGGTGCTCGCCATGGCGCTCGCATGGGCGGTCCCGGGCCTCGGGCACTTCTACCTGGGGCGTCGGCGCACCGCGGCCGCGTTTCTCGTCCTCGTCACGGCGACCTTCCTCGCCGGCCTTTCGTTCCAGGGCCGTCTCTACTCCATCGAGCGCGCGCAGCCTCTGACGATCCTCGCGACCTTCGCGGTCTACGGGGCCGGCCTCTTGAACATCGCGGCACGCGCCCTGTCGGAGAGCCCCGTGGGAACGATCCTCGCGCCGACCTACGAGTACGGCTGCACGTACCTTCTCACGGCAGGGCTGATGAACCTGCTGCTCATCCTCGATGCCCACGACATCGCCCGGGGGCGAAAGTCATGATCACGCTCATCCCGACCGACCACTTTGTCATCATGACGCTCTACGCGTTGCTCGTGTCCGCATTCTTCGCCCTCTTGTGGCGGCAGGACCGTCGCGCGCGCTGGAAGCTCTTCGGAGCCCTGATGGCGTCCCTGGTGCTCGGCGGCCTCGCGGTGGCGTGGCTGATGTATCCCTTCCCGAGGTAAGAGTTCGGTGAACCTTCTCATTTCCGCCGGAGAGGCCTCCGGGGACCTGTACGGCGCGCGTCTGCTCCGGGCCCTGCAAGCTCGGCGCCCCGGCCTCTCCGCGTTCGGGATGGGGGGCGCGCGGCTCCAGGAGGCCGGCCTCGATACCGTGGTGCGCTCGGAGGAGCTTTCCGTCGTCGGCATTTCCGAGGTCGTCGAGAAGCTGCCCGATCTACTCAGCGCTCTGCGCGCCCTCGAGCAGGCAGCCCTCCGGAGGAGGCCGGAGGCCGCGGTCATCATCGATTTCCCGGATTTTCATGGCTTTCTGTCGCGCCGGCTGCGCCGGGACGGCGTGCCCCTCATCTACTACGTGAGTCCCCAGGTCTGGGCCTGGCGGCGTTGGCGGACGCGCACGATCGCCCAACGCGCGCGGCGCATCATCACGCTCTTTCCCTTCGAGGCTCAGATCTACCGTCAGCTCGGCGCCGACGCCGTCTGCGCCGGCCACCCGCTGGTGGAAGACGTGCAGGAGGGCCTCAAGACGCCGTCGGTGCTTCCGCCGAAGACCCGGTGCCGTCTCGTGCTGATGCCCGGCAGCCGCCGGAAGGAGCTGGAGCGCAACTGGGAGCTCATGGCCTCGGCGGCCGCGCGCCTCGCCAGGCGATTCGATCTCGAGCTGGTCGCGGTCCGGGTGCCATCACTCCCCGAGGCGCTCTTTGCCGGCGCGAGCGCCCGTGGGATCGCCATCGTCACGACCGGACTGCACGCGCTGCTTGCGAGCGCCGACCTTGCGTTCGTCGCATCGGGAACGGCGACCCTGGAGGCAGCCCTCTGCGGCGCGCCCATGGTCGTCGTATACCGCGTGTCCGGCGTGAGCTGGGCGATCGTGAAAGTTCTGGTGAATCTGCGCTGGGCCTCCCTCGTCAACATCGTGGCGGGCGAGGAAGTGGTTCCGGAGCTCATCCAGGACCGGTTCACGGTGGAGAACCTCGAGCGCTCGGGCGCGGACCTCCTGTCGTCGCCCGGGCGCCTCGAGGCGATGAAGGCGGGCCTGAGGCGCGTGGCCACGGAACTCGGGCCGCCCGGCGCGAGCGCCCGCGCCGCGGAGTATGTGCTCTCGGCCATCGCTCCATGAAGACCTTGCCGCGCCTGCTGGGCTACTTCGGCCGCTACAAGGGGCGGGCGATCCTTGCGCTCGCCGCCATGGGCCTCGTCTCGGCCGCCACCGTGGCGCTCCTCTTCCTTCTGAAGAAAGTGATCGACGAAGTCCTCGGCGCCGGGGCCTCGAGCGCGATCGCCGGGATCGGTCCGGCGGGGTCCTCGCGGATGGCTCCGCTGCTCGCGGCGCTCGAGTCGGGATACACAGCCGGGCGCGACGCGGCGAACGGCGCGGGCCTCGACACGCGCTTCGCGGTGCCGCTGCTTCTGATCGCCGCACTCCTCGTCAAGAACGTCTTCGCCTTCCTCTCCGAATTCGCCCTGAACTCGATCGGCCTCGCGATGGTCCGCGACCTGCGCCAGGATGCCTACCGGGCCCTCCTCGACCAGTCGACGCGGTTCTCCTCCGAGAGCTCCTCGGGAGAGCTGATGAGCAGGCTGCTCTCCGACGCCGAGCAGATCCAATCCGCCTTCGGATCTCGGCTCGCGGACTTCGTGCAGGGGAGCCTGACGATGGTGCTCGTCCTGCTCTATGTGTTCTCGCTCAACTTCCAGCTTGCGCTCGCGGTGCTCTTCGTCGCGCCGCTACTCGTGGTCCCGATCGTCGGAAACTTCCGCAAGCTCCGGCGCACGGGGCTTTCCGCCCGCGAGCGGATCGGCGAGATGGGGTCGATCCTCGGCGAGACGCTGCGCGGCCACCGCCTCATCAAGACCTACGCGATGGAGGACTTCGAGGCGGAGCGCTTCCGGGAAGCGAACCGGCGCTACTTCGGAGCCAGCCGGCAGACGATGCGCCTGCAGGCGCTCAATTCCCCGCTCATGGAGATCCTCGCCGGGATCGGGCTGGCGCTCGTTTTCGTCTATGCCGCCGGCCAGATCCGGACGGGGCAGATGACGGTCGGCGGCCTGGTGTCCTTTCTGGCGGCGATCATGATGCTCTATAAGCCATTGAAGGACGTGACGCGGACGAACATCGTCCTGCAGGTCGCGCTCGTAGCCGCGGGGCGCCTTTTCGAGGTGATCGACGGGGAGAACGACATCGTCGAAAAGCCCGGGGCGCGCGAGCTCGCCCCGTTCTCAGCGAGCCTGCGTTACGAGAAGGTGTCGTTCGGGTACGGGGCCGATGCGGTGCTGCGGGACCTCGATCTCGCGATCGCCCGCGGCGAAACCGTGGCGCTCGTCGGCCCCTCGGGGGCCGGCAAGACGACGCTCGTCAATCTCCTCCCGCGCCTCTACGACCCGCTCGAGGGCCGGGTGACCTTCGACGGCGTCGACCTTCGGGACGCGACACTGAAGTCGCTGCGCCGCCAGGTCGGCCTCGTGACGCAGGAGACGGTCCTCTTCGATACGAGCGTGCGCGAGAACATCGCGTACGGCGAGAGGTCGCCCTCGGAGGCGCGGGTGCGCGCTGCCGCGCGCGCCGCCTGCGCGGACGAGTTCATCGAGCGGCTGCCGCAGGGCTACGATTCTCCCGTCGGGGAAGGCGGGGCGCGGCTGTCCGGGGGCCAGCGGCAGCGGCTCGCGATCGCGCGGGCAATCTACAAGGACGCCCCGATCCTGATCCTCGACGAAGCCACCTCGCAGCTCGACGCCGAATCGGAGGCCCTCGTCGCCAGGGCCATCGGCAATCTCATGAAGGGCCGCACGACGCTCGTCATCGCGCATCGGCTGTCCACGGTACGGCGCGCCGACCGCATCGTGGTCCTCGACGAGGGCCGGATCACCGAGGAGGGCAGCCACGCCGCACTCTTGACTCGGCGCGGCCTCTATCGCAGGCTGCACGACATGCAGTATTTCGCCGAGAACGCACCGGCGCCCGCCGCGCCGACGGACGCGCCGTGACCCTCCGGAGCATGACCGGGTTCGGCCGGGCGCGCGGTCCCGTTGGAGCCGATCGGGCCGGGGAGGTCGTCATCCGGAGCGTGAACAGCCGGTTCCTCGATCTCACGATCAAGACGAAGGAGTCGGAGGCCGCGCTCGAGCCGGCGTTGCGACGCACGGTCGAGGGGCTGCTGCATCGCGGCAAGGTGGAAGTCGCGCTGCGCCTGAAGCGCACGAGCCTCGCCGAGCAGGAGATCAGCGTGGACGAGGGGCTCCTGCAGGCTCTGCTCGCGCGGATCTCCTCCCTGTCCGCGAAATATCCGATCGAGGGAAAGCTGTCCGTGCGCGACATCCTGACGATCCCGCAGGTCGTCGTCGTGGAAGTGCCGACGGATTCCTTTTCGCCGGAGGAGATGGCGGCCGTCGAGGCGCTCGCGCGGGAGGCGGCGTCGGCGCTCGTGGCGATGCGGACGACGGAGGGGGCGGCGATCGTCGCCGACCTCTCGCCGCGGATCGCATACCTGCGCCAGAAGACCTCCGGGCTCGCCGCACGCCGGGAGGAGATCGCGAGAAACCTCGCCGCGACCCTGAAGGAGCGCGTGCGGTCCCTCTTCGCGGACGTCCCGATCGACCCGGGCCGACTGGAGCAGGAGGCGGCGCTGGCAGCGGACCGCGCCGACGTGGCCGAAGAACTGCAAAGATTGAACGGCCACCTCGACCAGTTCGAGGGGATCCTGGGCAACGGCAGCGGCTCGGTCGGCAAGACTCTCGATTTCCTGACGCAGGAGATCCTGCGCGAGTTGAACACGCTCGGCTCGAAGAGCCGCGACCTCTTGTCCACACGGGAGATCCTCGACATGAAGGCGGAAACCGAAAAGATCCGCGAGCAAGTCCAGAACATCGAATGAGCACAGCGGCGCGGGGCTCTCTGTTCATCGTGTCGTCGCCTTCCGGGGGCGGCAAGACGACGCTCATCCGCCGGCTCATCAACAGTCCGCCCGGCGGCGAGCCCCTCCGGTTTGCCGTCTCGCACACGACGCGGCCCCGGCGGGAGGGAGAGGTGGACGGGCGCGAATACCACTTCGTGACGGCGGCGGAATTCGAGGAAATGGCGCGCCATGCCGAATTCCTCGAGCACAACGAGGTGCATGGCAACTTCTACGGCACCGCGAAGTCGGAGGTACTGCCGCGCCTGGCGGCGGGGGAGGACGTCGTCCTCGACATCGACGTGCAGGGCGCCCGGGACATCCGTGCGGCTTACCCGGAGGCGATCTCGATCTTCATCGTGCCGTCTTCGGCCGGGGTCCTCGCGGATCGCCTCCGAAAAAGGGGGCTCGACGCGGAGGACGCCATCCGGAAACGCCTGATCAACGCGGCCAAGGAAATCGCACAAGCCGAGGAGTTTCAGTACCTTATCGTGAATGATGACCTCGAAAAGGCCAGTCTTGAGTTAGAATCCGTGGTTCGCGCCTCCCGTCTGACTCCGGCGCGGCAGGGAAAAATCCTCGAACGCTTGCGTAAAGATTTCCGTTAGAAGGGGTTTGAGAAAAATGATCCAGCCGATACCCGAAGGGGTGGACAGCAAGTTCCGACTCGTTCTCCTGATCGCCAAGCGCGCCGAGCAACTCATGCGCGGCGCCCGGCCGAAACTGGAGACCGACCGCCCGCTCAAGCCGACGCGGCTCGCGGCAGCGGAGTTCGAGGAGGACCAGGTGCGCTGGGGCTATGGCGCCGAGGGCGGCATCCTCGCGGCGCCCGGCGAAGAGTCGGAGGAGGAGCAGGAAGAGCTCGTCGAGGAAGAATCCGCCCGCTGATCCCCCCCGGTGCCCGTCCAATCCGATGAACAGATCTCCGCGCATACTCCTGGGTGTCAGCGGCGGCATCGCCGCGTACAAGGCGGTCGAGGTACTGCGCAACCTGGTGACGCGCGGCGCGGACGTGCGTGTGGCCATGACCCGGGGAGCGCGCGAGTTCGTCGCGCCGCTGACCTTCGCTGTCCTGTCGAAACACGAGGTGCACACCGAGGTCTGGGGCTCGGGCAACGCCCCTTCGGTCGACCACGTGGAGCTGGCCGAAGGGTGCGACCTGCTCCTCGTGGCTCCCGCGACCGCACACACGCTCGGCAAGCTCGCCAACGGTCTTGCGGACGACTTCCTCTCGACGTACTTCCTCGCGCACCGCGGGCCCGTTCTCCTGGCGCCCGCGATGGAGTCGGCCATGTGGGGCCACGCGGCGGTGCGGGCGAACATGGAACGGCTCATCGCGCGCGGCGCCGTCACGGTCGGGCCGGACGAGGGCTTCCTCGCCTCGGGGGGCGAGGGGATCGGGCGCATGGCGGATCCCGGCGCGATCGCGGAGGAGGCCTGGCGTCTTGCAGCGGGACAGCGCCGGGACCTCGACGGGCTCCGGCTGCTCGTCACCGCCGGGCCGACGCGAGAGCCGATCGACCCGGTCCGCTTCGTTTCGAATCGGTCGAGCGGCAAGATGGGCCATGCGATCGCGACGGCCGCGCGCGACCGGGGCGCACGGGTCACGCTGCTGGCCGGGCCGTCGGGCCTCGCCGCCCCCGAGGGGGTCCGCGTCGTGTCCTTCGAGACGGCCGACGATCTCCATGGCCTTCTCGTCCGCGAGTTTCCGGAATGCGACGGCCTGGTCATGGCGGCCGCCGTCAGCGACTTCATCCCGGAATCGAGCTCCCGACGCCTGCATCGCGGCGACGGGGCCCGTACGCTGCTGCTCTCGCCCGGGCGGGACATCCTGGCGAGCCTCGCGCCCTTGAAACGCGGGCAGACGGTCGTGGCCTTCGCGGCGGAAACCGAAGATCTCGAGGAACGCGGCCGGCGAAAGATGGAATTGAAGGGTGCGGACCTCATCGTCGTCAACGACGTCGGAAAGCCCGGCATCGGGTTCGACGCCGACGAGAACGAGGTCCTGATCCTTCGCCGGGACGGAGCCGTCGAGCTCGTCTCGCGCCGCAACAAAGGCGAAGTCGCCGACCGGATCTGGGACGCCTTCCTCGCGGCCCGCGGGGCCACACATACCTCCCGAACGCCGACTTCCATCGGGTAGCGGCCGATCGGCCGCCCGGCGGTACACTCGCCACGTGGCAGACGACGGCCCGGTCCGCGATCAGCTCGAGTTCTTCCGCGACCTCGGCGTGCGCGACCTCTTCGTCGACCGCCCCAGGTCCGCCGGGGTCGTGACCGGCTCGACGCCGGACCTCGCCGCCCTCGCGAAGTCGCTCGAGGGCTGTCCCCGCTGCAAGCTTTCGAAGAGCCGGACGAACATCGTTTTCGGCCAGGGCAATCCAAAGGCCGAGCTCATGTTCATCGGGGAGGCGCCGGGGCGCGACGAGGACGAGCAGGGCCTCGCCTTCGTGGGCAAGGCGGGGCAGCTCTTGACGAAGATCATCGAGGCGATGGGCAGCAAACGCGACGATGTGTTCATTGCGAACGTGCTCAAGTGCCGACCTCCCAACAACCGAAACCCGGAGCCGGATGAGGTCGCTTCCTGCCGGCCGTTTCTCGACGAGCAGATCCGGCTCATCGGGCCGAAGGTCATCGTGACGCTCGGGACGTTCGCGGCGCAGGCGATCCTCGAGACCGACGAGCCGATCGGCCGGATGCGCGGAATCTGGCGCGAGGCCAGGGGGGTGCGCGTGATGCCGACCTTCCACCCCGCCTTTCTCCTGCGCTCTCCGGAGCGCAAGAAGGACGTCTGGGAGGACATGAAGCTGGTCCGGGATTTTCTCGCCGGGAAATAGAACGGGCGGCCCGAAGGCCGCCCGGCTGATGACTGACTGCCGACGGCTGCTAGGGCGAGACCGCCTTCTCGATGATCGAAAAGATCGGGAAGTGGCTCGCGGCGCCCATGAAGAAGAGCATCGGGACCGAGAGCCAGGCGTTCGCGCGCGAGGCCAGGAACGCGCGTCGCGCCCACCTCGCCTGGTCGGCGGGCGCCGCGGCGCCGGTCTCGGCCGTCGCCTTGACGGCCGCAATGATCCTCTTCTGCAGCGGCCAGATGATCATCCAGACGTTCAGGAACATGATCGTGCCGAGCCCGCCGCCGATCATGATCGAGATCGACTTGCTCGAGGCGCCGGCGTTGCGGGCCATCAGGGCCGTGGCGTAGCCGATGAAGAGGACGACGATCGCGATGACGAGGGCGAGGGCCCGGCCGTCCTTCAACGGGCCGCCCGCGACCGAGGCGCGCAGCAGCGCCGCAACCACGACGAACGCGATGGACCAGCCCACGAGGAAATAGACCAGGGTGATGTGGTTCGACTTCTCGCTGTCCACGATCAGGAAGTAGTAGATGAAGCCGGAGAACCACGTCAACATCGCACCCCACCGGAACCAGAACAGGGCCTTCGGCATGAGAAGCGGAACGACCTTGCCCTTGGTGGCCGCGTCGAGCTCCTTCTGGAACTGGACGTTGACGAGGTTGAAGAAGTACAGCATCCCGATCCAGGTGATCCCGGCGAGAAGGTGCACCCAGCGCAGCAGAAACTGGAAGTTTGTGGCGAAATCCTGAGGCCAACTGATCATCGAGCCCTCCTCATTGAATCAAAGCGCGGCAATCTTCTCACAGGCCCGAGGTCCTGCCGTAGAATCGAGAGTCCGGGCTCGCAACATGCCGCCATTCCTTACAGCGCGCCTCGCGGCGCAGACGACACGAAGGCTCGCTGGCGCCCTGGCGCTCCTGCTTGGGGTCGCGGCGGCCTGCCGGCGCGTCCCGGTGGCGCCCGCCCCGGCCCCGGCTACGACACGCGCGGCCACGTCCGCACCCCCGGCGCACGCGGCCGACGCGGGGTATGAGCTGCGCGCCCCGGAGGAGACGGCGATCGACGAATTCCTGCGCGCCAATCCGGAACTGCGCCTGGCCGCCGACGGCGATCACCGCCCGGGCGACGACGGCACCGGGGTCGGCGACCTGTACGGCATCTACCACCCGTACCTGGTGCGGGGGGACGGCAACGACGATGGGCTGCTCGACTTCGTGGTCGGTTTCGTGCGGCGAGATTCGGACAAGGACGCGCCCTGGTTCTCCGTCGTGATCCTTGCGGGGAAGGCCGACGGCTCCTTCGCGGCCGGCAGCTTCGTCGAGCGCGACATCTCCCTGGCCGACGGGGACATCTCCCTCGATCGCGACACGATCGTCGTGACGCCGGACGTCGCCGACGACGCCTCGCGGCGCTACCGCTGGGACCCGGCCAAGCAGCGCCACGTCTTCGTTCGCGACGACGCCTCCGAGGAGCCCGCATCGCCTCCGCCGTCGCAGATCTGAGCGGACCCGGGCGTACGGTCGCCGTCGCACTTGCGTTGCCGCTGCGGCGCAGCTTCACCTACTCCGTGCCCGAGGGGACCCCGCTGCCGACGCCGGGAACTCGCGTGCGCGTCCCGTTTGGCGAGCGCGTCCTGACCGGAGTCGTCGTCCTTGCCGAGCCCAAGCCCGTGCCGGGCGCCGTGCGCGACCTGCTCGAGGTCCTCGACGAGGAGCCCGTATGCCCGCCGGAGCTGCTGGCCACGGCGGGCCGGGTCGCGCAGCGATTCTTCGCGTCGACCGGAGAGGTGCTCAAGTCGGTCTTGCCTGCAAAGCTGCCCGCCGCCGGAGCCGTCCGGTATCGAATCACGCAGAAGGGGACCTTCGGCATGGGCTCGGCCGATCCCGCCGAGCGCGCGATTCTCGAGCGCCTCTCTCCGGGGGCATCGGTGCGCGTCATCGATCTGCCGGGCGAGGGGCGGGATCGTCACACGGCCGTGCGCTGCCTGGAGGACCGCGGCTGGATCCGCGCGGCTTCGGCGCCGAGGCTGCATCGGACGCGGTCTGAGATCGCCTACGAGCCCGGCCCGATTGCCGGCGCCGAGGCGGATGGCGTTCTCGGCCGGAGTCGCAAGGGCCGAGAGGTCCTCGCGTTGTTCGAATCCCTCGGCCGGCCCGCCTCCGGCGCCGAGATCCGCCTCGCCACAGGCGCCGGTCCGGCCGTGCTCCGCTCGATGGTAGCGAAAGGATTGCTACGATCCTTCGAGCAGGAACGCAGCGCGCCGGAAGCCTCCGACCCTGCCCGCCCCTCCCTCGTGTCTCCGACGTCCGAGCAGTCCGCCGCGATCGAGGCCATATCCGCGGCCATCCGAGAGCGCCGCTACTTCCCGGCACTGCTCGAAGGCGTCACGGGAAGTGGCAAGACGGAGGTCTATCTGCGCGCGATCCGGGCGGCGCTCGACGCCGGGCGCGGAGCGGTGTGGCTCGTGCCCGAGATTGCGCTGACGCCGGTGTTCGCTCGGGAGCTGAAGCGGCAGTTTCCCGAGCATGGGGCGGTGCTGCATTCCGCTCTGTCGGAACGCGAACGGGCCGAAGCCTGGGACCGGGTGCGTTCCGGAGCTGCCCGGGCGGTTATCGGGCCGCGGTCCGCGGCCTTCGCGCCGATTGCCGACCCGGGGCTCTTCGTCGTGGACGAAGAGCACGACTCCTCCTACAAGCAGCGGGAGTCGCCACGGTACGACGCCCGCGAGGCCGTGGCGCTGCGGGCGAAGCAGAGCGGCGCCGCGCTCGTCTTCGGGTCGGCCACGCCCTCGATGGAGGCCTGCAACGCGGCAGCGCGGGGGCGCCTGACTCTTCTTCGCCTTTCCCAACGCATCGCGGCCCGACCCCTGCCGCGGGTCGAGATCGTGGACCTGCGGCGCGAGTCCGCCCGTCCCGACGAGAAGGGCGTGCCCCTTTTCTCGCGGCCCCTGCTCGAGCGGCTGGGAGAAGTATTTGCTCGGGGCGAGCAGGCAATCGTGCTGCAGCCGCGCCGCGGCTTCGCGCCCTTCCTGCTGTGTCGGGATTGCGGGTACGATTTCCGGTGCAGCCGTTGCAGCGTGACGAGGACCGTCCACGATCGCGGGCGCACGCTTCTCTGTCACTACTGTGGAGAGAGGATTCCGAGGCCGGCGCGGTGTCCCGATTGCGCGGGCGCGGTGCTCGAAGCGGTCGGGGCGGGCACGGAGCGCGTGGCCGAGCGCTTCGCCGAGCTCTTCCCGAACGTGCCCCACGCCGTGCTCGACCGCGACACGGCGCGACGCCGCGGCGGGGCGAGCGCCGTCGTCGAAGCGATGCAGACCGGCCGCATCGCGTGCCTGATCGGGACCCAGATGGTCGCCAAGGGGCACGACTTTCCCGGCGTCACGGCCGTCGGTGTCCTTTCGGCCGACACGATGCTGCACTTCCCGGATTTTCGATCGGCGGAGAAGACCTTCCAGCTCCTCGCCCAGGTCGCCGGCCGCGCCGGCCGGGGCGACACGCCGGGGACCGTGCACGTCCAGACGTTCCATCCGGGCCACCCGGCGATCCGACGGGCGGCCGAGCACGACGTCGCGGGTTTCGCCGCGGCAGAGCTCGAGTTTCGCCGCGCCTTCTTCTATCCGCCCTTTTCCGAGCTCGCCGCGGTGCTGGTCTCCTCGCCCGACCGCGATCGCGCCGAGTCGGCGGCGGCACAGCTCGGCAAGACACTGCGGTCGCTGCCCGACGGGTTGCGCCTGTCGGGCCCCGCCCCGGCGCCGCTCGAACGCCTCAAGGGGCGGTGGCGATTCCAGGTTCTCCTGCGCGCCGTGGACCGACGCGCCGTCCTCGCCGCGCTCGAGGCTTCGATTCCCGACCGCCCGCCCGCGGGCGTGCAGATCGCCGTGGACGTGGATCCGCAGGATCTGATGTAGGAAGACGCGGCCGGTCTCCATCCCCGGTACAATCGACCCGTGAACCCCGACGACGCCAACTTCGAGGAGCCGATCCTCCGGCTGCGGCGGCGGATCGAGGAGCTCTCGGCCCTTCCGGACGATGCGGCGCACCGGCGCGAGATCGAGAAGCTGCGGGAAAAGCTCGACCGCGTCTCGCGGGAGATCTACGCGACCCTGACCCCATGGCAGAACACCCTGGTCGCCCGCCATCCTGCGCGGCCGTACCCCCTCGACTACGTCGAAACGCTGATGGAGGACTTCGTCGAGCTCCACGGGGATCGCAAGTTCGCCGATGACGCCGCGATCGTCGCCGGCTTCGGGCGGTTCCGGGGACGGCCCGTCGCCGTCGTCGGGCACCAGAAGGGCCGCGACACGAAGGAGAAGATCCGCCGCAATTTCGGGATGCCGCGGCCGGAGGGGTTTCGCAAGGCGCTGCGCGTGATGGAGCTCGCCGAAAAGTTCGGGCGGCCCATCCTCTCCCTCATCGACACGGCAGGCGCCTATCCCGGAATCGACGCCGAGGAGCGGGGCCAGGCCGAGGCGATCGCGGTCAACCTGCGCGCGATGGCCGGGTTCCACGTGCCGATCATCGTGACGGTCACGGGGGAGGGCGGCTCCGGGGGCGCGCTCGCGCTGGGCATCGGGGACCGCGTCCTGATGCTCGAGCACGCGACGTATTCGGTCATCTCGCCTGAAGGCTGCGCCTCGATCCTCTGGAAGGATCCCGCGCGCAAGAAGGATGCGGCCGAGGCCATGAAGCTCACGGCGGCGGACCTGAGGGAGCTCGACGTCATCGACGAGATCGTGCCCGAGCCGCCGGGCGGGGCGCACGCGGATCCCGCCGGCGCGGCCGCCGCGGTCGGCGAAGCCGTCGAGCGGCATCTGGCCGCCATTGCCGACCTCACGGCCGAGGAGCGGCGGGAGCGACGCTACCGGCGCTTCCGGGCCCTCGGCCGGTTCGAGACCGTCGCCACCCCGTGAGCGCGGCGCCGTCCGCGCGGTCGCCGCAGCCGCACGGACACGGAGTGTCCCCGGCCCGCGCGACCATGGCGCCGATGGCCGAGTGGCTCTCCGAGAACCGGCGCGGCTACGGGTTGCAGGTCGAGATCGTGGCGGCGCGTGCGGCCGAGGGGGCCGGCGCTTGAGAGTCCGCCGTCTCGATCTCGTCGTGCTCGCGTGCGGAGCTCTGTTCGCTGCGGTCCTCATCTTCTCGTTCCGTCCCGCAAGACGCCCCGCTTCCGGCCGCCGCGGCGGCACCGAAGCACTCGGGTCCGCGGAGCGGGCGCGGGGCCAGGCCACGACGCTTCTGGACGGATTCGATTTCGCCGAGTCGGTCGCCGGAAAGCCGCTCCTGCGCATCAAGGCGGACCGGACGATCGGCTACGGGCCGGGCGCGGGATTGGCCCCGGACCTCTACGCCGGCGAGAAAGTGACCCTGACGGTCTACCCCGACGACGGCGCTCCCGTCACGGTCCACTCCGACCGCGGCGAGTACGACGAGCGCACCCACGAGGCCAGGCTCTCGGGCAACGTGCGGTGGTCCGACGAGGAGGCGTCGCTCGCCGAAACGGACGAGGTCCTCTTCCACCCCTCCCGCCGCATCCTCGAGGCGCCCCACCCGGTCCACTTCACGCGGGGCTCGATCGACCTGACCGCCCCCTCGGCGCGGTACGACCTCGCGGAGAAGGCGGTCCGATTCGCCGGGCCGATCGAAGGGGCGGGCAGCGGAACGGATTCGGGCGGACTCTCGAAGCTGACGGCGCGCCAGGGCGTGTTCCGGCGGGAGGCTGGTGTCCTGGAGCTCGAAAACGTCGACGGGCAATCGAGGTCTGGAGACCGTTATGCCGCCGATCGTCTGACGGTGAAGTCCGGCTCCTCCGGCGGGCGCACGGAGTGGGCGCGAGGGACGGGCAACGTGCGCGGCATCCTCGCGGCCACTCCGTCGGCCGTCCCCCCTGAAAGGGCGGGCGTCGAGCGGCAGTACTCGGGAGAGGAGAGCATGCTGACGTTCGACGCCGCCGGCAAGCCGCGGACCCTCTCGTTCACCGGGACACCCGCTCTCCTCTGGGAGCCCGCGCGCCGTCTGACCGCGCCGCAGATTTCCGTGGCCTTCGAGGACGGCCGCGCGGCCTCGGCGAGCGCCTCGGGCGGCGTGCGCGTGGAGGGCGAGGGCGGGCACGCCGAGGCCGAGAAGGGAACGCTCGGTTTCTCGAAGGAGGGTGAGGCCCAGAACGTCGCGCTCGAAGGATCGGTGAAGGTGGACTCCGACGGCCGCGCGGGTGACGCCGCCCGCGCGGTCGAGCTCGACGTGCGCGGCCTGTGGCTACTGACCGGCAATGCCGCTCGTTCCGCGCGGGTGACGAGCGGAGGCTCCCGACTCTCGGCCGACCGGATCGAGATCGATCGCCCGCGGCAGCAGGTGCGCGGGGAGGGCCGCGCCCGCGCCGTGCTGGGCGCCGATCCCCAGAAGAAGCACACGGTGACCTTCGTCGGCGACCCGAACCGGCCGAGCTACGCGAAGGCGGATCGCATCGTCCTCGACGATGCGATCCACCTCGCGACCCTGTCGGGCGCCGCGTCGCTGTGGCAGGACGATTCTTCGCTCTTCGCCGAGGACATCACGTTGTCCGACGCGGAAAAGACGGTCACTGCGGTGCAGAACGTCCGCGCCGTGCTCGCGCCCGAGCGCGGGCCGAAGACGGCGGAGCCGGCGGCGTCGATCGTTTCGGCGAGCCGCCTTCTGTATCGCGATACGGACCGCAGCGGCCGGTTCGAGGGCGGCGTGACCGTCACGCGCGGCTCAGGCTGGCGGGCGACCGGCGGGGAATCGACCGCGTGGCTCGGCAAGGACCGCGGAGTCGACTGCATGGAGATCTCGGGCGACGTCGACCTGGCCGACCGCGCCGCGGGCCGCACGGCGCGGGCGGAGAAGGCGGTCGACTACCCGAAGCAGGGAAAGACGATGCTTTGGGGCGCTCCCGCGCGCGTGACCGATGCCCGGGGAAATCAGGTTGCCGGTGCCATCTTGACGATCTTCGATCGGGGGCGTAGCGTCGAGATCACCGCGCCCGAAGGCGGCAAGACGGAAACGATTCACCGGACAGAGAAGAATTGAGCCAGAACCTCCCGAGATCCGGGGACAGACCGGTTCTGTCGGCCGAAGGCCTCGTGAAGGCCTACCGCGGCAGGACGGTCGTGCGCCAGGTCTCGCTCGAGATCGCCGCGGGCGAGATCGTCGGGTTGCTGGGCCCGAACGGGGCAGGCAAGACGACGATCTTCTCGATGGTGGTCGGCCTGGTGCGGCCGGACGAAGGAGTGGTGCGGCTCGGGTCGAGCGATGTCACCGAGCTACCGATGTACCGCCGCGCCCGGGCCGGGATCTCGTACCTGCCGCAGGAGCCGTCGGTCTTCCGGAAGATGACCGTGCAGGAAAACCTGCTCGCGATCCTGGAGACGCTCGCGTTGACTCCCGAGGGACGCGCGGCCCGCTGCGCGGCCCTGCTCGCGGAGTTCGGCCTGACACAGCTCAAGTCCGATCGCGCGTACACGCTCTCGGGAGGGGAGCGCCGGCGCGTCGAGATCGCCCGGAGCCTAGTGCTCTCGCCGTACTTCCTGCTCCTCGATGAACCCTTCGCCGGAATCGACCCGATCGCGGTCCTCGACATCCAGAAAATCGTCGGGCGCCTCGCTTCCTCGGGCATCGGCGTACTGATCACGGACCACAACGTGCGCGAGACTTTGAGCATCGTCGATCGGGCCTATATAATCAGCGGGGGAGAAATTCTTCGCGCAGGCACGCCGATTGCTTTGTCGAATGACGCCGTAGTGAAAAAGATCTATCTCGGAGAGGGTTTCCGGCTCCAGTAGAGCCGCCGCCATGGCGCTCGAACAGAAGCTCAACCTCCGGCTCTCCCAGCGGCTGGTTATGACTCCGTCGCTGCAGCAGGCGATCAAGCTGCTGCAGATGTCCCGCTTGGAGCTGCAGGAAGTCCTCACCCAGGAAGTCGTCGAGAACCCGGTCCTCGAGGAGCAGGAGGAGACGTCGGAGACCGAGCGCGTGGAGGCCGCGCGCGACAGCGAGGATGCGGGTGCGCCCGCGGAGGCGCCGGCCGCGGCGGAGAAGGAGCGCGACTCCTTCGAGGAGATCGACTTCAACTCCTACTTCGAGGACTACCTCGACTCGGCGTACAACCCGCGGCAGTATCAGGAGCAGCCCGAGGAGTACTCCCTCGAGAACGTGCTGACGCGGCCCGAGGGCCTGCCTGAGTACCTGACGTGGCAGCTGTCCATGTCCGGCGCGAGCGACGACGTGCGCGAGATCGCGGCCTACCTGATCGGCAACGTGGACGAGGACGGCTACCTGCGGGTCTCGCGCGAGGAAATCCGGGAGGCCCACTACGAGAACGACGCGGAGGTGGAAGCCGGGCTCGCGCTCGTGCGCTCCTTCGACCCCCCGGGCGTCGGAGCGTTCGACCTTCCGGACTGCCTGCTGATGCAGCTCGCGGCCCTCGGCGTCGAGAACGAGCTCATCGAGAAGATCATCCGGGAGCACTGGCCCGCGTTCTTGAACCGTCAGTTCGCGCCGCTCTGCAAGACGCTCGGCGTCGGCATGTCGGAGATCCAGGCCGCCTTCGAGATCATCAAGAACCTGGAGCCCAAGCCCGGACGCAAGTATTCGAGCGAGCGGACCATCTACGTGGAGCCGGACGTCTTCGTGCGCAAGATCGGCGACGAGTACATCATCCAGCTCTCCGAGGACGGCCTTCCCAAGCTCCGCATCTCGGCGTCGTACCGACGCCTGTTGCGCGGCGGCAACGGCGCGATCGGGGCGGAAGCCGCGAATTACCTCAAGGACAAGATGCGCTCGGCGATCTGGCTGATCAAGAGCCTCGATCAGCGCCAGCGGACGATCTACAAGGTCGCCGATTCGATCGTGCGGCACCAGCGCGGGTTTCTCGACCACGGGATCGAGCACCTGCGTCCGCTCGTGTTGCGCGACGTCGCCAACGACATCGGCATGCACGAGTCGACCGTCTCGCGCGTGGTGTGCAACAAGTACATCCACACGCCGCGCGGCCTCTTTCCGATGAAGTACTTCTTCCACAGCGGCATCGACTCGTCGCAGGGGGACGACGTGTCCTCGCTCTCGATCAAGAACAAGATTTCCCACATCGTCCAGGGCGAGGACTCCCGGCGACCGCACTCGGACGCGCGCATCACCCAGAGGTTGCGCTCCGAGGGGATCCAGATTGCGCGCCGCACCGTGGCGAAGTATCGCGAGGAGCTCCGAATCCCTTCCTCCTCCCAACGCAAGCAGTCCTTTTAGGAGGTCCCCATGGCTGTCGAATGCACCGGTCGCAATGTCGAAGTGACTCCGTCGCTCAAGGAGTTGGCCGAGGAGCGCGCGCACCGCCTGGAGCGCCACCTCGGGAGCCCCGCGGACGTCCGGCTCGTGCTCTCGCACGAGAAACACCGATTCGGCGCCGAAGTGATCGCGATCCACGGCCGCCGGCGCTGGAAGGCGCAGGGGGAGACGGGAGACCCGCGCGCGGCGGTGACGCTCGCTTTCGAGAAGATCGACGCGCAGGCGATGCGCGACACGGAGAAGCGGCGCGACCGCAAGCACCGCGGCTGGTCCCGGTTCCTGCCGAAGGGATGGCGCGCGCAGACGCCGGAGGCGCTCGTCCCGCGGGAACCGGCCGGCGTCCGCGTCGTCCGCGCCCGCCCGCCCGTGGTCAAGCCCATGGGGGTGGACGAGGCCGCCCTCGCCTTGGAATCCTCGGGTCAGGAAGTGCTCGTGTTCCGCGACGCGTCGAACGAAAAAGTTTCGGTGCTCTATCGCCGCCGCGATGGGGACCTCGGGTTGATCGTGTCCGAATGCTGATCGGGGGCGAAGAGGCCCGCGACAGCGTCGCGGCGCGCACCGACGGGCTCTACGACGCCCGGCGGGTCTTCCAGGGTCTGCCGGGGCACACCCGCGAGGAGGTCCTGGAGGAGCTCGCGTTCCGCCTCGCGCAAGGGGGGGCCGTGCGCGAACCGGGAGAGCTCGTTTCGCGCCTGATCGAGCGTGAGAGGCTGGGTTGTACGGGCCTCGGCGGGGGAATCGCCATTCCGCACTGCAAGCTGCGAGACCTCGCGGAGGTGGTCGTGGCCGTGGCCTCGACCGAGCGGCCCGTCGACTTCGGCGCCTCTGACGGAATTCCGGTCACGCTCATCTTCCTCGTGGCCTCTCCCGCGGAGGCCGCGGCCCCGCACCTCCAGGCGCTCGCGCGCATTTCGCGCCTTCTGCGCGCGCCCGGCGTCGTGGACGGTCTGCGGGCCGCGAGGACGCCGCTCGAGCTGCTCGGCGTGCTCCGCGGAGCCGAGGCGGGCCTGGCGGTGCAGTCGTGAACGGCTCGGCGCCGCCGCCGAGGAACGCGACCGCGCTGACGGCGGCGATCCTTCGAAGCCCCGCGCTCGAGGACCTCGAAATGCGCGTGGTGGCGGGCGAGTCGGGCCTCGGCCGCGCCGTCTCGTGGGGCCGGATCCAGCGCCCGGGCCTCGCCCTGGCCGGCTTCATTCCGTACATCAAGCCGGGAAGAATCCAGATCCTCGGGGAGAGCGAGCTCAACTACCTCGACACGATGCCGGCCGAGGTGCGGCGAGAGCGCATCGAGGCGATCTGCGCCCTACCCATCGCGGCCTTCGTGGTCACCAAGGGCCAGCAACCGCCCGACGACATCGTGCGCGAGTGCCGGCGGCGGGAAATCCCGCTGCTCGTGTCGGACAGGACGACCTCCGTCGTCATCCAGTCGATCACCCGCGTGCTCGAGGACGAGCTCGCCCCGTCGACGACGCTCCACGGCGTTCTCGTCGACGTGTACGGCATGGGTGTCCTGCTGCTGGGCGAATCGGGCATCGGAAAGAGCGAGTGCGCGCTCGACCTCGTGCACCGCGGTCACCGCCTCGTCGCCGACGACGCCGTCGAGATCCGCCGCTACCCTAGCGGCGCGATCGTGGGCCGAGCGGCCGAGATGATCCGGTACCACATGGAGTTGCGCGGCATCGGCATCATCAACATCAAGCACCTGTTCGGCGTGTCGGCGGTGAGCGCCTCGAAGTCGGTCGAGCTCGTGATCGAGTTGCAGCGGTGGGACCCGGCCAAGAAGTACGATCGCCTCGGCCTCGACGGAGAGACCTACGTCATCCTCGACCGGGAGATGCCGCTCCTGCGGCTGCCGGTCGCGTCGGGGCGGAACCTCGCGCTTCTCATCGAGATCGCCGCGCGCAACGAGCTCCTGAAGAGCCAGGGCTACGACGCGGCCAAGGAATTTGCGCGCCGCGTGGACGACGAGATCGCCAAGAACTCCCGCGAAGGGGGGCGGTGGAAGTGAGCCGCCTCACGCCGGTCCCCGGCTCGACGGTCCCGGAGAGCCTCGTCGTCGTCACGGGGCTGTCCGGCTCCGGGAAGAGCTACGTCAACAAGTGCCTCGAGGACATGGGGTACTTCTGCGTGGACAACCTGCCCCTCGAGCTCCTCGAGCCGCTCCTCGGCCAGGTGACGGCAAAGCGCGTCGGCATCATCCTCGATGTGCGCAATCCGGACTTCGCCGTCCGCTTCCCCGCGATCCTCGCGCGCCTGCGCGCGCGCGTGCCGGGAACGCGACTCTTGTTTCTCGACGCCTCGGAGGAGTCCCTGATTCGCCGCTTCTCAGAGACCCGCCGGCCGCACCCGCTCGCCGGGAAGGTCTCGCTGCTCGAGGCGCTGCGCCGCGAGCGCGCGATGCTCGAGGAGGTGCGCGCGGTCGCCGACGTGGTCGTCGACACCTCGGCCATGACCGTGCACGAACTGCGCTCCTTCATGCAGAAGACGTTCGTGGGCGATCCCGAGAGCGGCGGCATGGTCGTCTCGGCGACGTCCTTCGGGTACAAGTTCGGCATTCCGCACGACGTGGACCTTCTCTTCGACGTCCGTTTCCTCGCCAACCCGCATTTCGTGCCGGAGCTCAAGGGGAAGACCGGGATGGACGCGGCGGTGGCGGCGTACATCGAGAAGGACCCGGAAACCCGGGCGTTCCTCGACCGCCTCGTCGGATTCCTCGACTACCTGCTGCCGCGCTTCGACCGCGAGCGCAAGAGCTACCTCTCGATCGGCATCGGCTGCACCGGGGGCAAGCACCGCTCGGTGTACATCGCCGAACAGCTCGCGGGGCTGCTCCAAGAGCGGGGATACCCCGTACGGGTATCGCACCGCGATGCCACGCGCGAGTGAGATAATGCCCCCCTCGCATGATTGGAATTCTGCTCGTCACGCACGGCAGGCTCGCAGAAGAGCTGCGGGCCGCCGCCCTCACGATCCAGCCGGGGCTGGAGCGCATCGTCGCCGTGGCGCTCGAATGGAGCGAAACCGGTGAGGACGCGCGCGAGAAGATCCGCCGCGGACTCGAGCGGGCCGACGCGGGCGACGGCGCCATCATCCTCACCGATATGTTCGGCGGCACGCCGACGAATCTCACCCTGCCGTTCCTGCGCAAGGACCGGGTGGAGATCGTGACCGGCGTGAACCTGCCCATGGTGCTCAAGTGCGCTTCGCTCCAGAGAAGCGGGCGGCCCGTCACCGAGGTCGCCCACGTCGCCAAGGAGCGCGGTCAGCGGTCGATCTATGTCGCTTCGGACCTCCTCGCGGAAGAGGCGGCGCCGGCGGCGGTCGCGGAGAAGGAATCGTGATCGAGCGCGAGCTGTCCATCCGCAACCGCCTCGGCCTCCACGCGCGCGCGGCGGCCAAGTTCGTCCAGACGGCCAGCCGGTTCCGCTCGGAGGTCAAGATCCGCCGCAGCGGCGAAGAGGTGGACGGCAAGAGCATCCTCGGGATCCTGCTGCTCGCGGCCTCGCAGGGAACGCACATCACGCTGGCCGTTTCGGGTGACGACGAGAATGACGCCTTCGCCGCCGTCGAGGACCTGATCACCCGCAGCTTCGACGAGGAAGAGTAGGGGGGGGATTGGTGATTGCACATTTGTGATTGGTGATTGGCCAGATCACAAATCACGAATCCCAAATCACAAATGCTCCAGGGCCTCTCCGTTTCCCCGGGCCTGGCCGTCGGCCGCGCCGTCATCATCCGGTTCGGCCGACTCCCGGCATTTCGCCGCGCGGTCGCTCCCGAGGAGTTCGAGAAGGAGGAGCGCCGCCTGCGCCGCGCTGCCGGGCGCGCGGCCGAGGACCTCGCGCGCCACGCCGGAGAGCCCAAGGGGGACATGGGCTCGGAACTCGCCGCGATCCTCGAGGCCCACAGCCTGATCGCGGTCGACGAGACCTACCTCGGCGGGATCGTCGAGCGCATCCGCCGCGACCGGGTCAACGCCGAGTGGGCGCTCGCGGAGGTGACGCGCGAGCTCGGAGCGCGACTGGCGGCGGCCGACTCGGCCGCGCTGCGGGAGCGGGAAGCGGATATCGCCGACGTGGCCCGCGAGATCGCGGCGCACCTTTCCGCCGGGGAGCGCCAGGGCCCCGGCGAGTTGCCGCGCGGCTCGATCCTGGTCGCCGACGAGCTCTCGCCGGTGGACGCCTCCCGCCTGGATCCCCGCCGCGTGCGCGCACTGGCGCTCGAACGCGGGGGACCGACCTCGCACGCCTCGATCATCGCCCGTTCCTTCGGGCTGCCGGCCGTCGTCGGGATTCCCGGCCTCTGCGAGGCGGTCTCGCCCGAGCGGCCTATCATCGTGGACGGCGACCGTGGCATCGTCGAAGCTCACCCTTCCCGCATGCGGATCCGCCGCGCCCTGGTGCGCGTGCGGGAAGACCGCGAGAAGAGCCGACGGCAGCGCGGGCGGGCCGCGCGGGCGGCCGCGACGAGGGACGGCGTCGGGATCACGGTGCGAGCCAACCTCGAGTTGCCCGAGGAGATCTCGGCGCTCGAGCGTTTTTCGGCCGAGGGCGTGGGTCTCTTCCGCTCGGAGTTCCTGTACCTGCGGGCGCTGCCGCATTCGCCGGGGGTCGAGGAGCAGCGCGCGGCCTACGAGACTCTACTCGCCGCGGCCGCTCCGCATCCGGTCATCGTCCGGACCTACGATCTCGGAGGCGAGAAGGGGATCGCGCCGGCGCCCGGCGAGAATCCCGCCCTCGGACTGCGCGGCATCCGATACTGCCTGGCGCACCCCGAGCTGTTCGAGGAGCAGCTGACGGCGCTCTGCCTCGCGTCGCGCAAGGGCGATCTCCGGATCCTTCTGCCGATGGTCACTTCGCTCTCGGAGCTCCAGGCCGCGCGAAAGGCCCTCGAGATGGTCGCCGCCAGGAACCGCCTGCGGCAAGTGCCGTCACTCGGAGTGATGATCGAGGTGCCTTCCGCTGCGCTCCTGGCGGACCGGCTGGCCCGCGAGGCGGACTTTTTCTCGATCGGCACCAACGACCTCACGCAGTACGGCCTCGCGGTGGACCGCGCCAACCCGGACGTCTCGGCGGTGTACCGGCCGCTGCACCCCGCGATCCTGAGGATGATCCAGTACGTGGTCGAGGCGGGACGGGCCTTTAGTAGGCCGGTCTCGGTCTGCGGGGA
>JBGPGG010000016.1:0-37439 GCA_041483715.1 Thermoanaerobaculia bacterium
CGCGGAAACGGCCACGATTTCCCGGCTCATGGAGCGGTTCCTGGGGGGTATCGGAAGTGTGATACTCTGCCCCTGTTCTCGTCTCGCTCGCCTCTTGCCAGACCCGTTCTGACAATCCCGAACGACAAATCACGAGAATGCGGGGCACCGCGCCGGCGGTGTTTTCGCCCAACGAATTTTCGCCCGGCGCAAAGGATGGATCTGATGAAGCTCTATGTAGGCAATCTTCCGTACAACATCTCCGACGACCAGCTCCAAGACATGTTCGCCAAGTTCGGCACGCCGGACTCGGCCCGCGTGATCACCGATCGCGACACCGGCCAGTCCAAGGGGTTCGGTTTTGTCGAGTTCAGCAATGACGACCAGGCCAAGCAGGCGCTGTCGCTCAACGGCACCGAGTTCGGCGGCCGGTCGCTCACCGTCAACGAAGCCCGGCCCAAGACCGAGGGCGGCGGCGGTGGCGGCGGCGCGCGGCGCTCCTTCTCGGGACGGTAAGTCGAAGCTCTCAACCCTTCGGATCGAAGGCGGGCTTCTCCTGGAGAACAGGGGAAGCCCATTTTTTTTATGCGGCGGGCGATTCAGTCTTCGTCGAACAGGCCGGGCGCGTGGCTCGTCTTCGCGCGTTCGATCGCGAGGAGACGACGACCCCTCGCTCGTTCCAGGCGATCGCGCAGGGGCCAATGGCCGTCCCGAAGAGCAAGCATCCCAGGTCCGTAGGCAGCGGCGCCCCGAAAAGGCTACTTGCCCGGGGCGCCCGACGGCACCGACGGAACCATGCCGCGCAGGGCGGCCACGTACCAGCGGTCGCCCTTCTTGACCGCGACGATCGTCGAGAGGCCGCTGCGCGAAGGCAGGAGCTTCCCGGCGGCGTCCTTCATCCCGCTGATCTCGAACGCGCCGTCGGCGATCGCAACGTCCCTGCGCACGAAGTCGACGCTCGTAAACGTGTGTGCGATCTTGGTGCCCTTGTAGATGCCCGCCCACTGCTCGGCGAACGCCTTCTTCACTTCCGCGCGCCCGCGCGCGGTGCGGCCCGTCGAGCTGACGTAGTCGCCGTCGGTCAGCCAGAGGTCGGCCAGCATTTTGGTGTCCGCCTTGTTCCAGGCATCCTGGATCTGCGTGCCGATCGAGCGGATGTCCTTCTCGTCGGCAGCGCTGGCGGGCGCCTGGGCGAGGGCGCGGACCGAAAACAGGAATACAAGAAGGGCGGGAAACGGGGAACGCCGCAGGAAGGTCTTCATGGCTCACCTCCTTGGTGAAGAGGGCCGGGTCGCTTCGCGTTACGGTTTCTTTGTACGCCCGTGCCGTACGGGGGTCAAGCGAGGATGGTCTGCCCGCCCGGATTCGAACCGGGGACCCTCAGCTTAGAAGGCTGATGCTCTATCCGAACTGAGCTACGGGCAGATCGGCCCAATTATCCGCCAGAGGACGGTCCGGTCTCGATGTCGGTCTTAAGAGGTCATTCACGGCCGCGCCCCAAGAGAACCCTCTCCCTTGAGGGGATGTTTGGCCCGGGGACATGATGGACAGGTGTTCGGGGACATGGTGGACACATTTCGGGCGTAGGAGCTGATCTTGGAGGGGAGATCCGATGCCGTGGAACGAGGTGTCCGTCATGGGCCAGCGTGAGCTCCCCTCACCCCAACCCTCTCCCGCCGGGAGAGGGGGTGGTGTCCGCAACACCGTCACCCTTGCGGGCGGCCCAACCCGTAGGGAACGCCGTGCGTAGCACGGCGGTAACCGCCCCTACGGCACCGGACATCCGCAGCAGCAACACCGTGACCGTGTTCAGGGTCGGGCTGCTTTGAGCTCCTTCCAGCGCGCGAGCTGCGCCTCGAACGCCTGTAGCGTCTCGGCGAGAGTCGCCGCCTGCACGGAGGTCGGCGGGGCATCGGCGGCCTCGACCCGCGTCAGGATCGCGCCGAAGGTCCGGTTCGTCCGGGAAAGATCGGCTTCCAGCGCCGCGAGGCGGTCATCGGCCTCATCGCCCGCGCCGGCCCTTCGCTGTTTGCGAAAATCCTTCGCGGCCTCGAGGGTGTCGAAGGAGACGCCCATGGCGCCGACGATCCGTTTCTGGAACGCGAGCCTCGCCGACAGGACGTCGGCCGACACCGCCGCGCGCGGATCGGGCGCCACGACGAGCGGCTGTTCGTAGCGCTGTCCGCCGGCGGTCAGCCGCACGGTGTAGCGGCCGGGCACGACGAGCGGCCCGCGGGGCTCGACCGGCGTGTTCTCGCCGTTGATCGCGGCGATCGTGTACTCGTACTCGCTCGACTTCGGGCGCGGATACCGCAGGTCCCAGACGAAGCGGTGGTGGCCGGCCGACGCTGCGGGCGGAGCCGCCGGCCGCACCCACGACTCGGGAAAGTAGCGGTGGGCGTTCGGCGTCTCCGTGGGCCGGTCGCTCGCGAAGGACCGCACCGTTTCGCCGCGCGCGTCGAGGATCTCAATCGAAACCGGACCCTCCGGGGCGAAACGCAAGAGGTAGTCGATCACCGCGCCCGCCGGCGGGTTCTTCGCGATCGGGACCTCGGGGGGCAGCGGCGTATCGCGGTTCTCGTTGGCGCGGACGCGAATCGCGGGGGCCGGAGCGAAGAGGTGCGCCGGTGCGCCCGCTGCCGCTGCCGTGATCTGGCGCAGCGGCGACACGTCGTCGAGCACCCACAGGGCCCGGCCCTGGGTCGCCGCGACGAGGTCGCTGCCGTGGATTGCGAGATCCCCCACCCACGCCGTCGGCAGGTTCAGCTGGAGCGGCTGCCAGATTCCGCCGTCGTCGAAAGAGACGAAGGCTCCCGCATCGGTCCCGGCGTAGAGCAGGCCCCTACGCACCGGGTCGGCGCGGAGGACGGTCGTGAAGCGCCCCAGAGGCAGACCGGTGGTAATCGCCTCCCAGGTCGCACCGAAATCGCGCGTGCGGTAGAGGTGCGGGGAAAAGTCGTCGAGCCGGTGCGTGTCCACGGCCACGTAGGCCGTGCCGGGCTCGAGGGCCGAGACGTCGATGGTCGCAACCTTGCCCCAGATGGGCAGGCCCTTCGGCGTGACTTCCTTCCACGTCTTGCCGCCATCGCGCGTCAACTGGACGAGGCCGTCGTCGGTGCCGACCCAGATCTCCTGCGGGTCGAGGGGCGAAAGCTCGATCGTGAAGATCACGCCGAAGCCGCAGGGGCGTGCGTTCGCGACGGACATCTCGCCGTCACAGCCCTTCGCGTCGGGCTCGGCACCCGTGAGGTCCGGGCTCGCCTTCTCCCAGGTGACGCCGCGGTCGGGCGAGCGCAGCAGGAACTGCGCACCCGTGTACATCGTATGCGGCGCCCGGTGCGAGACGGCGAGCGGAAAGGCCCAGGCCCAGCGCAGCTTGCCCGGGACCGGGCGGCGCGCGTAGGTGCTCTCGACGAGGGGCGAGATGTTGCGCACTTCGCCGGTACGCGAGTCGAAGCGCGTGATCGTCCCGCCGAGGCCCGTCCCGTAGACGATGAGCGGATCCTCGGGGTCCGGCACGTCCCAGCCGCGCTCCTCGCCGCCGACCGGATGCCAGTCGCGGAAGTTCAGCGCGCCGTAGTCGCTGCGCGTCGCGGCCCCGACCGTCCCGCTGTCCTGCTGCCCGCTGTAGATCCAGTAGGGGAACCGGTCGTCCGCCTCGACGTGGTAGAACTGGCCGGTCGGCTGGTTGTACCAGTCGCTCCAGGATTTCCCGCCGTTGAGCGTCACGACCGTGCCCTGGTCGGCAGCCGTCACCATGAGCCGCGGGTTCTTCGGGTTGATCCATAGGAAGTGGTAGTCGTCTCCTCCCGGAGCGCCCTTGAAGAAGTGCAGGGTCTTGCCGCCGTCTTCCGAGCGGCGCAGCGACCGCCCCGCGACGTAGACGACGTCGCGGTTGAGCGGATCCACCGTGAGGCGGTTCATGTAGCTCGAGCCGAGTTCCGGCGTGTCGTTGATTCGGCTCCAGGTCGCCCCCGCATCGTCCGAGCGGTAGAGGCCGGCGCCAGACGCCGATCCGGGCGCCGGCGGGGCCGCATCCACGAGCGCATAGACCCGGCCCCCCGTCGAGGCGTCGAGACCGATGCGACCGAGCGCGGTCGAGGGCCAGCCGCCGCCGGAGAGCCTTTTCCAGGTCCGCCCGCCGTCCTGTGACTTGTAGACCGCGCTCCCCGGACCCACGTCGGGCCGGAAGTACGACAGCCACGGGAAGTTGCGCGCCTGCCAGAGCGACGCGTAGAGGACGGAAGGGTTTTCCGGATCCGCGGCGAGGTCCGCGCCTCCCGTCGCCTCGTCGACGAAGAGCACGTGGCTCCACGTCTTCCCGCCGTCCTCCGTCCGGAAGACGCCGCGCTCGCGATTGGGGCCGTAGATGTGCCCGAAGGCGGCCACGAGCGCGACGTTGGCGTCCTTCGGGTCGACGAGGATTCGCCCGATCGCCCGCGTGGCCGCGAGGCCGACGTGCCTCCAGCTTCCGCCGCCGTCATCCGAGCGGTAGAGGCCGTCGCCCGAGGCGATGTCGTAGCGCGTCTGGATCTGTCCTGTGCCGACGTAGATCACTTTCGGATCGGACGGCGCGATCGCGATCGCGCCCACAGACGCGGAGCCGGCGCGATCGAAGATCGGCGTCCAGGTTCCGCCCGCGTCCTCCGTCTTCCACACACCTCCTGCCGCCGCGCCGAAGTAGTAGACCGCGGGCTCCTCGGGCACCCCGACCGCGCACGTCGCCCATCCGCCGCGGAAGGGGCCGACGAGGCGCCAGCGCATGTCGGAGTAGAGCGAAGGGTCGACGGGCTGGGCTGGAAGGGGCGCGGAGCAGACCAAAGCCGCCGACAGGCAGACCCTCGAGAACAAACGCCGTGCGAACATTCGTTTTGCCCCCTCTGAAGAAGATGGACGCGGGATTCTATTCTGTGCGGCGGTCGTATAGATTCCCCCCATGACGCTACCTACCGAACCCATCGGCAGCATTCCGCGGCCCGTCGAGCTGATCGAAGGAATGAAGGCCTTCGGCGAGGGACGTATCTCGTCGGACGCGCTCGAGGCACTCTTCGATGCCGCGGTCCGCGACACGATCCGCCGTTTCGAAGAGACCGGCTCCCCCGTCATCACGGACGGCGAGCAGCGAAAGCCGAGCTTTGCGACCTATCCGGTTCACGGTCTGCCGAACCTCGGGCCGGGGGGAGTCACGATCCCGTTCAAGGACGGCCATACGCGCCAGCTGCCGGTCCTGACCTCCGGGCCCTTCCGCTACGCGGTCTACGCGGCGGAGTATCTCGAGGGCTCGAAAAAGTACGCGCGGGTTCCGGTCAAGCAGGCCGTGATCGCGCCCTCGGCGCTCTCGCTTCTCTACCCGCAGGGCGGAATCGCCGGTTACTCCCGCGAGACCTTTCTCGACGATCTCGTGCGCGAGGCGGAAACGGACATCCGTCGCTGCCTCGCCAGCGCGGCGAGCGTCCAGATCGACTTCACCGAGGGCCGGCTCTGCATCAAGCTCGACCCCTCGAAGGGACTCCTGAACGCGTTCGTCGATCTCAACAACCGCGTGCTCTCGCGATTCACCGCCGAGGAGAGCCGGCGCATCGGTGTCCACACCTGCCCCGGCGGGGACCGGGATTCGACGCACAGCGCCGACGTGGACTACGCGGAGCTGCTGCCCGCCCTCTTTCGCCTGAACGTCGGCAACTTCTTCGTCCAGCTCGCGAGCGAGGCGGACCGGCCCAGGGTTCTCAAGATCCTCGGCGCGCACGCGGGAGAGGGCCGCCGTATCTTCGTCGGCGTGACGGACCCGATCAACCCCCGCGTCGAGACGGCGGCCGAAGTGCGCGACCGGATCCTCGAGGCCGCCCGGTTCATCGATCCCGCCCACCTCGGCTCGACCGACGACTGCGGCTTCTCGCCCTTCGGTGACGACACCTCCACCTCGCGCGACACCGCGTTCGCCAAGATCCGTGCCCGCGTCGAGGGCAATGCTATGGCATCGAAGGGGCTCGGGGTGTAGGCTCCGCCCTCCGAGGTCGAGATGGACTCAGCCGAAGTCTCAGAAATCAAGCGCGCCTTCGGAGTCATTGCGGAGGGCCTCCATTCGGAGGTTTCCGACGTCAAACGCCACGTGGGAGTCGTTGCGGAGGGTCTCCGTTCGGAGATTTCCGACGTCAAGCGCCACTTCGGAGTCCTCGCGGAGGGGCTTTCGGAGATCCGTCAGGTGGCGGAAGCCGTCTCCGCCGTCGACTCCCGTCTCTCCGCATTTCAGACCGAAGTGGCACGTGAGTTCGAGGAAACGCGTGCGATGATCCGGCTCTCGTAAAGGGAGCTTGATCGACGGATCCGTACGCTCGAGGCCGGCCACGCGAATTTCGAGTCGCGCGTCGAGCGCCTCGAGGCGCGCTGACCGACGCCTCTACAGGTCCTCGAGCCGCACCTTCGTGTCGGCGTCTTTCCATGCGGCTTCGAACTGGGCCTGCGCCCAGGCGGCGTCGGCCGCCTTCTTCTGCGCCTTGAGCGATTCCGCGAGGCCGTAGAGCGAGCGGCCGTTGCGCGGATGGATCTCGAGGTCCGCGCGGAAGACCACCTCGGCCTCGCGCGGCTGGCCGTCTGCCAGCAGCGCCGCGCCGAGCGACTCGCGGACCGGGTAATACCAGGCCGGAGGCTCGTCGTAGGCGAGCGCGTCCTCGGCCTCGACCGCTTTCACCCACGCGCTGGCGGCCTTGCGATCTCCCTTCGCCTCGAAAATGCGTGCGTCGAGCACGTTCGAGGCGACAGCGAGGATTCCGGCCGCCGTATTCTGCGGACCGGCCATCATGTCGGACGGCAGAGCGTTCCGGGCGATCACGAACGCTTCCCGCAGCGTCTCGGCCTTCTTCACGTCTCCCGCCGCCGCGGCGGCGATGGCGCGGGCATAGAGCCACGTCGCGCGCAGGAGCGGCAGCTTCGGCCCCGGGTCCGGCATTTGCCGGAGGTCGTCCCACTTTCGGAAGCGGAGCGCAACGAAGGTCGGCTGCAGGAGAAAGCCCTCGAGCATCGGCATGCCGGCGACGCCCGGAAGGACGTCGGCAAAGAGCACGTCCGCCGACGTCTTCGCCTCGGCGTAACGCCCGGCCATGGCGGCCGCCGACGACTGAAAGTGAACGTTATGGTTGTAGTACATCATCGGGTACATCCCCTGCGCGCCGGTCTCTCGGATGTACGCGCGATCCACGTCGGCCGCCACGGCGTTCGCCTTCTCGGCCGAGACATAGCTTCCAGTGCGCATGTAGATGTGGGCCGGCATGTGGACGAGGTGTCCGGCGGAGGGCACGAGCGTCTCGAGGCGCGCGGCCGACGGCAGCGCCTTCTGCGGCTCCTTCGAGGCCTCGATCGCATGTATGAAGTAGTGGTTGGCGCCGGGATGTTCGGGGTCCCGCTTCAGGACCGACTCGAGCACGGCCACGATTTCGAGCGTGTCTTCGCCGGGCGTGCCGTCCAACTTCCAGAGTTTCCACGGATGGAGATTCATGAGGCTCTCGGCGTACATCGTCGCCGCGTCGAGGTCATCCGGATACCGCGTCGAGAGCGCCTTCATCGCTGCCGCGTAGTCGCGAGCGAGTTTCGCCTTGTCGGCGTTGGATGGGTCCGCAACGTAGCGCGCGGAGAGGGCCTCGGCGTACGCGCGCTCGTTCTCGGGCGCACCCGCAGAAAGCGCCACCGCCATCTCGACCTCGACGCGCGCTTTCTTCAGCCGGTCGGCCTCGGGCTCCGGGTCGTTGTAGTTGGCGCCAAGCGCGAGCGCCATGCCCCAGTGGGGCATCGGAGACTTCGGGTCGAGCTCGGCCGCTTTGGCAAACGAGCGATATGCCTCCTCGTGGTTGAAGCCGAAGAGCAGCGTCACGCCCTGGTCGAAATACTTCTGCGCTTCGGCGCTCGGGGTCTGGATGGGGTGCCGGTGCGACCCCATGCCGGGGAAAAGCGCCGGCGGCTTCTCCGGTGGCGCGGCCGGAGCTTGCGCAAAGACGACGGCGGCGAGAGAACCGAGGGCGAGGAAGTGCAGGATCCGTTTCACGTCAGCCTCCTCACGAAGCTCCCCGGATTCTATTGCGGTCCCGCCCCCTCCTGCAGCCGCGCCGCTCGCTTGCGCAGCTCCCCGGGCGTGTAAGAGGGCAGCGAGCACCGGCCGCCCGCGCAGGCAAAGGCCGCCGGCGCATCGAGCTCGGGAAAGTCCACGTCGGAGTTGGGCAGCGGCCCCTCGCGGCGGTCCCACAGCTCGACCCGTTTGCAGGCCGCGGGGTAAGCGAGCGCGCCGAGGAGAAGCGCCCGGGCCCTCGCGTCGTCCCGCGCGCCCACGACCGTCAGGTGGGCGGGCTCCGACGAGAGCTCCGCGCCGGCGAGAAGGACGGACGCGGTGGGGAACTTCTCCGCGACGTCGCGCGAGGCAAGAAAGCGCATCGCCTGGTCCGCCTCGCGCCGGTACCGCTCGTCGCCTGTGTAGCGAAAGAGGAGGTTCAGAAACCGCGCGGCCAGCACGTTCTCGTCGCGCTGCGGCCGCGGCGGCGCAAACCGGCTCTTCGGGACCGCCGCGACGAAGCCCGGCGTGCCCTCGACGACGAACGTCGCGGCGATGAAGTCGGCGGCCCCGCGGGCGCGCGTCAGCCAGGCGCGGTCGGAGTCGGACCATTCGCGCCAGACAACACCTGTGCCCGCGGAAGGGTCCGCCCCGGCCCGCAGCGCGGACGAAAGGAGCAGGCCGCCCAGAATTAAGGTCTTTCTCATGAACGAGTTCTGCCTTCCCTGGTCAATACGCAAAGCACACAGCGGTTGGATGCCCCGCGCAAACACACGTTCCGGGAATCCCCGCGGTGTGGTATTCGTTCGCCCCTTGCCCGGCTCGGCAGACGTGGCCGGCGCTCTGTTGGAGGACTTCGCATGAGTCACTGGAAGAAGGGCGGGCTCGGCCTGCTTGCGGCAATCCTGACTGCGGGCACGGCGCTCGCCACGACCCAGACGGCAGCCAAGCCCGCGGCGAAGCCGGTTGCCAGACCGAAACCGGCGGCGGCCCCCGCCGTTGCGCCCGGCAAACCCGAGAAAGTCACGTCCGTCGAGGGCATCACCGAGTACCGGCTCTCGAACGGGCTTCGCGTGCTCCTCTTTCCCGACCCGACGAAGCCGACCATCACGGTCAACATCACGTACATGGTGGGCTCGGGCCACGAGAGCTACGGTGAAACCGGGATGGCCCACCTGCTCGAGCACCTGGTCTTCAAGGGAACGCCGAAACATCCGAACGTCCCGCAGGAGCTGACCTCGCACGGCGCGCGGCCCAACGGCTCCACCTGGTTCGACCGCACGAACTACTTCGAGACCTTCAAGGCGACCGACGAGAACCTCGAGTGGGCGCTCGACCTCGAAGCGGACCGGATGATCAACTCCTACATCGCCAAGAAGGACCTCGACAGCGAGATGACGGTCGTGCGCAACGAGTTCGAGATGGGCGAGAACGACCCCTCTTCGATCCTCGAGGAGCGCGTCCTCTCGACGGCGTTTCTCTGGCACAACTACGGCAAGTCCACGATCGGCGCGAAGGCCGACCTCGAGAACGTGCCGATCGACCGGCTCCAGGGGTTCTACCGGACGTTCTACCAACCCGACAACGCGGTGCTGCTCGTCGCCGGCAAGTTCGACGAGGCGAAGACGCTGGATCTCGTCAACCAGATTTTCGGGAAGATCCCGAAGACGACGCGCACCCTGCCGACCTTCTACACGCTCGATCCGACGCAGGATGGCGAACGCAGCGTGACGCTCCAGCGCGTGGGCGACGTGCAGGCGATCGCGGCGGCCTACCACGCGCCCTCCGGCACGGACCCCTCCTCGGGAGCGGTCAACCTGCTCGAGCAGGTCCTGACCGACACCCCCTCGGGCCGCCTGTACAAGGCGCTCGTCGAGACGAAGAAGGCCACGTCCGTGGGCGGCTACTTCATGGAACTTCACGATCCCGGCTTCGTGATCTTCAACGCGGAGGTCCGCCAGGACCAGAACGTCGAGGACACGAAGGCGGCTTTCGTCAAGACACTCGACGCCGCGGCCGGCTCCGCTCCGATCACGAAGGAAGAGGTCGAGCGCGCCCGCGCCACGCTCTTGAAGAACATCGACCTCATGCTCAACAGCGCCGACCGCGTGGGCTTGAACCTCTCCGAGTACATCGGCCAGGGCGACTGGCGGCTTTTCTTCCTGGCCCGCGACCGCATTCGCAAGGCCACGGCCGAGGACGTGCAGAAAGCTGCGGCGGCGTACCTCAAGCCCTCCAACCGGACGCTCGGCGTCTTCATCCCGACGGCCAAGCCGGACCGGTCTGAGATTCCGGCGCCGGTCGCCGCGGCTTCCGTCCTCACGGACTACAAGGGTGACGCGGCCATGGCAGCCGGCGAAGCCTTCGACGCGTCGCCCGCAAACATCGAGTCGCGCACGAAACGCTCGGAGCTGCCGAACGGTCTGAAGGTCGCGCTGCTCTCGAAGAAGACGCGCGGCGGCACGGTCGTCGCGACGATGACGGTGCGCTTCGGCGACGAGAAGAGCTTGACCAACAAGTCGACCGTCGCCGATCTCGCCGCCGACATGCTGATGCGCGGAACGACGAAGCACACGCGCCAGCAGATCAAGGACGAGCTCGACCGCCTGAAGGCCCGCATGACCGTCGGCGGCCGGGTCAACCAGGCCAGCGTGACGATCGAGACCATCCGCGAGAATTTCCCCGCCGTGATGGCGCTCGCCGCCGAAGTCCTCCGCGAGCCGACGTTCCCGGCCAAGGAGTTCGAGGAGCTCCGGCAGGAGAACCTCGCGCAGATCGAGCAGCAGAGGAGCGAGCCGGACGCCCTCGGCTCGAACTACTTCCAGCGCCACATGAGCCCGTACCCGAAGGGCGACCCGCGCTACGTAGACACCTTCGACGGGTCGCTCGTAAGCTACAAGGCCGCGACCCTGGACGAGACGAAGAAGTTCTACGGCGAGTTCTACGGTGCCTCCACCGCGGAGCTCGCCGTCGTCGGCGATTTCGACGCCGACGCCGCGGCGAAAGAGGCCGCGGAGCTTTTCGGCGGATGGAAGAGCCCGGCGCGCTTCGAGCGCGTGACGCAGCCCTATAAAGATGTTGCGGCGGAGAACAGGGCCCTCGAGACCCCGGACAAGGCCAACGCGTTCTTCGTCGCCGGCCAGAACCTCCCGCTCGGAGACGAGGACCCCGACTACCCGGCCCTCGTGCTCGGCAACTACATGCTCGGCGGCGGCTTCCTGAATTCGCGCCTGGCCGTGCGCATCCGGCAGAAGGACGGCCTGTCGTACGGCGTCGGGTCTCAGTTCCAGGCCTCGCCGCTCGATCCTTCGGGTTCCTTTACGGCCTTCGCGATCTACGCCCCGCAGAACGAGGCGAAGCTCGAGGCCGCCTTCCAGGAGGAGATCGCCCGCGTACTGAAGGACGGATTCGAGGCCAAGGAGATCGCCGAGGCCAAGTCCGGCTGGCTCCAGTCGCGCCAGGTCTCCCGCGCGCAGGACGCGCCTCTCGCGCGCACGCTTGCGACCGACCTCTACATCAAGCGCACCCTCGCCTGGGACGCCGCCCTCGAGAAGAAGGTCGAGGCCCTGACGGCCGAGCAGATCCTCGCGGGCGTGCGCAAGTACCTGGACCCCGCGAAGATGACGATCGTCAAGGCGGGGGACTTCGCGAAGAGCGCGGCGGCGGCTCCAGCCCCCAAGCCATGAGACCGCGCGGGCTGGCCGTCGCAACAATACTGCTGGCGGGCATGCCGGTGAGCTCGGTGCTCGCCAGCGACCCGGCGCCGCCCGCCCCGCAAAAGGTGCCCCACATGCAAACGCTGCACGACGAGATCCTGAAAGACGACTACTTCTGGATGCGCGAGAAGGACAACCCGCAGGTCCGCGCGTTCCTCGAGGCCGAGAACGCGTACACCGGCGCGTTCATGAAGCCGACGGAAGCGTTCCAGAAGGCGCTCTACGACGAGATGCTCGGGCGGATCAAGGAAACCGACCTCTCGGTCCCTTACCGGGACGGCGGATGGTTCTACTACTCGCGCACCCAGAAGGGCGAGCAGTATCCGATCTACTGCCGCAAGAAGGGCAGCCTCGAAGGGCAGGAGGAGGTCTATCTCGACGTCAACGCCCTCGCGAAAGGCGAGAAGTTCATGTCGGTCGCGGTGCGCGACGTCAGCGACGACGGGAACCTGCTCGCGTACACGACCGACAACACGGGCTTCCGCGACTACACGCTGCACATCAAGGACCTGACGACCGGCAAGCTCTTCCCGGAACAGGTCGCGCGCGCGGCCTCGGTGGCCTGGGCGGCCGACAACACGACGCTCTTCTACACCGTCACCGACCCGGCCAAGCGTCCCTACCGGCTCTACCGGCACACGCTCGGCGCCGACCCTTCGACCGATGTTCTCCTCTATGAGGAGAAGGACGAGATGTTCCGGGTGTTCGCCGGGCGCTCGCGCAGCAAGGCGATTCTCTTCGTTGGCGTTGCCTCCCACACGTCGAGCGAGTGGCGCTGGCTCCCGGCCGACCAGCCGAGGGCGGCCCTGCGCCTGATCTGTGCGCGCGAGAAGGACCACGAGTACGACGTGGATCACCGCGGCGACCTCTTCTACATCCGCTCCAACAAGGACTGCCGGAACTTCCGGGTCGTCACCGCACCCGTCGCCGACCCGAGCCAGGCGAACTGGAAGGAGATGCTCCCCTGTCGGGGCGACGTGATGGTCGAGGACATCAACCTCTTCGCCAACTACGGCGTCTTCTCCGAACGCGAGGACGGCCTGCCGCGGCTGCGCATCACGGACCTGAAGTCGGGCGGCTCGTACCGCGTCGACTTCCCGGAGGCGATCTACTCGGCCTACATCTCGAACAACTTCGAGTTCGAGACGAAGGAACTGCGCTACAGCTACCAGTCCTTCACGACGCCGACGACCATCTACGACTTCGACATGGCGACGAAGGCGCGCAAGCTCCTGAAGCAGGACGAGGTCCTCGGCGGGTACGACCCGTCCCGCTACACGTCGGAGCGGCGCTACGCCACGGCCGCCGACGGCGCGCGCGTTCCGATCTCGGTCGTCTACCGCAAGGGCTTCGCCGCCGACGGCAAGGCCCCGATGCTCCTGACGGCCTACGGCTCCTACGGCGCGCCATGGGACGCGGAGTTCAATTCGAACCGGGTGAGCCTCCTCGACCGCGGCGTCGTCTTCGCCGTCGGCCACATCCGCGGCGGCGGCGACCTCGGCAAGAAGTGGCACGACCAGGGCCGGATGATGTCGAAGAAGAACACCTTCACCGACTTCATCGCCGTGGCCGAGGGGCTGATCGCGGACAGGTACACGTCGAAGGAGCGGTTGGTCATCGAAGGCGGCTCGGCCGGCGGGCTCCTCATGGGTGCCGTGGCGAACATGCGCCCGGACCTTTTCCATGCGGTCATCGCCCGCGTGCCCTTCGTGGACGTCATCAACAGCATGCTCGACGAGTCGCTGCCGCTGACGGTCGGCGAGTTCGAGGAGTGGGGCAACCCGAAGATCAAGGAGCAGTACGCCTACATGAAGTCGTACAGCCCGTACGACAACCTCGAGGCGAAGGCCTATCCGGCCATGCTGGTGAAGACCTCTTTCGACGACTCGCAGGTCATGTACTGGGAGCCCGCCAAGTACGTGGCCAAGCTACGGACGCTGAAGACCGACAAGAACCCGCTCCTCTTCAAGATCAACATGGCCGGCGGCCACGGCGGGTCCTCGGGCCGCTACGACCGCTTGAAGGAGACCGCGTTCGACTACGCGTTTCTCTTCAGGGAAGTGGGGGTCGAGAGATGAGGACATCGCCGAGGTGCGGCGCCGCCAGCCCTCGCTCGCGACGACTCTCGGGAAGAAGGCCGCGCAGATCCTTCTCGGAAAAGACGGCCTCCGGTGGTGGTACCTCCACGGGGTCGGTCTCGAGAGCGCGGACGGCGAGCCCGAGACCCTTCGCGCAGGGGTGACCGTCGACTTTGAGCCGATCTTCTCGGTCGATGGACAGGGTTTCTATCTCGAAGCATGATCCTCGTCACGCCAACCGGACACGAGATCCTCACGCCCGGCCTGCCCTACTCTGCCGAGGACGTCGAGCGCCGGACGGGTCCGGGCGCGAAGTAACCGACTAGAATCCGCCTCACGTGACCCTCGCAGCGGGTCCCCAACACGAAGAACATCAACATGATCTGCTGGAGCGCCGACGGAACCTCGCTCTTCGCCACGGAGACCGGAAGCATTCCCGCGCGCGTCGTCCGAATCGACGTCGCCACGGGCCGCCACGAACGCTGGAAGGATCTGGCGCCGCCGGAGCTCGCGGGCATGATCGAGGTCAATCCGGTACACGTCACGCCGGACGGGCGCTCGTACGTTTATGGCTACGCCCGCGCGGCAACATCCGACCTCTATCTCGTCGAAGGGCTGAAGTGACGCTGTCCACCGGCTCCAAGCTCGGCCCCTACGAGATCCTCGGCCAGATCGGTGCGGGTGGAATGGGCGAGGTCTACAAGGCGCGGGACACGCGCCTCGACCGCACGGTCGCCGTGAAGGTCCTTCCCGGTCGCTTCGCCGAGGACGCCGAGATGCGCCGCCGCTTCGAGCGCGAGGCGCGGGCGATCTCGGCGCTCTCCCACCCGCACATCTGCGCCCTGTACGACGTCGGCGCGCAGGACGGTGTCGAGTATCTCGTCATGGAGTATCTGGACGGCGACACGCTCGCCGATCGGCTCGGCCGGGGCCCGCTGCCGACGGACCAGGCGCTGCGCTTCGGGGCGGAGATCGCGGACGCCCTCGCCGCCGCGCACCGCGCGGGCATCGTGCACCGGGACTTGAAGCCCGGAAACGTCATGCTGACGAAGTCCGGCTTGAAGCTTCTCGATTTCGGGCTGGCCAAGGCCCAGGAATCCACGGCGGCGGCCGAGTCCGTGCTCCCGACGCAGGCCCGGCCGCTGACCGAGCGCGGCACCGTTTTGGGGACGTTCCAGTACATGGCGCCCGAGCAGCTCGAGGGCAAGGACGCGGACATGCGCTCCGACATTTTTGCGCTCGGCGCGGTGCTCTACGAAATGGTCACGGGCAAGAAGGCATTCGCGGGTACCTCCCAGGCCTCGCTCATCTCGGCGATCATGGCGGCTCAGCCGCCCGCGATCTCCTCGATCACACCGATGGCGCCGCCCGCCCTCGATCGCGTCGTCCAGACCTGCCTCGCCAAGGACCCCGAGGAGCGCTGGCAGTCGGCCGGCGACGTCGCCAAGGAGCTGCGGTGGATCGGGGAAGGCTCCGCGGTCGGGGTGGCGGCGCCGGCGGCCGTCGTCTCGAAGCGCAAAACCCGCGAACGCCTGGCCTGGGTGGCAGCCGGGCTCGCGCTCGCCGGCGCCCTCTATCTCGCCTACGCCAACCGGCTGCTGCGAGTCGAGCGGCCGCGGCCGATTCACTCCTTCCTCGTCCCGCCGGAAAAGACTGCGTTTCACCTGACCGGAGATGACGCCGCGCCGATAATGCTCTCGCCCGACGGCGAGCGCGCCGTCTTCGGCGCCGGCCCGCAGCTCTGGGTCCAATCGCTCCGCACGGGAGTCGTCGCGCCCCTCTCGGGGACGGAAGGGGGGAGGTTCGCGTTCTGGTCGCCCGACAGCCGCTCGATCGGCTTCTTCGCCAACGCGAAGCTGAAGACGAAGGACGTCACGGGAGGCCCGGTTCAGATCGTCTGCGACGCGCAAAACGCCCGTGGCGGGAGCTGGAGCACGGGTGGCGTCATCGTCTTCACCCCGGATGTCCGCAGCGGGGTCGTGCGGATTCCCGCGAAGGGGGGCAAACCCACGCCGCTGACCCAGCTCGACCCGAAGCAGCACACGACGCACCGCTGGCCGTGGTTCCTGCCGGACGGCCAGCACGTCCTCTACCTCGCCGCCAGTCACGACAGCCCCGTCTCCGACCAGAACGGCATCTATGTCGTCTCGATCGACGGCAAGGAGAATCGCCGCCTGATGCAGTCGGATGGGAGCGCACAGTTCGCGTCGGGCGGGCTCCTCTGGGTGCGAGACCGAAGCCTCATGGCGCAGCGGTTCGACCCCGGAGCTCTCACGCTTTCCGGTGCCGCGGTCCGGGTCCAGGAGAACGTCAACCTCGACGCCGGCACATGGCGAGGCACCTTCAGCGCCTCGGAGAACGGAATCCTGTTCTACGAAGAAGCGTGGACGGAACCGGGAGGCCAGCTCGTCTGGTTCGACTCGCTGGGCCGCCGCCTCGAAGCGACGGGAGAGAGGGGCCTCGCCTACTGGCCGCGCCTGTCGCCGGACGGGAGACGGGCAGCCATCATAATCGGCGATCCGAGCGCCGACATTTGGATCCAGGAGCTCGATCGCGGCGTGCGCCAGCGCGCGACGGCGCAGGGGCAAATCGTTTCTGCGGGCGTGTGGTCTCCGGACGGCTCCGAGATCGCTTTTCTTAGCCAGTTTCCCGACCAGTTCCTCGTCGGCGCGGTTCCCTCCAACGGCGCCGGGACCCGGAGAACCATCCTCGACTCGAAGGAGCGATTCGAGCCCACGGATTGGTCGCCCGACGGACGGCACATTCTCTGCGACAAGGGCGCCCTCGGCGTCCCTCACATCTGGGCCATTCCCGTCGCCGATCCGGCGAAGGCGTTCGCCGTCGTCGAGACTCGCTTTGCGGAGCGCAGCGGCCAATTCTCGCCGGACGGCCGGTGGGTCGCCTACCGTTCCCTCGAGTCGGGGAAGGAGGAGATCTTCGTCACGCCGTTCCCCGGCGGCGGCGCCAAGTGGCAAGTCTCGGTCGGCGGCGGCATGCAGCCGCGCTGGAGCCGCGACGGCAGGCAGCTCTACTACGTCTCGACAAACAACGACTTGATGGCCGTGGACGTCGAGGGGCATGGTGCCCGGTTCGAAACGAAGACGCCGCGCATTCTCTTCCGGGTGAACCTCGTGGTCGGGCCGCGGCAGGGTTACCAGGGTTACGACGTCGCGCCCGACGGCAAACGCTTTTTCCTCAACACCGCGAGCGAGTCCGAGCAGCCGCGCGCGGCCCTGGTCGTCAACTGGGACGCGGAGCTGCCGCGGTAGCTCTTTCCATTTCCCCGACGCTGCGCGGATAGAATCCCGACAACGTGACCCTGGCCGCGGGCTTCCGTCTCGGCCCCTACGAGATCCTTGCACCCATCGGCGCAGGGGGCATGGGGGAGGTGTACCGGGCCCGCGATCCCCGCCTTGGACGCGAGGTCGCGATCAAGGTGCTGCCGCCGTCGTTCTCGCAGGACGCGGATCGGCTGCGCCGCTTCGAGCAGGAGGCCAGAGCCGCGGGCGTCTTGAACCACCCCAACATCACCGCCGTCTACGACATCGGGACCCATGAGGATGCGCCCTACGTCGTCCAGGAACTGCTCGAGGGCGAGACGCTGCGCGTGGCACTGGCGGGCGGGAAGCTGCCGCAGCGCAAAGTCATCGACTACGCGCTGCAGATCGCTCACGGCCTCTCCGCTGCGCACGACAAGGGCATCGTCCACCGGGACCTGAAGCCCGAGAACCTCTTCGTCACCAACGTGGGCCGCGTCAAGATCCTCGACTTCGGCCTCGCCAAGCTCACGCAGATGGGAGAAGGGTCGGGCCCGCAGACCAACCTGCCCACCGCGGCGGGAACGGAGCCCGGCGTCGTCATGGGCACGCTCGGCTACATGTCGCCGGAACAGATCAAGGGCAGGCCCGCGGACGCGCGCTCGGACATCTTCTCCTTCGGGGCGATCTTCTACGAGATGCTCTCGAGCAAGCGCGCGTTCCACGCCGACTCGGCCGGCGAGACGATGGCCGCGATCCTGAAAGAAGATCCACCGGATCTCTCCGTCACCAACCAGTCGATCTCTCCCGGCCTCGAGCGCATCGTGCGCCACTGCCTCGAGAAGAATCCCGAGCAGCGGTTCCACTCGGCCCACGATCTCGCGTTCGACATCGAGGCCCTCTCGAGCACCTCCGGACATGTCGCCGCCACGCCAGGCCGGCGGCGTGTGCGACTCATGCCGGCTGTTCTGATCGCTCTCGGCGCCCTCGCGGGAGTGTCGCTCACCTACCTCTTCCTGCGCGGCCGGCTCGGGAGCGGTGGCGCTGCCGGCTCGGGCGCAACCTTCCGCAGGCTCACGAACATGCCCGGCGCCGAGGCCTCGCCCTCGCTCTCGCCCGACGGGCAGACGCTCGCGTTCGTCCACCGCTCGGGCAGCAAGCCGGACATCTGGATCCAGCGCGCCGGCGGGCGCAATCCGATCGACCTGACGCCGGACTGCGATCGCGAGAGCTACTCGCCCGCGTTCTCGCCGGACGGGACGCTCATCGCGTACGGCGCCCAGTGCGGCGAGGGCGGGCTTTTCGTCATGGGCGCCACGGGCGAGAACTCGCGCCGCCTCGGCAGCGTCGGGAGCAACCCGACGTGGTCGCCCGACGGGCGGGAGATCCTTTTTTCCACGGAGCTCGTCGGCGTCCCCTACGGTCGCACGGGAACGAGCGAGATCTGGGCAGTCGACGTCGGCAGCGGCAAGACGCGCAAGCTGTCCGGAGATGTCGACGGCATCCAGCCGAGCGTCTCGCCCCACGGACTGCGCGTCGCCTACTGGGCGCTGCCGCCCGCAGGCAGCCAGCGCGACATCTGGACGATTCCCTACAAGGGGCTGGCCGCGGGCGAGAAGCCCGTCCCCGTGACGCAGGACGCCGCCATCGACTGGAACCCGGTCTGGGGACCGGACGGCCGGACGCTCTACTTTCTCTCCAATCGCGACGGGACAATGAACCTCTGGAAGGTTCCGATCAACGAAACGACCGGCCGGCCGCTCGGTGATCCCGTGCCAGAGATGCTGCCCGCCCGGGAAGTCGGCGGCCTCGCGCTCTCCCGAGACGGCCGCCACGTGGCGTACGTCGTCAAGGAGAACACCTACTCGATCGATCGCCTGACCTTCGACCTCTCGAACGGAAAGCTCGCGGGCAAGCCCGAGCTCGTCCTCGAAAGCTCGCAGGAGATGGCGGATTTCGACGTCTCGCCGGACGGCAAGTTCCTCGCCTTCGACTCTCGCGGAGGGGCCCAGGACGACCTTTACCTGCTCGAGAGCGACGGCAAGAATCTGCGCCAGATCACCGACGACGCCCCGAAGGACCGCGCGCCGAGCTTCTCCGCCGACGGCAAACGCATCGCCTTCCATTCCGATCGCGGCGGCCACTACCAGATCTGGACGATCGAGCGCGACGGGAGCGGCATGAAGCCGCTGACGCAGGCGAGCGAATTGATCATCGAAGCGCACTGGTCTCCCGATGGCCGCGCCATCGCGACCAACAGCGGCCACGGCAGCTCGATCGTCCGCCTCGACGACGTGGGCGCCTTCGCCAGGATCGAACCCATCCCGGCGCCCACGCCGGAGACGTTCTTCTATCCCCTGGCGTGGACGGCCGACGGAAAGACGCTCGTGGGATCCGTGGTGCGCCTGCGGGACCTCACCGGGCAGGCCCTCGCCATCTATTCGCCGGGCCCGGGGACGGTTGCGCGGACGATTCCCCAGACGACATCTCCCTCTCGCACCCGGCGCGGTGGAGTCATCGGGAACCGCTTTCTCCTCTACCCGGAACGGGATGGCTTGTACGTGGTCGATCTCGTCTCGGGAGACAAGCACCTCGCCGTGGAACGGCCGCTGAATGGCACCTTCCAGAGCCTTGCATGCGCCCGGACGGGGAGCGTCTGCTACGTCGTGCGGTCGAGCGACAACGCCGACATCTGGCAGCGCACCGAAGCTGCCGCGGCCGCGGCGGCCCGTTGATGTTGTCTTCCGGCGGCCCCGTCCACACAGAGTCCTGGGCCTTGACAAGGTAGCTTCCAGAAGCTACCTTTGATCCATGAGATCGGTGGGCCTCAAAGTGCTCAAGAACAAGCTCGCGGAGTACGTCCGTCTGGCCTCGACCGGCGAAACGATCCTGGTGACGGACAGGGACCGGGTGGTGGCCGAGCTCACGGCGCCGAGGGCGTCACGGAGCGAGTTCCTGGCCGACGCCCTGCTCGCCGATGCCATGCGCGAAGGCTGGCTCCGCGCCCCTCTTCTGTCTCCCGGAGTGCCACCGGCGTCAAGCCCCGTGGCGCCGCTCCGCGAGATCCTGGACGAGCTGCGTCAGGACCGCGACGGCCGTTGATCTATCTCGACACCTCGGTCGCGCTCGCGCAGCTCCTCGCGGAGGACACGACGCCGCCCGCCGCCCTCTGGAAAGAGTCTCTGGTTTCGAGCCGCCTCCTCGAGTACGAGATCTGGACGCGGCTTCATGCGAGAAAACTCGCGTCGTCCCACGGCGAGGCCGCGCGATCGCTCGTTTCCCAAATCGGCCTGCTGGAGCTTGCGACCCCCGTCCTCGCTCGGGCGCTGGATCCCTTTCCGGTCCCTGTGCGAACGCTCGATGCGCTGCACCTGGCTTCGATCGACTTTCTGCGCGCGAGGGGCCAGTCCGTCCGCCTCGCCAGCTATGACGCGCGCCTGTCCGAGGCCGCGAATCGCCTCGGCATCGAGAGCTATCCTCTGACGTAAGCGCCGGCGTCTTGCACGTGCGGACCGGAACTGTCGGCCTGCAGCAGAAGGAGAACGAAATGGCCTTAGCGCGCGCGCTCAAGACGAAGGACATCGTCCTCTTCAACGTCGCCGCGATCATCGGCATGCGCTGGGTGGCGCTGGCCTCGGCGTCCGGACCGTCTTCCCTGTTTCTCTGGGTCCTTGCCGCGGTCGTCTTCTTCATCCCCCAGGGCTTCGCGGTCACGGCGCTCTCCTCGGCCATCCCGGAAGAGGGCGGTCTGTACGCCTGGACATCGAAAGCCTTCGGCCAGCGGCAGGGATTTCTCGCGGGCTGGCTCTACTGGGCTTCGAACATCACGTACTTCCCGACCCTCACGCTTTCGACCGTCGTCTTCGCGCTCTACGTCTTCGGAACGCGCTTTGCCGCGCTCGAGCAGAGCCCGGCCTACGCCGCGGGGGCGTCCCTCGTTCTCCTGGCAATCGCGCTCTTCTTCAACATCGTCGGGATGAAGACCGGCAAGTGGGTCCAGAACATCGGGGGACTCGCGCAGTGGCTCCCCTCCGGGGCGTTGCTTCTGGTCGGAATCCTCGCCCTCGTGCGGTCCGGCTCGGCGACGCCGATCACGATGGGCTCCGTCATTCCCGACTTCGGGCAGCTGCCGACGATCCTGTTCTTCGCCAACCTCTGCTTCGGGTTCGCGGGGCTGGAGCTTGCGCCGACGATGGCGGGCGAGGTCGTCGAGCCGAGGAAGACTTTCCCGCGCGCAATCACGATCTCGGGCCTCTCGATCGCGGCCTGTTACCTGCTCGGCACGATCTCGCTGATGTGGGCATTGCCAACGAGCGAGATCTCGATCATCTCGGGAGTCAACCAGGCCATCACGAAGGCGGGTGCGCAGCAGGGGATGCCGTGGCTCGGCGCGCCCGTGGCGCTCCTCATGACGCTCGCGGGCCTGGGCGGCATCGGCGCCTGGCTCATCGCGACCGCGCGACTGCTCTTTGTCGGAGGTCTCGACCGGTATCTCCCTCCGATCTTCGCGAAGACCCATCCCCGGTGGAAGACTCCGTGGTTCGCGATGGCGTTTCAGGCCGCCTTCTCGGCGATCTTCATCGTCGCGGCCACGCAGGGTGACACGGTCAAGGGCGCCTACCTGAAGCTCGTCAACGCGACGCTGATCGTCTACTTCATCCCTTACCTCTACATGTTCGCGTCGGCGATCAAGCTGCGCGCCGAGATCTCGCGCCAGCCCGGTGCCATTCCGGTTCCGGGCGGCGGAGGCGGAAGCCTCTTCTGGAACGGCCTCGGGTTCCTCACGACTGCCGTGGCGATCGTTCTGGCTCTCATCCCGCCCGCCGACAGCGCGGACAAGACCGGATTCTTCGTCCAGGTCTTCGTCGGCTCCTTCGGGTTTCTCGCCGCCGGGTTCGTCCTCTACGCGCTCGCCGAGCGCCGCCGTCGCCGCACCGAGGGCCCCGACCCCGTCTGACCGGGCGATAGAATCCGGCCCACGTCTGGAGGGCTATGAGCCTCGCTCCCGGAACACGCCTCGGTCCCTACGAGATCCTCTCGCCTTTGGGTGCAGGCGGGATGGGAGAGGTGTACCGGGCGAGGGACACGCGTTTGGGGCGCGAGGTCGCAGTCAAGGTTCTGCCCGAACACCTCTCGCGCGACGCCGATCTCGTGCGGCGGTTCGAGCAGGAGGCCCGGGCCGTCGCCGCGCTCTCGCATCCGAACATTCTCACCCTGCATGACTTTGGCCGCGAGGCGGACCGGCTCTACGCGGTCACGGAGCTGCTCGAAGGCGAAACGCTCCGCACGCGGCTCGCGCACACAGCCCCTGCGTGGCCTAGGGCCGTCGAGATCGCCGTCGCCGTCGCGGATGGCCTGTCCGCCGCGCACTCGCGCGGCATCATCCATCGTGACATCAAGCCGGAGAACATCTTCCTGACCTCGGACGGGCGGGTGAAGGTGCTCGACTTCGGGCTGGCCCGCTGGAAACCGGCGGCCTCGCGGCAGGACGAGACCTCGGCGCCCACCGCCGCGGGTGGGACCGCGCCCGGCTACGTCATGGGAACCGTCGGCTACATGTCACCCGAGCAGGTCCGGGGCGACGCGGCGGACGTCCCGAGCGACATCTTCGCGCTCGGCTGCGTCCTCTACGAGTGCGTCTCGGGCCGGAAACCCTTCGCGGGCAAGACGAGCGCCGAGACGATGGCCGCCATCCTGCGGGACCCGGTCCCGGAGCTCTCTCTTGCCGAGCCCGCGTTTCCCAGGGAGCTCTCCCGGATCGTCGCGCACTGCCTCGAGAAGGAGCCGGGCGAGCGCTTTCAGTCTGCGCGCGACCTCGCGTTCGCCTTGCGCGCCGTCCAGGAGGGCGTCGCAGCGCCTCGGACCTCGTCGGGGCGTTCGCGGCGCGCGATCGACTCGATCGCCGTCCTCCCGCTCGTAAACGCCAGCGGCGACGCCGATACCGAGTACCTGAGCGACGGCATCACGGAAGCGATCATCATGAGGCTGTCGCGGCTGAGCGGCCTGCGCGTGATGGCGAGGAGCAGCGTCTTCCGCTACAAGGGACCCAACGTCGATCCGCTGGAGGCGGGCCGCGCCCTTGGGGTCGGGGCGGTCGTCACGGGCCGTGTGCTTCAACGCGGAGACAACCTGGTGATCAAGGTCGAGCTCGTGGACCTCGCGGACGAGTCGCAGCTCTGGGGCGAGCAGTACAGCCGCAAGATGGCCGACGCGCTCGCGATCGAGAACGAGATCGCGGCGCAGATCTCGGAGAACCTGCGCTTGAAGCTTACCGGCGAGGAGAAGCAGAACCTCGCGCGGCCCGCGACCGAGAGCACGGAGGCCTTCCGGCTGCATCTGCAGGGCCGGTTCTACTGGAACAAGCGCACCGAGGACGGGATCCGGAAGGGAATCGACTTCTTCCGACGCGCGATCGAGGCGGATCCCGAGTACTCCGTCGCTTATGCGGGCCTGGCGGACAGCTACGCGGTCCTCGGCTTCTACACGATCGTCGCTCCCGCCGAGGCCTTCCCGAAGGCAAAGGCCGCCGCGGAGCGTGCGCTCGAGCTCGACTCGAAGCTTGCCGAGGCGCGGGCGCCTCTGGCCTACGCGAAGCATTACTACGAGTGGCAGTTCGAGGAGGCCGAGCGGGAGTACGCGCTCGCGATCGCCGAGCGGCCGAACTACGCGGGCGCCCACTCGTACTACGCAAACCTGCTCACGTCCCGAGGACGATTCGAGGAGGCGCTCGAGCAGTTCCGCCTCGCGCACCAGCTCGACCCTCTCTCGCTCATCATTCAGACCGCCACAGGATGGACCTACTATTATGCCCGCCGCTTCGAGGACGCGACCCGGGTGCAGCGCGGCACGCTCGAGATGGACTCGACGTTCGCGGTCGCCCACAGGATCCTCGGCATGGCGCTCGAAAAGCTCGGCCGGTTCGACGAAGCCATCGAAGAGGCCCGCCGGGCTGCCGACCTTTCCGGCGGCGGCACGCTCTACACGACCGATCTCGCCCACGTCCTCGCGGCCGCCGGCCGCCACGAAGACGCACGGAAGGTGGTCGCGCAGCTCGAGGCCGACTCGGTAAACCGTTATGTCGGTCCCTACGGCCTCGCCGCAACCTACCTCGCCCTCGGCGACCGGGACCGAGCCCTTTCCGGCCTGGAGGAGGCGTTGCGGCAACGATCTCACTGGCTCACGTTTCTCGACCTGGATCCGGATTTCGACAGCCTGCGCGACGAGCCGCGCTTCATAGAAATCGCCGGGCGGGTGGGCCCCAAGTGACTCTCGCCGCGCGGACAGCTTCTGATCGTGGTTCCCGAGCTCGAGCTGATCGCGGTCTTCATCGGCTGGAACATCTACGAAGCCTCGGAGTGCTCGGCGTACGACTCCGAGTTCGTCGTCCTCGCCGAGGAGCTCGGCGTGCCGCTCGTCACCTCCGATGAAAAGCTCTTGCGGTCCTTTCCGGCCGTCGCCAAGAGGCTCGGGTGAACGACGGGTGACTCTGTCCGCCGGCACGCGCCTGGGCCCGTACGAGATCCTGGCGCCGCTCGGCGCGGGCCTTCGCGATTCGGCGATGATCTTTCAGGGCAAGAGTCGAAACGCCTCTACGTGGCGCGGGCGCACGCGCGAGAAATCGCGGCGATCGGTCGTGACGAGGGCGTCGAGCTTCAGGCGCTCGGCAACCGCGACGATTGAGGCATCCACCAGGCCCAGGAACGGCTGTTCGGCGAGGAGCTCCGCACAGCGGGCGAGGTCGCGAGACGAGAGGTTTTCGACTGCGAGCTCGCCAGCCGCGAGCGAGTCGGCAAACGCCTTCTCCGCGGCCTGGCCGAGCCGCGTCCGCAAAAGCCGGCTTCCCCGTGTTCGGATAGCTGTCGAAATCTCGAAGACGCCCTTCTCGACCGGCTTCTCGGCGAACGTTGAACCGAGGCGGGCCCTCTACCGAATCGCGACCGCCAGCGTGTCGTGGTGCTCGCGGATGAGCGTTCGCAGGTACGGGCCGATTGCCTTCGTTCCGTCGAACCCAGCCGCCCTCGCGGCCTCTTCCTGCTTCGCTTCCGGGACGTCGGCGTTCTCGGCGTAGTGCTTCAGGTCCCGGTAAGAGCCGACCGTGAAGAGGTCCCAGGGCGCACCCGAGTCGCGAACGAAAATGAGGTTCTGCGGCAGATCCAGGCGCTTCAAGTAGTCGTTCTCCATTTCGCGCTGGCGGTAGAGCGCGCTGCCCTTACCCGGCAGCCACTGAAACATCTCGACGTGGAAGAAGCCCGCCTTGCCGAGCTGGCCCAGGACTTGCGCCAGCGGCGGCCCGAAGACGACGACGTCCTCCTGCCATGCGATGTCGTCGCCGAGCTTGCCGAGGTCCACTTTCGCCGCGCCGTGGGCCTTCGTGCGCCTTGCGATCCGGTCCGGCGCGTAGTACTCGCCGAAGCTGCCCATCGGAAAGAGCAGGAGCAGGTCCCAGCGGTCTCCCTGGCTGTGCCGCATGGCGATCGGCGGCTCGTCGCCGCTGTCCCGGGAACCCGGCCACCCGGCCTTGTAAAGGTCGACGATTTCCAGGAACTTGCCCGGGGCGGCCTGGATGAGGGTGGTCCGGTAGAGGTATCCGCCGGCAGCCGCAGGGGCGAGCGTCGCGGCGAGCAGCAGCGAAAGCGCGAATAGAGCAGCTAACATGTTTCTACCATATTGGTATAATTCTACCATCGTGGCCCTGAACATCAAGGATCCCAAAACGGAGCGCCTGGCGGCGGAGGTCGCGAAGATGACCGGCGACTCAAAGACCGGCGCCATCCGTTCGGCGCTTGCGGACCGCAAGGAGCGCCTGGCCTACCGCATCGGACGGAGGGATAAGCGCAAGGAGCTCCTTCGGATCCTCGAAGAGGAGATCTGGCCTGCGGTTCCTCGGTCCGTGATCGGCAAGAAGATCTCCAAGAAAGAGCAGGAGAGGATCCTCGGCTACGGTCCGGAGGGCGTCTGATCCTCGACACGTCGGCACTGGTCGCCATCCTGATCCGGGAGCCGGGCTGGGAGAAGCTCTTCGACCGCCTGATCGAGTCGGCGGCTGCGGGGGTTGGCGCGCCGACGCTCGCCGAGGCGAGCATCGTCCTGACCACCCGCTTGGGGGTGGAGGGCAAGCGCCTCCTGGCGCTCTTCGTCATGGAATCCGAGATCGAGGTCGTGCCCTTCGGAGATGCACACTGGAAGGCGGCGGCGGACGCCCACCGCCGATACGGCAAAGGCCGCCACCGCGCGGCCCTGAACTTCGGAGATTGATCGAGCTACGCCGTCGCAAAGCTCGCCGGGCAGCCCCTCCTTTGCACGGGCTCTGACTTTCCCAAAACGGACCTCCCGATCGCGTGATTCGACCCGCCGAAGGGCGTTTTGTGCCCGTCTGTGCTAACATTTTTGAATTACACCGATGAAATTCAGCACTGTCATTGCAAGGAGTTTCTCGACGGCGGACGTCGCGCGACTGACTGGCCTCACGGCCCGGCAGCTCGACCATTGGGACCGGAAGGGGTTCCTGCGCCCCTCGCTCGAGCGGGCGAGCGGATACGGGTCGACGCGGCGCTATTCGTTCGCCGACGTCGTGCGCCTGCGGGTGGCCGCGCGCCTGCGCGCGAGCGGCGTCGGCCTTGCCCGGATCCGCCGGTGCGCGGAGGCCCTGGCGCGCCTGGATCCGAGCGCCGACCTCGGCCGCGCGCGCCTGATGGTCGTGGGCGCGAGCGTGCTCTGGGCCCGGTCGGACCGCGAGGTCGTGGATTTGCTCAAAAACGGACAGCTCGTCCTGGTCTGTTCACTCGGAGACGCCGTGGCCGAGGCGGCCGGCGCCGTCGCCCGGCTCTCGCGCGAAGCCGAGCGAGCAGATCTTCCGGCGGCTCGGCCCCACAGAAAGAAGTCGAGCCTCTAGAACGGGTCCGGGCTGCCCAAGCGCAGGACGGGGAGGGACAATGCGGGAGACCGAAGACCTTGGCGCACGGATCGGCCGCCTCGCGCGGCTTGGACGCCAGCGCGATTTTTCGCTGCCCCGCTTCCGCAAGTCTCTCGACGCGATCGCGCGCAACGGCCAGCGCGGCGAGGTTCTCCGGCAGCTGCTCGCGGACTGGACCGGGATTCCGTTCGAGGCCGACGAGGCGCTCGAGCGCTGGAGCGACATCGAGAAACTCTACCCGGGGCTTCGCGACAAGCTCGGCTCGCCGCTCGGCCTCCAGACGGTCCTCCTGCATCATCTCCACAGCCAGAAGGGGATGCTGAAGGAGCCGCGCCTCGTCTCCGAGGCGGACCTCGCCGTCCTGCGCGTCAACGCCATCACGGATCCCCTGACCGGCCTCTACAATCGCCGCTTCCTCCTCGAGCACCTCGGGCGCGAGATCTCACGCGCGGAGCGCTCGGAGAGCATCGTCTCGGTCGTCCTCATGGACCTGAAGGGCTTCAAGTCCATCAACGACCGGCTGGGACACCCCGTGGGTGACAGCGTGCTGGTGCGCACGGCGCGCGTCATCCGGGAATCGCTGCGCACGGTGGACGCCGGGTGCCGCTGGGGCGGCGATGAGTTCGTGCTCGCGCTGCCGAACACGGACATGTTCTCCGCCCTCGCAGTCGCCGAGCGCGTCCGGGAAAAGATCGGCGCGATGGCGCCGACGGCGCGCGGCGGCCTCGCGCTCGACCTCCACTACGGCGTCGCCTCGTACCCGCATGACGGCAAAAGCACGGACTTCCTCCTGAAGATCGCCGACCTGCGGCTCTACCAGTGCCGCACACAATCGACCTTCGCCGCCACGGCCCACCGCATGCACCCGCGCTTTGCCCCCGAGGCCATGACCGTGCGCGTGGAGGAGAAGGGTCAGGGCGAGCCGTGGCTCGCTCCGGTCGTCGACCTTTCATTCGGCGGGCTCGCCTTCCGCGCGAAGCGGCGCGACAAGTGGCCGCCGCGCTGGAAGGCCGAGATCATCCAGAAGCACGATCCGGAGAAGCACCCGATCCGCCTGCGCCCGATGCACTGGGCGCCGCTGCCGGGCGGCGGGGTGCGCGTAGGCTGTGCGTATGCGTGACGCCTCGCGCGGGGGCCGCGGTTGAAAAACGCGGCGTTCGCCGCCCACCGCGCCGCCGCTTCCGGTCTCTTCACCCTTTTTGCCCTGATCGCGATCGTGCTGGGGTTGGGCGACCCGCGCCTGCTCGCGCTCGCGATGGGCGGAGCGCTGCTGTCGCTCTTTCTGCTGACACGTGAGGGCGTGCAGGATTCCCTGGGCGTCTTCGCGGCGCCGCTTGCGATCGTCGCCGACCTCGCGCTGCTCTTCTGTGCGATGTCGCTGACGGGCGGCGTTCTCTCGCCCTTCGCGCTGTTGTTGCCGACGGGCGTCGCGCTCTCCTGGCATTGCGACGGAAAGCCGGCCGCGCGTTTCTTTGCCGTCGCCTCGCTCTTTGGCGCGGCCGCGCTCGTGACACTCGGACACCTGCCCGTGTCGGGCGCCGGCCATCTCTTTCCCTTCGTCGGCGTGGCGCTCGCGGCGCCGGCGCTGCTCGTCGCGCTCGAGGTCGCGGGGGCCGCGGCGGCCGCAAATGTTCCTGCCGCGACCGCCGCCGAACCGGCGCTCGAGCCCGCCGCGCCCCGGGTGGCCGTCGCGGCCGCGAAGACGCAACGCGCCCGCCGTGCTTCTGCCGAGGACGAGTCGGAGCGCGACCGGCAGGCCGAACTCCTCCACGACCTGCGCTCCCCGCTCTCGGTCATCCGCGTCTACACCGACCTCATCCAGGAGGCCGCGCGCCGCGGGGAGCTCCCGAACCAGGAGTACCTCGCCAACCTCGAGCGCGAGATCGAGCTCGCCGAGCGGCTCGTCGGGACGCCCGCGCCGGCCCCCGAGCCCGTCGAGCGCCTCGAGAAGCCGCAGAACGCGGACCTCGTCGAGATCCTCGGCTCGCTCGCGACCGCCTACCGGCTGGCGCACGGCGGCCGCATCCGCATCGAGTTCATCGCGGAGAGGCCCCAGCTGCCCGTGCTCGCCGATCCGGTCGCGCTGCAGCGCGCCTTCCGCAACGTGCTCGACAACGCCATCAAGTACACACCCGACGGCGGCGAGGTGCGGATCCGCGCAGGCGCGGCCGGTTCCCAGGCCTTCGTCGTCGTCAAGGACACCGGCATGGGCATGAGCCCCGAGGAGCGCGCACGCGCCTTCGATTACGCTTTCCGCGGCGCGGGCGCGGTGGCTTCCGGCACGCGCGGCAAGGGGCTCGGCCTGGCGGTGACGAAGGAGATCCTCGAGGCCAACGGCGGCAAGATCTCGCTCTCGAGTGAGGCGGGCTACGGCTCCGAGGTCACGATCATGCTGCCCGCCCAGCGGGGCGCCCGGTGAAGCGCATCGTCGTCGTGGACGACGACCCCGCGATCTCGTCGGCCGTGCGCGAGCTCCTCGTTCCCGAGGGCTTCACGGTCGACTGCCCCCCCGACCCGCGCGCCGCGCTCGTGGACACGATCCGCGAGGTGCCCGACCTCGTGATCCTCGACGTCAACATGCCCGACATGACCGGCTGGGAGTTCTGCGCCATCCTGCGCCGCCAATCGGCCACGCGCGAGATCCCGGTGCTATTTCTCACGGGCCGGTCCGAGGTCAAGGACCGGATCACGGCGATGCAACTCGGCGGCTCGGACTTTCTCGCCAAGCCCTTCGGCGCGGAAGAGCTTCGCAAGAGGGTCCGCTCGCTGCTTCGCGAATCCCACGCCATGGAGGAAGGATGAAGCCCAAACGCTCCACCGGGCCGAACGTGATCGCGGGCGCCTTCGCGCAAGCGGACGACGCCGCGGCACAGTCGCTCGACGAACTGCGCCGCGACCGGATCGTCTACGACGCGGTCACGGGGCTGCCGATCCACCCCTTCGACGCGCCCGAAAAGGCCGACGAGAGGGTCGAGCACCTCGGCGTGATCTACCTCCAGATCGGCAAGTTCTTCGGCTTCGAAGAGCTTTTCGGCTGGGAGCACTACGACCGCGTCCTCGCGTCCGTGTCCGAAAGCCTCCAGGACGACGTGAGGGCCTCGCGCCTCGCGCCGCTCGTCCACTCGATTCGTTTTTCCGGCGCCGACGGCTTCTTCGTCCTCTACAACCTGCCAGTGGCCGGCCGCGGCCGCGTGCCCACCAACCTCGAGGAGGAAGCGGCGCGGCTGCGCGCGAGCGTCGCGCGCCGGTTGCGCCAGTCGATCGAAGGGACCACCGCGGACTTCATCAACATCCTGGCTTCGAGCCTGACCGCGGTGGACAACCCCCGCGTGCGGCCTTCGCGGCACGTCATCCGCACGCTCCAGGAAGCCGTCAAGATCGTCAGCCAGAGGCAGACCCACGAGAAACTCGAGCTCTTCGCCGGGCTGAAGACCGTCATCGGCCAGAAGCAGCTGCGGCCCGCATTCCAGCCCGTCCGCCATCTTCCCGACGGGACCATCATGGGTTACGAGGCCCTCATCCGCGGCCCGCAGGGCACGTCGCTCGAGCCACCCACCGTGCTCTTCGCAGTCGCGCACGACAACGAGATGGACGTGGAGCTCGAGACGCTCTGCCTCGAGATGATCTTTGCGAACCTGCCCCGCGCCGTCGGCGAGCGCCGTCTCTTCGTGAACGCGTCGGCGATGCTGCTGCGCCACCCGGTGTTTCTCGACGAGCGCAACCTCGCCGCCATCAACCGCAGCCACGGCGACGTGGTCGTCGAGATCTCCGAGAAGGAGATGGTGCACGACTACGACTCCTTCCAGGAAGTGCTCGAGCTCGTGCGCAAGGCGAAGATGAAGATCGCCATCGACGACGCCGGCTCCGGGTATTCCGGGCTCGAGGCGATCCTCCACCTGAAGCCCGACTACATCAAGGTCGCCGACTCCCTCGTGCGCAATATCCACCTCGATCCGATCAAGCGGGAGATCATCGTGAGCCTCGCCGCGATCGGAAAGCGCATCGGCGCCACGCTGGTCGCCGAGGGCATCGAAGTCGAGCCCGAGAGAAAGACCCTGGTCGACCTCGGCATCGAGTTCGGCCAGGGATATCTCCTCGGCCGGCCGTCGTTCCAGGTCAGCGCGCGCGCCGCGCGGGCGTAGGCTTCGCGAAGACCTGTCGGAGGCGCTTGCCGGATTCCGTATCTTCCTTGAGTTCGAGGAGTGGCTTGAGCTCGCGATAGATGAGTCTCCTGTCGAGCTTCCCGGACTGACGGGCCGCGATCTCCGCGATGTCAGCCCAGTCGCGATCGCGACCTGCGAACGTTTTGAGGATAACCAGATCTTCGGCGCTGCAGGTCGTCAAGGTGTTCGCCGCCCCGATATCGAAGGCGGTTGCCCTTTGGATGACACGCTCTTCGTAAGGTAGCCCTCCCAGGCCAACGTCGATCTCGACTCCCTGGCTGCTCTGGATCAACAGTACGCGTCGACTGAGCGCGAGCTTTTCCGCATCGGAGATGCGCGCCGCAAAGTGTTCAAGCAGCGCATGAATGAATGCCTTTTCCTCTCCGAACCCGGTGAGAAGGGTCAGATCGACGTCCCGCGTGAAACGCGGCTCGCCCCACCTCTGAACCGCGACGCCACCAATGAAGCAGAATCGCCACTTACGCCGTCGGCAGACCGCCTGGATCTCCAGTGCGGCCGAGAAAACGCGATTCAACGAGGGCGCAGCTTCCGAAAGAGATCCTGCTGCTCGACGAGGCCCGAGTGGCGACGTCGGTGCTCGGGCGTTGGGGTTGGGGGCGGCACTGAAAGTATGTCTTCGATCATTCGGAGCGTTTGCTCAGCGCTCATGGCTCGAAGTTCCCGCCGTCGGATCTCCTCGAGGATCCTTCCCGTCTCGCCCCACTGCAGAACCAGCTTGCGCTGAAGCTCAAGATCCATGACCTGATTATACTCCGTCAGGCGGACCGGAATCGAGCTTTAACTGACTGACTGGAAACGACTTATACGTCTCGTAGCCGCATCGCGGCGGTGGCCGGAAGGTTGTCTTCGACAACTACGGCTGACTGCACTCCAGCATTCTTTCCCTTGCCCCGTCCGAACCGCCGCTGCAGCCGATCCATGGAGATGTAGAAGACGGGCGTCACGTAGAGTGTCAGCGTCTGCGAGAAGAGCAGGCCGCCCACGACCGCGAGGCCGAGCGGACGGCGGGACTCGGCGCCGGCGCCGAAGCCGATCGCGATCGGGATCGTGCCCATGAGCGCCGCCATCGTCGTCATCATGATCGGGCGAAAACGCACGAGGCACGCCTCGTAGATCGCCTTCTGCGCGCTCACGCCTTCGGAGCGCTGGGCCTCGATCGCAAAGTCCACCATCATGATGCCGTTCTTCTTGACGAGCCCGACGAGCAGGATGATGCCGACGAAGGCGTAGATCGAGAGCTCGGTCCGGAAGACCGTGAGCGTCACGAGCGCACCGAAGCCGGCAAACGGCAGCGCCGTCAGGATCGTCAGGGGGTGGATGAAGCTTTCGTAGAGGATCCCCAGCACGACGTAGATCACCAGGATCGCGACGAGAAGCAGCAGCCCCAATCCCTGCACCGAGCTCTGGAACGCCTGGGCCGTGCCCTGGAAGTCGCGCTGGACGGTCGAGGGGAGCGTCTGGCGCGCGACGCGGTTGACCGCCGCCACCGCGTCGCCGAGCGCCACACCGGGCTTCAGGTTGAAGGAGATCGAAACGGCCGGAAGCTGTCCCTGATGGGCCACCGTCATGGGTCCGGTACCCTGGCTGACCGATCCGAGCGAGGAAAGCGGAGCGAGCTCGCCCGTCGACGAGCGCACGTAGAGCAGGCCGATCGCGGCCGGGGTGGCCTGGAACTCGGGGGCGAGCTCCATGATCACCGGGTACTGGTTGGTCGGCGCGTAGATCGTCGAGATCTGCCGCGTGCCGTAAGCCGTGTAGAGCGCGTCCTCGATCTTCTGCGTGGAAATACCGAGCGCGGCCGCGCGATCCCGGTCGATCGTCACGTTCAACTGCGGATTGGAGAGTTGCATGTCGCTCGTGACGTCCTGGACCTCGGGCAGTGCGCGGATCTTCTGCTCGAGGATCGGGGCGTACTTGTAGAGCTCCGCCGTGTCCGAGTCCTGAAGCGTGTACTGGTACTGGCTCCGGGTCGGGCTGCCGCCGAGGCGGATCGGCGGCGGCACCTGCATGAAGGCGCGGATTCCCGGGACCTTCGCGAACTGCGGCCGCAGCTCCGCGACGATCTCGTCGGCGGTCTTCTTGCGTTTCCCGCGCGGCTTCAGCTGCCCGAGCACGATGCCCGAATTGCCCACGGCGGTGTTCCCGCGCGGCCCGGCCGAGGCCAGCACGTTGGAGACGTCCGGGTGCGCCCGGACGATCGCGGCGATCTGGAGCTGCTTCTCGCGCATCGCCGGGAACCCGATGCCCTGAGCCGCTTCCGTCGAGCCGAAGATCAGCCCCTGGTCTTCGGTGGGAAGGAAGCCCTTGGGGATCTTCACGAAGAGCCAGCCCGTCGCGGCGAGCACCGCGACCGACATCGCCAGAACCCGGCGCGGGTTCCGCAGCGCCGGTCCGAGCGTGCGCGCATACAGGCCGAGCATGACGTCGAACCCGTGCTCGCTCCACCGGTCGAGCGCGCCATGTTTCTTCTCGCCCTCGGGCTTCAAGAACCGGCTGCACAGCATCGGGGTCAGTGACAGGGAAACGAAGCCCGAGACCAGGATCGCAACCCCGATGACGACCGCGAACTCCCGGAAGAGCCGCCCGATGATGCCGCCCATGAACACGATCGGGATGAAGACGGCCGTAAGCGAGATCGTCATCGAGAGGATCGTGAAGCCGATCTCCCTCGAGCCTTTCAGCGCGGCCTCGAAGGCGCCCTCGCCGCGCTCGATGTGCCGCACGATGTTCTCGAGCATCACGATCGCGTCGTCCACGACGAAGCCGACCGAGAGCGTCAACGCCATCAGCGAGAGGTTGTCGAGGCTGTACCCGAGCAGGTACATGGCCGCGAACGTGCCGACGATCGAGAACGGCAGGGCGAGGCTGGGAATCACTGTCGCCGAGAGCTTGCGCAGGAAGAGGAAGATGACCAGGACGACGAGGACGAGCGTGAGGAGCAGCGTGAACTTCACGTCTTCGACCGACGCGCGGATAGGCGTGGAACGGTCGTAGACCACGTGGAGCGAGGCCGAGGCCGGGAGCTGCTTCTGGAAGACCGGCAGGAGCTTGCGGACAGCCTCGGCCACGGCCACGGTGTTCGTGCCGGGCTGCTTGTAGATCGCCAGCGAGATCGAGCGCTCGTCGTTGAACCAGGCGGCGCCCTTGTTGTTCTCGACGCTGTCGATGATTTGGCCGAGGTCTCCCACGCGAATCGCCGAGCCGTTGCGGTACGCGACGATCACCGGCCGGTAGCCGTCGGCGTTCAGGATCTGGCCATTGGCCTGGACGGTAAAAGAGGTCAGAGGACCGTACAGGATTCCCGTCGGCAGGTTGACGTTGGCGCCGCGGACGGCGTCCGCGACCTCGTCGATGCCGATGCCGCGGCTCGCGAGCTGCCGCGGGTCGAGTTGGATCCGCACGGCGTACTTCTGTGGGCCGAAGACCTGCACCTGCGCGACACCGGAGACCGTCGAGATGCGCTGCGCCATCATGACCTCGCCGTACTCGTCGAGCTCCTGCAGCGGCAGCGTCTTCGACGTCAGCGCCAGGTACAACACCGGCTGGTCCGCCGGATTGACCTTGCCGTAGGAGGGCGGGGCCGGCATGTTCGGGGGAAGTTGCCGCGCCGCGGCCGAGATCGCCGACTGCACGTCGAGCGCCGCGCCGTCGAGGTCCCGCGAGAGGTCGAACTGCAGCGTGATCTGGGCCGAGCCCTGGGCCGAGGAGGAGCTCATGTTGTCCAGGCCGGCGATCGTCGAGAACTGGCGCTCGAGCGGGGTCGCCACCGAAGAGGCCATCGTCTCGGGCGAAGCGCCGGGAAGGGCCGCGGAGACCTGGATGGTCGGAAAGTCCACGTTCGGCAGGTCCGAGACCGGCAGCAACCGGTAGGCCATCACGCCGAAGACGAGTAGGCTTGCCATGACGAGCGTCGTCGTGACAGGGCGGCGGATGAAGATCTCGGAGAGGTTCATGACTTCTTCGCCGTGCCGACGCTCTCCCCCGCCACGACCTCGATCTTCACCCCCGGCGAGAGGCGCAGCTGCCCGTCGACGACGACGGTCTCGCCCGCCGTAAGCCCCTTGGCGATCACGAGGCCGTCGGCAGCGCTCCGCGCGACCGTCACGGGCCGCGACTCCACGGTCCGGTCGGGCCGGACCACGTACGCGTAGGTCCCCTGCTGGCCGTTCTGGACAGCGCCGGTCGGAGCGACGATCGCGTTCTGCTCCGTAGCGAGCGTGAGGACGGCGTTGACGAACTCGCCGGGCCACAGGATGCGGTCCGTGTTCGGGAAGGTGGCCTTCAGCGTGATCGTCCCGGTCGTCCGGTCGACCGTGTTGTCGAGAAAGGTCAGCTCGCCTCTGGCGAGCACCTTGCCGGTCGCGGACTCCTGCGCCTCCACGGAGAGGCTGCCGGCGCTCTGCCGCCGCCGGATCTCGGGCAGCTCGCGCTCGGGCACGGCGAAAGAGAGGTAGATCGGCGCGACCTGGTTGATCGTGACGAGCACGGCATCGTTCGACTTCACGACGTTTCCAGCCTGCACCAGAATGCTTCCGCTGCGCCCTTCGATCGGCGCGCGGATCGAGCAGAAGGCGAGGTCGAGGCGCGCCCTCTCCACGGCGGCCTGGTTCGAACGGACGGTCGCCGCGGTCGCCGCGGCGTTGGCCTTGACGCTGTCGTATTGCTGCTGCGTCACGTAATCTTTCTTCACGAGGTCTTCGTAGCGCTGGACGTCGGTCTGCGCGTTCTCCATCTGCGCCCGCTCGCGCGCGAGCGCCGCCTCCGCCTGCGCGAGCGCGGCCTGGTAGGAACGGGGGTCGATGGAGAAGAGAAGCTCGCCCTTCTTCAGGTCCTGCCCCTCGCGGAAGTGGACCTGCATGATCTCGCCCGAGACCTGCGCGCGTAACGCGACCGCGACGTAGGGCTGGATGGTTCCGACGTTGCGGATCTGCAGCGGCACGGCTTTCTCCACGACGGTGCCGACGCGCACCGGCACGGCCTCGACCGGCGCCGCCTTGTCCGCCTTCGCGCAGCCGAGCGCGTACGCGAAGAGCGCGAGGATCGGAACGAAGAATCGCTGCACCGCTCGCGTCAGCCTCATGGAGTCTCCTGCTTCTTCGTCGCTGTGCTCGTGATTTCGGCCGCCCTCGGCACCAGCGCTCCCGTCGCGTGCGCCAGCTGCGCCATCGCGAAGAACCAGAGGGACCGCGCCTGCACTTCTTCCGCGCGGGCGTCCGCGAGGGCCGATTGGGCGGTCAACAGGTCGATGATGGATCCGACGCCGGCCTTGTAGCGGCCCGCGGCGACGTCCGCCGACTGCTGCGCGCTTGCGAGCAGGTCGCGCGTCGTGGCAATGCGCTGCGTGGCCGTCTGCACGGCGTAGTAACTCGACCAGACGTCCAGGATCACGCGGTCCTCGAGCAGTTCCGCGCTCGCCTTTGCCGCTTCCGCCTCTTCCTTTGCCTTTTGCGTCCGGTAGGCGACGTCGAAGCCCGTGAACACCGGGATGCGCAGCAGGATGGCGCCCGAGTAGTTCGTCGAGAACGGGTCGGCGACGTTGGGAGTGGAGTAGAAGATCCGGTTGCCGCTCGCCGACGCCGACAGCTTCGGCAACCCCTCGGCCGCGACGGAGCGGATCTTGCTCTGCGCGGCGAGCGCGGTGAAGCGGCTCGCGGCCAGGTCCGGCCGCTCGGCTACGGCCCGGGCGATCAGCTCGTCCACGCTCTTCTTGACCATGTCGAGCGGCAGCTCTTCGGGCAGCTGCCCGACCTCCACGGGGATGTTCGCCGGAACGCCGACCGCGGTCGCGAGCGCGCCCCGGATGATCTGGAGCTGCCCCTGCGTGTCCTGAAGCTGCAGCTGGATCTGCGAGGCCGAGGTCTTGGCCTGGAGCACGTCCGCGATGGTCGCGACGCCCGAACGGTGGCGCTCCTCGGCCGCGTCGAGACTTCTGCGCGCTTCATCCAGATTGGCCTGGCGCGCGATGACGAGCGCCTTCGAGTTGAGATAGCCGTAGTAGGCCTGCGCGACGGTGAGGACGACGTCCTGGATCGCGGCGTTGTGCGTCCAGTCGGCGGCGTAGAGCGCGCGCGTGGCCTCTTCGACATCCGCCTCGCGCCCGCCGAAGTCGAAGAGCAGCCATGATGCGGCGACCGACGGGCCGTAGGTGGTCTGGAGGAACGTGAAGCGGCCTCCGACGGCCGACTGCTTCTGGCGCTGGATCTGGGCGTCCACTTCGATGACCGGGAAGTACAGCGACCGCTTCGCTCCCACCTCGGCCGCGGCGGCCCGCGCGAAG
>JBGPGG010000017.1:0-36919 GCA_041483715.1 Thermoanaerobaculia bacterium
CGAAGATTCCCCGTCACAACCTCCAGCCCGTGAAGGATCGCCGTCGCGGCGATCTGCAGATCCGCATCGGCCAGGGTTCGTCCCCGAACTGAAAGCCCTGCCTGAATCTCACCAAAAACGCGCGCCGCCGCCACGTCGTACGGAAGAACGGTCAGGGCCGGCAAAACGAGCTTTTCGACGTTCTCCAGGTGCCTCTCGCGGTTGGGGGACCCGAAGGTTCCCTTGTAGAGCTCACCGATGACGACGGCGCTCGTGAACTGCTCCGCGCGGAGCACCTGCGAAAGCCAGCGCAGATACGCGGGGGCGGGTCTCGGCCTCAGGACCTCCGAAATCGCGTCCGTGTCGAAGAGATAAGCCACCCGGCCTCAGTCGAACCTGGCCGTTCGCCTGGGCCCGGTTCTCCTTACGCGCCCCACCGCGCGAATCAATTCCTCCGAACCCTTCCACCCCCCCGCAATGCCAGCCAGACCCTTCTCCGGTCCCGCTGCCCGGAGCCGCTCGAGCTGCTCGAGCTCGGCTGCCGGCACCAGGGCCGCAACCGGCTTCCCGTGGCGCGTGATCAAAACCGAATCACCTCTTTCGGCCGACCGGAGACAGTCGGCAAACTGCGCCTTCACCTGAGCCGCGGACACACGCTTGGACATCCTCCACTTCTCTCGAAGAAAAGGTCAAATAGATCATAATGACTAATCTCTTTGTGGTCGAGGCCGCATCGGGGCACCAGATCATCGTCGGGGTGACCCGCGATCTCCAGTTCGGCCATGCCGTGATGTTCGGCATGGGGGGCACCCTGGTCGATGTCCTCCGCGACGTCTCGTTCCGGATCCGCGGCACGCGACCTGGCTCTCCCCCCGCCCGTGGAGGCGTCTCCCCCGAGCGCGACCGAGCCCGAGTCCTCTGTAGATTGTTTAGGGGAGCGCCGATCTTTTTGAAAGGGGCCTCGCGATAGGCTTAAGCCAAAGAGGGGGCACCGTGAAAAAAGGACCCATTTCCGCCGTTTTCGCCGCCATCGCCTTCGGCGCGGCTCTCGCACCGGCCGCCGAGCCGCCCGCGAAACCGCCGGTCGCCATCCGCGCAGGCCGACTGCTCGACGTCAAGTCGGGCCGCTACATCGGCCACCCGGTCATCGTGGTCGTCGGGGACCGGATCGAGAGTGTCGGCACCGCCGTGCCCGCCGGCGCGACCGTGATCGACCTCGGCGACCGCGTCCTGATGCCCGGCCTCATCGACGCGCACACGCACATCCTCCTGCAGGGGGACGCCACTTCGGCCGAGTACGACGAGCAGATCCTCAAGGAGTACCCGGCCCATCGGGTCGTGCGCGCCGTGCGCGCCATGCAGATCGGCCTCGGTCACGGGTTCACCACGATGCGCGACCTCGAGACCGAGGGCGCGGGCTACGACGACGTCGCCATCCGGGATGCCGTCAACGAGGGAGTCGTCCCCGGTCCGCGCCTGAAGGTCGTGGGCCCCGCGCTGTCGACCACGGGCAGCTACCCGATCCTGCACTTCCGCCCCGACTGGAAGTTCCCGACGGGGGTCATGGTCTGCGACGGCGCGGACGGCTGCCGCAAGGCCGTGCGCGAACAGCTCTCCTACGGGACGGACTGGGTGAAGATCTACGCGAACACGGGAGGGCTCCGACTCACCGCGGACGGGTACGTGGACTCGCCTCCCAACTGGACGAAGGAGGAGATCGAGGCCGTGGTCTCCGAGGCGCACGCGCATGGCGTGAAGGTGGCAGCGCATGCCCGTTCGGACAGCGGCCTGCGCATCGCCGTCGCGGCCGGGGTCGACTCGATCGAGCACGGCGACTCGATCCGCCCGGAGATGGCGGCCGAGATGGCGAAAAAGGGAATCGCCTTCTGCCCCACCCTGACCGTCATGCACTACGTGTCCGGCCCGCGCGCCGCCGCGGGCTGCGCGATCTGCAGCGAATCGGAAAAGATCCAGGCCCGCTCCTTCGAGAACTGCCGCAAGGCAGGCGTGAAGATCGTCTTCGGCACCGACGCCGGCGGCTTCCCGTGGACCGAGATCAACCAGGCGAAGGAGTTCGAATACGAGGTGGCCCTCGGGATGACGCCGATCGAGGCGATCCGGACGGCCACGGTCAACGCCGCGGAGCTGCTCGGGATGGCCGGCCAGATCGGCACGATCGAGAAGGGCGCGTACGCGGACCTCGTCGCGGTCCCCGGCGACCCTCTGGCGAACGTTGCGGCGCTCTCGAAGATCGACTGGGTGATGAAGGGCGGCCAGGTCGTCAGCGGCGGGGGCCGCTGACCGGCAGACGGAAGGGGGCAAGCCACGCTGCGCGTAGGGCTGACCGGAGGGCTCGCGTCGGGAAAATCCGCGGTCGCGCGCCTGCTCGCCGAGCGCGGGGCGGCGGTTTTCGACGCGGACGCCCTCGTGCGCGAGCTCTACCAGCCCGGGGGCGCGGCGGTCCACGCGGCGCGGGACCTCTTCGGCGATGCGGCCCTCGACGGAACGGGCGCGGTCGACCGGGCGCGCGTCGCCGAGATCGTCTTCCACGATCCGGCCAAGCGCCTCGCCCTGGAGGGGCGCATCCATCCCATCGTCCGCGAAGAGCGCGAGCGGCGCTTCGTGCAGGCCGCGTGGGCCGGCGCCCGGGTCGCCGTCTGCGAGGCCTCGCTGCTCTTCGAGGCGGGCACGGAATCGGAGTACGACCGCGTGCTGCTCGTCGTGGCGCCGCTCGAGGAGCGCATCCGGCGCTGGGTCGAGAGGGGCGGCAGCGAGGAAGACGCGCGGCGGCGCATCGCCGCTCAAATTCCGCCCGAGGACGCGGCCAAGCGGGCCCACGAAATCATCGTCAACAACGGCTCGTCCGAGGGCCTGCGGCGCCAGGTGGACGAAGTCTGGGGACGCTGGCTGGCGCTGGCAGGAAACTGATCGGACGTTTTCACGTAGACTTCCAGTATGCCAGCCAAGAAAATCAAGCCTCCCCCGCCCATCCCGGTCGAGGACGGCGACGTGCTGCTCGCCGTCGGCACGATGAAAGGCCTCTTTCTCTTCGCCTCGGGCAAAGCCCGCGGGCGCTGGCGAGTGTCCGGCCCGTTCTTCCCGGGCGCCTCCGTGTATGGCGCGGCCTTCGACGGGCGCGTCGGGCGGCACCGCATCTGGGCCGCGCCCTCGAGCATGCACTGGGGCGCTGAGCTCTGCTCGACCGATGACTTCGGCAGAACATGGTCTCGTCCGGAGACTCCGCTCGTGCGCTTCCCGGAATCGTCCGGCGCTTCGCTCAAGAACATCTGGCAGATCGCTCCGGGCCGCGCCGACGATCCCGAAGGGATCTACTGCGGCGCCGAGCCCTCGGCGCTCTTCGAGTCGCGCGATGCGGGGAAGACGTGGAATCTGAACGAAGGGCTCTGGAACCATCCGCACCGCGCGAAGTGGATGCCGGGTGGCGGTGGTCTTTGCCTCCACACAGTGCTCGTGGACCCTTCGCGCCGGGGACGCCTGACCGTGGCGAGCTCCACGGGCGGCGTCTACCGGTCGGACGACGGCGGGAAGACCTGGCACGTGAAGAACCGGGGCGTGCGCTCCGAGTTCTTACCCGACCAGTACCCCGAGTTCGGCCAGTGCGTCCACAAGATCGCGCACCACGCCGCGCGCCCGGGGCGCCTCTTCCTGCAGAACCACTGGGGCCTCTACCGGTCCGACGACGGCGGCGACTCCTGGAAGGACGTGGCCAACGGGGTCCCGTCGGACTTCGGCTTCTGCTTGGGGCTGCATCCGCGCGATCCCGACACGGCCTTCATCGTGCCGCTGCATTCGGACGGCTTCCGCTGCACGCCCGACGGGAAGCTGCGCGTCTATCGCACGCGCGATGCGGGCACGTCCTGGCAGGCGATGACGCGCGGGCTGCCCCAGAAGGACGCGTTCGAGACGGTCGTCCGCGACGCCATGGCGGTCGACCGCCTCGAGCCCGCAGGGGTCTACTTCGGCACGCGGAGCGGGAAGCTCTACGGTTCGCGCGACGAAGGCCGCACCTGGGAGCTGCTGCGCGAGGGCCTGCCGCCGATCGTGTGCGTCAAGGCGGGCGTCGCCGACAACGTCCCCGCGCGCCGGGCGGCACGGGCGCGGAAGGCCGCCTGATGGCGGTGCGCTTCCTCATCCCCGGCCCGCTGCAGCCCTTCTCGGGCGGCCGCTCCTCGATCGCGATCGAGCCCTCGCCCTCGACCGTCGCGGAGGCCCTCGCGGCCCTCGACGCGATCCACCCGGGGCTGCGCGACCGCGTCGTCACCGAGCAGGGCGAGGTCCGGCCGCACGTCAACGTCTTCGTCGCAGAGGTCAACATCCGCGACGCGCGGGGCCTCGACACGCGCGTGCCCGAGGGCTGCGAGATCGCGATCCTGCCGGCCGTCAGCGGGGGCTGATGCGGTTGAAGGCGCCGACGCCGCCCGCGTGGACGGCGGCCGTGCTCGCGGACCTCGACGCGTTCCTGCTCGACCATGCGGCGAACGAGCGAAAGGCCTCGTCCTCGGCGATGGCGCTCGTCGCGCACTATCCCGACCGGTCGGAGCTGGTGGAACGGTGCATCGCGCTCGCGATCGAGGAGCTGCAGCACTTCGGGCAGGTGCACGCGCGCATCGCCAAGCGTGGGCTCGTTCTCGGCCCGGACACGCGCAGCGCCTACCTCCAGGAACTGAAACGCCAATTCCGCGAGGGCAGCGACGCATATTTTCTCGACCGCCTGCTGACCGCAGGCATCGTCGAGGCGCGGGGCTGCGAGCGTTTCGGGATCGTCGCGGCGGCGCTGCCGCAGGGATCTCTCAAAGACTTCTACCGCGACCTCGCCCGCTCCGAGGTCCGGCACCAGGAGCTGTATATCGACCTCGCGCGACTCTACTTTGCGGCGGACGAAGTGGCGGCGCGGCTGGAGGAGCTGCTCGTAGTGGAAGCGAGCGTGATGGCGGAGCTGCCGATTCGCGCCGCTCTATATTGAGGAAGTCGACAGTTGACAGTCGACAGTTGACAGTGAAGAGCTTCCGACTGTCGACCGTTAACTGTTGACTGTCGACTCCCCTATAGTCTCCACCCGTGGTCAACAGCAAACCGATTACCCAATATCTCGCCCGCTACGCGGAGCCCGAGACCACGGCTGCCGCGAGGCTCGAGGGCTCTTTCGGCCACGTCCTCGTCGTGCCGGCGTACGGCGAGGAGCAGAGTCTCTTCGACACGCTCGGCTCGGTTCCGAAGGGGGCTCGGGACGACACGCTCATCGTGGTCGTCCTGAACGCGCGAGCCGATTCGCCGGGGGACGTTCACGCGGCGAACGCGGCGGCGCGGGCGCGGCTTCTCGGGGCCGCATCGGCGACGAAGGAGATCGGCGACGCTCACCCTGCATGGGCCCTCGAGTACCCGAACGGCAAGGTCGTCCTAATCGACAGGGCCGGGGCGGAGCACTACCTGCCGGAGAAACAGGGCGTCGGTCTCGCCCGAAAGATCGGCAACGACTTCGCTCTCGCGCTCCACGCGGACGCGCGGATCGCCGCCTCCTGGATCCACAACACCGACGCCGACACTCTCCTCGCCAACGACTACTTCGATCAGACCGAGGCCATTCCCGAAGACGGCAACGCCGCCGCGCTGTACTTCTTCGAGCACCGGTTCAGCGACGACGAGGAGCTCGGCCTCGCGGCGCGGCTCTACGAGATCTCGCTGCGCTACTACACGCTCGGCCTCGCCTGGGCGGGGTCGCCCTACGCCTATCAGGCGATGGGAAGCTGCATCGCCATTCGCCCTGCGGCCTATGCGACAGTACGCGGGTTCCCTCGTAAGAACGCCGCCGAGGACTTCTACGTCCTCGACAAGCTCGCCAAGGTGGGGTCGATCGCGCGCCTGGCGGGTACGCCGCTGCTGCTCGAGGGCCGCATCTCGGACCGCGTCCCGTTCGGAACGGGCAAGGCCCTCTCGGACCTCGTCTCGAAGAGGAAGGCGCTCTCCGGCTTTACGCTCTACCACCCCGCGGTCTTCGGACACCTCGCCGAGTGGCTGCGGGTGCTCGACGCGGTCGCCGACGCGGGCGGCAGGATGGAGGCCCTCGAAGAGCTTCCGCGCGGCAATCCCTTTTTCAAGACCGAGTTACTCCTCGCGACACTCGAAAAGATGGGAGCGTTTCCGGCCATGCGCGAGGCCATCGCGCGCTCCGGGGACCCGGCGACCATGCGGCGCCACTTCCACACCTGGTTCGACGCTTTTCGCACGCTCAAGCTCATCCATGAGCTCCGGGACGGCGGGCTGCCGTCGATTCCATGGCGCCAGGCCCTCGCGGAGGCGCCGTTCACCGGACTCGCGGCCTCAGCCCAGGAGGAGCCGGAGCCACTACGCCGCGCGCTCGCCGCCGAGGAGCGCGGGCTGGCAAGTACGCCGGCGGGCGTGCCCGCATTCGCTTCCCCGCCAGTCAGTTGATCGAGCACGAGCCGGGGCCGCGCGGGTCGCCGCAGGATCCACAGCCGGAGGCCGGCTCGGCGGCCCGGGCTTTCGTGCCGCCGGCTCCCACCGCAAAGACCGAGAGGAGCTTCTGAAGCTTCGCGCTCCGACAGGACGGGCACCGCGGCTTCGCGTCTCCCAGAACAAATTCCTCGAAGCGCTTCTGGTTTCCGGTGAGGGGCTGGGGGGAGGGGTTGGGATTGATCTGGGCGATTTTCTGGTGACAGAAGAAGACGTTGATGGTGTCGCCCGAGGGTGCGGGTCTGAGAGCGAAATGGTGGCCCTTCCTGACCAGATACCTGCGGCGTGGAGGCGGGTCCGCACTCGCCGGCGGAGCTGTCAGGAGAACCTTACACCCCGGCGGCGTAGGGCAGCGCAAGCCCAGTCGGCTGGGTTCGTTGGAACCGCTTATATCCCCGACTTGGGGCCGGGTCAACCGCGGCAAGGGACACTGGCTCTACACGAAAGAAAGGGCCGGCGGAAACTTCTAGGTCTACCGCCGGCCCTCACCAGAGTCGCTCTGGGTCTCTAAGCGCTTCAGTTCGGGTCCACCTTGCTGACGAAGGTGCCCCAGTTGGCGAAAATCGTCCGGGAGAGGGACGGGATGTACTCGTTCGCCAGCCAGACCTTCCCGTCCGAATCGGCGACGGCGGCCGAGTAGTCGCCCCAGCGGGCCGTGTGACTCCCCCCGACCGATTGGTAGCCGGTGAAGCCATCGTCGGGGAGGGTCCCCTTCCCAGCGATGACGATCGCTCCCGCACCGTTGGTGGCATCGATCTTCGCATAGGCCGTGCTCGGGAAGATACCCGGACCAATGAGGCTGAAGCCCACGACTCCCTTTCCCGAGGAGTTCACGCCGATCGAAGGGAACGTCACGCTCGCGTTATTGACGGCGACGTAGCCCTGCTTGTGCATCGTCGCGGTCAGGCTGCTGCCGTTGAATCCCGGGTCCACGATGAAGAAGGCCGCGGCGGTGCGCGTGGGGCCATTCTTGGTTTTAACGACGGTATTGAGCCCGCTCCAGAGATGACCCGCCGCGAACACGGTCTGCTGCATCCGGTCGTCGTTCGAGGCAATGAGCTCTTCGTGCTCCTTGAAGACCTGCCCGAAGAGGCTGCCGTCCTGAAGGAAGCAGGCGAGCGGCATCAGCACGAAGTTTGGGGCCTGAGCGCTCGGGCCGCAGAACTGGGACGGCGTAACGAGCGGCTGCTGCTGTGCCGGGGGCTGACCATAGATCTCGCTGCCGATGACGATGTGCTGAAGCGCCAGGTTGGGCGTCGTTAGGGTGATCGAACCGGTGTTGGTGGCGGCCCAGACGGCGATCCGGTTGTCCAGCGTGCCGAAAAACTCGAGAGCGCTCAGAAAGTACTCGGTCCCGCCCTGAGCGGTCTCGAAGCTGCCTCCCGGCGGTACGGTCGCCGGCTGCACGGTGTAGGAGATCCCCTCCTCCAGCGGCCCGCCGACGAAGTGCTGCACATTGGCGGCGAGACCGGCCGCCATCGCCACCTTGTCCAACCCGTAGATCTGAGCGCCGTTGAAGAACGCGCCGAACGGAGAGATCGAGAACTCGTTGGTGCTGACGAAGAAGGCATTGGCGTCCGCGCCGATGAGAGGTTGGTCGCCGAAGCAGGGGCAGTGCGCGTGCGTCGGCGTGAAGTTCGTGCCGTCGTTCGTCACGTCGAGGTGGTAGATCGTGTACGACCCTGTCGGGTTGGACGTGTTGCTAACCGCGATGAGAACTTCGGAGTGCCCGAGGAAGGCGCCGGTCACGGGGTCCTGATCAATCTCGAGCTCGGTCACGAACCAGCGCTGTGTGGGCCCGTCGAAGTAGCACTTGGGGTCGCTCAGCAGCGGCCCGAAGGCTCCGGTGGTTCGGTTGAACTCGTGCGGCAGTCCGAAGAACTGATGCATGGACAGGATCGAGGTCAATGGGAGTTTGGTCACCGCGTCGTAGACGGCGATCGCGTTGTTGACGGCCTCGAGGACGTACCCGCCGCTCACCGCCAGCCCCTGGTCCGGCGGCTCCAAACTGAACTGGTTTCCGCCGTCCGCCACACGCTGGTCACGGTGCGTCAAGCCATCGAACCCGAAGGCTCCCTGAAGCGGACCCAAGGCGTTGACCCCCGGCGGCGTCGGCACCATCGCCGACGGAACCCGCGCCGGGTTGACCGCCCCCGAAATGAACTTCTGGAAGGACATGTTCGTCAGCGGCGCCTGCCGGAACTCCAGACCGATCTCCTGGTCGGCTGGTACCGAGTCGACGAAGCCGCCGGTCCCGCGGGGCGTGACTCTCGAAACATCGCCTCCCGCGGCCAGCAGGGTGGTTGCACCTCCGAGGGCCAGGACGAGCGCGAAGGGAAACGTTCTGTTCGTCTTCATGCCATTGCTCATGCCATTCCTCCTTTGTCCTTTCGTCGAAAGGACTTCAACGCTATATCGGCTGGACGGGCCACCTGTCAATAGCGGCGACAGTCCTTAACCGAACATTCATGAACTGGATCGCCCGTTACGCTCACTGGCTGAACACGATGTGGCCCGCCGGGACGGTCGAGAAGCTCCCCGAAGTCCGCGAAGACGGCACGACCGCCGTGCCGGGCGTGCGGATCGTGGGGGATCTGACCGGCTTCTGAAATTTTCATCCGACACGGGCGGGTGCGGCGAGATCCCGCCGAAGGGGGGCCGTCCTACGCTTAAGTCTGGACGGGCTGTGAGGGTGGCGGCACTCGGCCCTCTTCGATCACCTGATCTACTGGGTACAAAGAGCCGATCACCTGGCTGTTCGCATCGGTCACAACGAAAGCCTTGCCGCCCGGCCAACGGGTGTGCCGGTGGCCGAAAACGCATGAGCGTTTACTTATACGTCAGTTCATCGAGCAGGAGCCGGGGCCGCGCGGGTCGCCGCACGAGCCGCAGCCAGCGGGCGCCTCGGGAGACGCCTTCACGGCGCCCCCGCCGGAGCCGACGGCGAAGACGGAGAGCAGCTTCTGGAGCTTCCTGCCCTGGCAGGCCGGGCATCGCGGCTTCGTGTCGCCCAGAACGAATTCCTCGAAGCGCTTCTCACATTCGCGGCACTGGTACTCGAAGAGCGGCATGACCTGTCGATTCTACCGCGACGCCGGCACGAGCTGCTCGAGCTCCTGGAGAAAGCCGCTTACGAAGTGCAGCTTGCGGCGCTCGTCTTGAGCCGCGGGCTTGACGACGTAGAGGTATTGCCCGTCCGGGGACACGGACCCAGGACCTCGTAGGGGCCCAGGCGGCTCCCTGTTTGAACAGTCACTAACTTGGCGGGATGCTACACCCTGCCGTTTGCCGTCTGCTGTTAGAACGGATACCCGATCGACAGTATGAGGCGCCCCTTCTCCTTCGTGGATCCCGTGGCCAGGCGGCACGGGGACGGATCGCAGGGTGAGCCGTCCGGGTTGACCGTCGAGGTGACCTCGAACGCGATCGTCCGCAACTGGACGGGCTGGGCGAACTCGAGGCGCAAGGGACCGATGGGAGTCACGTAGTGAAGCCCGGCTCCGATCGACTGTCTCAGGCCGGTCCGGCCCTCGATCGCCAGGTGGATGTCGCCGGGATTGGCCCAGACTTGCGCGAGGTCGTAGAACACCGACACGCCGAGATTCCCGGCGATCGGCACCCGGTACTCCAGGCCCCAGGCCATGAACCCGTTGCCGCCGACGATCCGCGGGCCCGGACTGCAGTCGTACTGCGGCAGGCCGGGATAGAGCTCGGCGCAGGACCCGGTGCCCGTTCCCGCGTGGAGCGTCGCCTGCGTGTTGTAATCCACCGTCACCTGCGCATCGGTCCCGTCCGGCAGGGCCGGGATGCCCTCGAGATCTGTGGCGAACCCGCGGGCCGTGGACGATCCGCCCGCGAAGAACTTCTCCGCGATCGGAACGGTCTCGCTCGCCGCGGCATTGGCCGGGAAAAGCCCGCCGACGCGCACGGAGGCCGCGATGACGCCTCCGGGCACGCTCACGAAATAGGCGGCCTGCCCCGACGCCTTTCCGTACCAGGCGTCGGCATTCAGGAAGGGAAACGCATAGTTGCCCGCCAGCGTCACGTAGTACCCCTTCTGGGGGTTGAGCACGTCGTCGCGCCGGTCATAGAGAAAGCTCGGGCCGATCGCGGACTGCTTGATCGGGAAGGCCGACCGCGGAAATTTCTCGAGCACGATCGTCCCGAGGTCGTCCGGGTTCGTCGGCGCGATCTGCTGGTAGGAATACCGGAGACCCACCCGCAGGGAACCGAACTGGCGCGCGGACTCCAAGAACACGCCGAACCGATTGATGTCCACCTCCTGGATCGGTTCGCGGCTGGCGAACACCCCGAGGGTCAGGGGCACGTCGAAGTTGAAGAGGTAGGGCTCGAGAAAGCTCGCCACGATGTAGCCGCGCTGCGAGACGGGGGCGTACTGGGCTTCGAAGGAGGCCGACTGCATCCGTCCGAACAGGTTGCGGTAGGTCAGGCCGAGCGTCAGGAAGGGATCGCTCGACGGCGAAGCGCCGTTGGCATACTGGTAACCCACGCCGTACAAGAGCGAGATCCGGCGCGCTTCGGTCAGGCTGATGTCGACGTTGTGCTCCTCGTTGTCCGGGTTCACCGGCTGGGGGCGCACCTCGATCGAGCGGAACACGCCCGCCCGCGCAAGGTTCTTCTGCGTGTCCACGATCTTCTCCTCCGAGTACGGCTCGCCCTCCTTCCAGGCGACCTGGCGCATGATCCGGTCGGAGTCCGTCACGGCGTTGCCGCGCAGGATCGTCTTGCCGAAGAAGGAGCGCATCCCCTCGTCGACGGTGTAGACGACGTCCACCTTCGTCTTGTCCGGCGAAAGCGTCCAGCGGTCCCGGACGGCCGCCTCGCGCCACCCGGTGTTCCAATAGCGGGAGGTGAGGGCGGCGACATCCTGCCGCACGGCGCTCGGATTGAAGGGCTCGCCCTCCCGCACGGCCACGAGTGCGTCGATCTCCTCGGGCGACAGGTGCTCGACTCCCTCGACCCGGCGGCTCTCGACGAACGTGCGCGGGCCCTCGACGATCGTGATCGCCACGTCGAGCAGGTCCGGCTTCGAGCCCTCCGTGACGGCGGGCTTGTCCACCCGCGCCGAGATCCAGCCGTGGGTCTGGTAGTAGCCGAGGACGGCGCTCGCGTCGGCCTCGAGGTCCCCGTCGATGAGCCGCCCTTTCTGGAGCAGCGGCAGCCCCCGGGGTCTGGTGACGATCAGCGTCTGCAGCGTCTCGTCCGGAACCGAGGCGTGGCCCGTGAGGACGACCTTCTCGACGGCGTACTTTGCCCCGGCGTCGACCGCGAGCTGCACCGCGACCGGATCGGCCCCCGTTGCGACCGCCGTCACCTCTGCCCGATAGCGCCCGCCGCGCTGCAGGTCCTCCCGCGTGGTGTTCGCCCACTGCTCGAGCAGGTCCTCGTCGAAGCCCTGCCCCTCGAGCAGGGCCAGGATCTCCTTGCGCGCCTGCTTCTGCTTGATCCCGGTCGCCTCGATGACGTACGGCGGCCCCACGTTCAGGCGGTAGACGGGCCGAATGTCGCCGTCCTCGGTCGGCTCCGCGGCGATGAGCTCGGCGACCGCCTTGAACCGCCCCTGATCGAGCAGGTATTTCCGAAGCCGTTCGGCGCCGGCACGGACCCGCGACTCGCGGTAGGGCGATCCGACCTTGAGCTTCGAACTGGCCGAGAGCTCCTGCGCCGTGAAGGGCTCGACCTTTCCGTCGAAGAACGGCGTCGCCACGCGGGCACGCTTTCCGGCGGCGATCCGGTAGATGACGTCGACCGAGAAGGTTGCGGCCTCGAACGTCGCTTCGGGCGAGACGTCGGCGTGGATGTAGCCGTCGGCCACGAGCTTGCGCTCGAGCACCGAAGCCCCCTCGGCCAGCGCGGTCCCGTTGAAGGGATCGCGCTCGGAGAAGGAAACGGCGCGGCGCATGTCTTCGCGCGACAGCGAGCTCTTTCCGTCGAAGGTGATGCGCGCGACGCGATAGGAGCGCCACAGGTGGATGGTCACGGCCACGCCCCCTCTCGCCGTCAGTTCGGCCGCGACGAGGACGTTCGAGAAGTCGAGCGTGGCGAAGAGGTTCTGGATCGTCGCGCCCGTGTCCTGCCGGGTCAGAGGCCGGCCCGCGTACAGGTCGACGAGGCTCTCGATCTCGCTCGAGTCCGCCGGGCCGTCGCACGTGAACGCGACCGACTCGATCGTCCGGCCCAGGAGCTCCGGCTTCACGTCCTCCCCCCCCGCGCCCGCGGCTGCGCCCCCGAGGGTGAGGGCGAGAACGAGCCGAGCGCCGAAGCCCCGCATCACAGTCGCTGGCGCCGGCGGAAGCTGATCGAGAGGATTCCGTTGTCGTCTCGGATCAGCTGGACGAAGATCGTGTCGGTGGCCTGCCACTCGACCCGGACGATGGGCTCCTTGCTCGAGTCGAGCGCGATCGAGGTGGTGACGGAGAGGTCCTGGGTGATCTGCTTGCCGATCGTGGACCGAACCGTCGTGAGCTGGCCGCCGGAAAACACCGGATCGATCTGGAAGCGGTCGAGCTTGAAGAGGCGCTGCGTTTCTTTCCGGATGCCGCCGGTGACCGCCCCGCTGATGGCCCCGCCCGCGGCCGAGACGAGCTGGTTCGTCGTGTCGGCCTGGACCCGGGTGTCGGGGGCGGTGCCGGTCAGGAGCAGGCCGAGGATCGCGTCGTTGGAGAGCGGCGGGTCCGACGTGAAGTTTGCCGAGATGCGGGGCCACGTGCCCACGAGCAGAACGACGAGATTGTAGCCCTTGACCTCGGCGCGGGCGCGCAGGTCGACGAATGGGGCGATGCGGGCCGTGTTCGAGAACGTGAGCGTGCCGGCCTCGATCTCGTAGCGGATGTCGCTGAAGACGACCCGCCCCCCCTCGTCGAGGATGACCTGGCCGATGAGCACGGGTTCCTGGACCGTTCCCCGGGCGCGCAGGTCGACCGTTCCGGACAGCCGCGCGAGGTTGTTGCGCACCTCGAGCGCCGCAGCGGAGACGATCCGGACGTCCAGTGTCGTCCGTTCCTTCCAGGGCTCGCGCGCCGCCCACGCGCCGCCGGGCCGGCTGCGCTCGAGCAGGTCGGAAAGCGTGACCTCGACGTCCTTCGAGTACGTCCCGCGCAGGAGCGTGATCTCGCCCCGCAACTGGTTGCCGGACTCGTCGCCCGACGCGACGAGGTCGGCGTCCACGGTCAGCCGCATGGCCGGGATCGCGCGCACGGCGACGCGGCGCCCCTGGATCGTGAACCGGAAGTCCTTCACCGCGCCGCCGGCCAGCCGGAAGTTGCCGGCGACGAACGCCTCGCCCTCCCCGACCTTCGCGCGCAGCCCCTCGATCTCGCCGCTGGATCCGAGCAGGCGCGCACCGCCCTCGATGTCCTCGAAGACGTAGCCCGCGGTGCGGTAGCGGCCGTTCTCGATGCGGAGTGAGCCGTTCCAGGCCGGGCTCTCGAAGGGGCCGGCGACAGCGAGGTCGACAGAGAGGCGGCCGGCCAGGCCGAGATCCGGCAGCGCGAGGGCGAGCAGCGACGCGTCCGTGCTGCCCGTCACCCTTGCCTCGACCGTCGGCTTCTGCGCCGCGAGGTCGAGCGCGCCGTGCAGCCGCAGGTCCACGCCCTCGCCGACGGCGTGCACGTCGCCGAGCACGATCCGGCCCCGGTCCACGGAGACCTTGAAGTCGCTTGCGCTCTTCACGAGCGCGGGACGATCGCGCGCGTCCAGCCGGACCTCGGTGAACACGAATTCCGCCGAGGGTTTCTCCCCTTCCCCGGCGGGAAGACGGACGCGACCGTGCGCCGCTAGCGCGCCGCCGTCGCCGGCCGGTAGCGCGGCGGGCGTGAAGAGGAGGAGCGCCGCCAGATCGCGCACGTCGATCCCGACGTCGAAGGCGAGCGGCGAGGCGGACAGGTCCCCCTTCGCCGACAGGCTCCAGCGCTCCGGCACGGCGAGCTCGCCCTGGAGCTCGCCGTGGACGACCCGCACGGACAGGCGCGGCTCCATCGCCGCCGGGATCGCGTGTCCGTAAAACGCCCCTTCGGAGAGCGACGCCGACGCCGTCAGGTCGGGCTTGTCGAAGGGGCCGGAGCCGGCGAGCTCGAAGGAGAGCCGGCCGGAGACATCGCGCGCCACTTTCTCCAGCGCCCCGAGCGCCTCGAGCGGAACGCCGTCTCCGGCCGCGCGCGCTTCAAACGTCTTTGCGCGGTAGGCGATCGCGAGGCGTCCGCCGAGCATTCCGCCGCCGATGTCGGCGCGCACGTCGTCGAGCTCGAAATGCCCGGGCGTCAGCGCCATGCGCCCGGTGATCCGCGAGACCTTCTGGCCCCAGATGACCGCGTCGTCGAGGGCGGCGGCGCCGGATCCGGTAACCCCCTCGGAAGGGTTGCCGACGAGCGGGAAACTTCCGGTCAGGCGGCCCTCGATCGGGTAGTTGAGGTCCATGTAATCCAGAAAGCGGGACACCGGATAGTCCTTGGCCGTCACGGCGAGGTCGACCGTGGGCCGCGCCGGGTCCTTGCGGTAACGCGCCGTTCCTTCGAGCGAGAGCGTCGCGCTCCCGTCGTACGCACGCAGCGGGTGGAAGAGGAAGGCGCCGTCGTGCATGTCGGCCGATCCGCGCACGCTTCCGAAGAGAACCCCGCTGTAGCGCGCGTTCTCGGCCGAGAACTTCGCCGTCACGTCGGGGTTGTCCCAGGACTTCGCGATGTGCCCCTCGACGTCGCCGCTGCCGCCGAAACCGAGGGGGCCCGGCACGGACCCGGAGGCCGCGACGAAGTTCTGGAAGAGACGATCGACCTCCGCCAGATCGCGCGAACGCAGCTGAAAGTCGAAGTCGGGCATCCACTCCCCAATGCGCAGGCCCCCGGTCGCCTCGAGCGTGGACGCGGGGAACCGGAACGCGGTCCCCTCGAAGCCGATGCGCCCGTCCACGACCGTGAGGTCGCCGCCGCCGCCGATCGGGACCCCGAACCGGCCCCGGACGATCGAGACCGCCGGCCCCGGCTCGATCGAAAGCCTCGCCGCGCCGTTCGAGCGCGTGATTCCCCCTTCGGACCAGCGCAGCGTCGCCGCCAGCGCCGCCGATCCCGAAAGCCCCGTCCCCGGCAGCTCGAGATCGCCGAAGAAGCGCTCGACCGAGATCCCCTTGCCTTCGAGAGAGAGGGTCATGGGCTGCGGACGGCCTTGCCCGGCGAGATTTTCGATGCGCAGCATGCCGGAGATGTCGCCGCCCGCATAGCGCGCCTTCTCTATGCGCGCGACGAGGGCCTCCGGCCGGGCCAGCGCGGAGGCCTCGAGGGCCTCGACCGGAAAGCCATTGGCGTCGAGGGCGGGCACGCTCAGCCGGCCCGTGATCCGGAAGCCCCCCCGCGGTGGCAGCGAAATCTGCGCCTCCACGCGCGCGTCGCCGGCGAAGCCGAGCGCCAAGTGGAACACCCGCTCGACCTCGGCCACGTGCAGCTCGCCCGTGGCCCGCAGCAGGATCTCCGGATTCTTCAGGTCCTCGACCGAACCCGACGCGCGCAGTTCGCCGAAATCTCCCACGATGCGCAGGGACTCGATCTGCAGGCCCGATACGGGACCGGCGCGGAAACCGAGGTCAACGCCGAAGACGAGCGGCTCGTCGCCGGGCAGCCGCACGGTCGTCCTGCGGCAGGCGAGGGATCCGCGGTAGCGGTTGCCCGGCAGAGAGGCGAGCTCGGCCGCGAAGTTCTCGAGGCGCCCGTCGATGTCCGACTTGCGCCCCTCGAACTCGAAGGTGCCATGCTGCACGACGAGCTCCCCGATCTTCACCGAGAGTCCGCCCTTCGACGCGGGCCGCGAAAGACCCGGCGGAAGGTTCCAGGTCCCGTCGGCAAACTGGACCAGCGAGATCTTCGGATGCACGGCGCGCACGCGCCCGAAGCGCAGCTCGCCCCCGGTGACCGACACGCCGCCGCCGATCGTCAGCTCCTCGGCCTCGAGCAGCGGCCCCTCCGGCGCGCGCGGGTCGTTGCCTACGCGGAAATCGGCCAGGTGTACCGAGGGCGGAAAGATCTGAAAATCCACCCGCCGGAAGCTCACCGGCCGCTGCAGGAGCTCCGAGAGGCGCTGTTGCGAAACGCCCTGGAAGAGCGATTGGAACCGGTCGGAGTTCCAGATCGCGTAGCCGGCGAGAACGAGGAAGACGACGACCAGGACAAAGAGCCGGGACGTCGAGAGACGTTGCGCCTCGTGCGGCGCCTCATCCCCCGGGCGCATGCGGACCTAGACTCCCCAGGAGAGCTTCCCTGCAAGCTGATCGAAGTGATCGGACTCGGCGGGGCGCAGCAGTGTCACCGAGGAAGCGCTCGACTTCACGTCGACCGGGCTGCCCGCGAGCACGGGAAACCCCTCCTGGCCGTCGAGGGTCAGGTACACGCCGCCGTCGCGCCGCTCGGGGCCGAGCACGCTCACGCGGATCCGCGTGGAGGCCGGGACGACGAGGGGCCGCTGCCCGAACGAGTGCGGGCAGATCGGCGTGATGACGATCGCCGGAAGGGCCGGGTGCAGAATCGGTCCCCCCGCGGAGAGGTTGTAGGCGGTCGAGCCCGTGGGCGTCGAGACGATGACGCCATCCGCCCGGAACTCGGCGACGGGGCGCCCGTCGAGAGCGACCGTGAAGGTCGAGATCCGGGCAAGCGCCTCCCGGTTCAGGACCGCGTCGTTTAGGACGCGGTATTTCCCGTGGTGCGGCCCGCGGGAAATGGAGACGTCCATGCGTCGGCGCCGATCCTCCCGGAACCGGCCGGCGAGCACGTCGTCGAGGCGTTCGATCGCCTCCGTCTGCGGGATCCCTGCGAGGAAGCCGAGCAGCCCGAGATTGACGCCGAGCAACGGCGTGCCCGAGGGCGCGGCCCGGGCCACCGAGAGCAGCGTCCCGTCGCCTCCGAGCACGATCACGAGGTCCGTATCCCGCGCGATCCGTGAGCGGGGCACGCCGCCGGAACGGCGCAACGCCTCCGCGGTCTCCGTGTCGAACACCACGCGGCACCCCCGGCGCCGGAGCGCCTCCTCGAGCGCGGCTCCGAGCTCCGCCGCCGAAGCGGACCCGATCTTCGCCACGATGCTGACGCGCCGGAACTTCGGCGCAGACCGGCGGGAACCCTTCATCCCGCTCAATTTACACGAAATCCGAGCAGAAACTCCTCGTTGCCGCGGGCCCCGCGGATCGGAGACGGAATCGAGCCCAGGACCTCGAGGCCGAGCTGCCGGCCGGCCTCCGTGATCTCCGCAACGACGCGCCGGCGAACCTCTTCCGAGCGCACTACCCCGCCGCGGGGGACCTCGGCGCGTCCGGCCTCGAACTGCGGCTTGACGAGCGTCACGATCGCGGCGCCCGCCTTCGCCAGTTCTGTGACCGCCGGCAGGATGAGGCGCAGCGAGATGAACGAGACGTCCACCACGGCGAGGTCCACGCGCTCGGGAACCTCGCCCCCGGAGAGCGACCGCGCGTTCACCTTTTCGCGGACCAGGACGCGGGCGTCCGACCGAAGGCGCGCGTCGAGCTGGCCGTGACCGACGTCCACGGCGTAGACCCGCGCGGCGCCTCTCTGCAGCAGGCAGTCCGTGAAGCCTCCCGTCGAGGCGCCGACGTCGAGGCACACGAGTCCCGCGGGATCGATGGCGAAATGGTCGAGTGCCGCGGCGAGCTTGACGCCTCCCCGCGAAACGTAGGGGTGCGGCGGGCCGGCCACGGCGATCTCGGCCGACTCGTCGAAGGTCGCCCCCGCCTTGGCTCCCGGCCGGCCGTCCACCTCGACGAGCCCCGCGAGGATCAGGGCCTGCGCCTTTTCCCGCGTCGGCGCGAGCCCCCGCGAGACGAGGAGGAGATCGAGGCGCCTCTTCGACTTCAAAGCGCGATCACGACCTTCATCGATCCTTCGGCTTCCCGCGCCCGCGCGAAGGCCTCGACGGCCTGCGCGATCCCGAAGCGGTGCGAGACCAGGTCGGCCACGGCGATCCGGCGGCTCGCGATCGCGGAGAGCGCCTCGCGCGTGTCGTCGGGGCCGCAGGAATAGGACGGGACGACCGAGATCTCCCGGAAGTAGAGCTCGTAGAGGTCCACCGGCCAGACTTCTCCGGGCGGCGCCATCGTGAAGACGAGCAGCTTGCCGCCAGGCGCCACCGCCTGCAGGGCTTCGCGGATGACCTCGGACTTGCCGGGGCAGACGAACACGAAGTCGAACCCGCGTCCCTGCGATAGCCGCCGCGTTCCGGCCGCCAGCGGCTCGCTCGCGACGTCCACCACGCCTTCGGCGCCGCTCCCTTGCGCAAGCGCGAGGCGCGACCGGACGCGGTCGGCCGCGCCGATCCCGATGGCCCCGGACGCGCGGGCAACGCGGATCGCGAGCTGCCCCGCCGTGCCGAGGCCCACGCAGAAGAAGGACTGGCCCGCGGCGAACTTTCCCCGGCGAAAAGCCTTGAGCACCGTCGCCAGGGGCTCGGTGAAGCTCGCCTCCTCGTCGGAGACGCCGTCCGGGATCTTCTGCGTGTCCCGCGAGAGATTTCCCGCGGGAATCCGCACCGCCTCGGCCATCCCGCCCGGATCCAGATGCGAGGACCGCCACTCGGCGCAGTGCACGTACTGGCCGGCCTCGCACTCCCGGCAGGCGAAACACGGCACATGGTGGTGCGGCACGACACGATCGCCGGGCGCGAACTCGGTCACGCCTTCGCCGATGGCGAGGACCTCCCCCGCCAGCTCGTGGCCGAGGACGGTGCCGGCCTTGCGCCGCGCGTACCAGTCGAGCAGGTCCGAGCCGCAGATCCCGGAAACGCGGGGACGCACGAGCGCCTCGCCGGGGCCGATCGCCGGCACCGGCATCTCGACGACGGCCACACCCCCCGAGGCGTCGATGCGAACGGCTCTCACGGGTGGGATTATCGGTCAGACGCGATACGCTGGCGATCGCCGTCATGCCCGACCCCTCGATCGAGAGCATCAGCGACACCGCCTGCTGGGTCGCCCTGTATCGGGCAATGGAAAGCGAACGGTCGGACGCCCACTTCCGGGACCCGTACGCGCGGCGGCTCGCCGGGACCCGCGGGGAGGACATCGCGCGAACGCTGCCGAGGTTTCACTCGGGGCTCTGGCCCATGGTCGTGCGCACCTGCGTCTTCGACGAGCTCATCGAGCGCGCCGTCTCGCGGGAGGGCGCGGACACGATCGTGAACCTCGCCTCCGGACTCGACGCTCGACCCTGGCGGATGCGCCTGCCGCCGACGCTGCGCTGGATCGACGTGGACCTTCCCGAGATGCTGGCTTACAAGAAGGAGCTTCTCGCGGGCGAGCACCCGGCCTGCGCCGTCGAGTCGTTCGCGGCGGACCTGACCGACGCCGCCGCCCGCCGAGCCCTCTTCGAGCGGATTGGACGGGACTCGCGCAAGACCCTGGTCTTGAGCGAGGGCCTGCTCGTCTACCTCACGGCCGATGAGGCCGCCGCCCTCGCGACCGACCTGCACGCCCCGGAGAGCCTCCGCTGGTGGGCGATCGACATCGTCTCGCCGTCACTGCTCCGGCGGCTCAACAAGCGGTGGGCCCCGACGCTCGCCGCCGGACGCGCGATCCTGCAATTCGCGCCGGAGAACGGCACGCGCTTCTTCGAGCCCTTCGGGTGGAAAGAGATCGAATACCGCTCGACCTTCGAAGAGGGGCACCGCTTGAAGCGTCAGATGCGCGGCGCGTGGATCCTCCGCCTGGTGGGGCAGCTATCGTCGGCCGCCAGCCACGAGAAGATGCGGCGCATGGGCGGAATCGCGCTGCTCGAAAGAACCTAACCCGCGATCTCCCGGACGCCCGCGACCAGGCGCTCCACTTCCTCCTCGGTCGTGTAGCAAGCGCAGCCGGCGCGCACGACGCCGTCCTTCCCGTGTCCGAGGCGGCGGATGACCGTCAGTGCGTAGAAGTCGCCGCTCGAGGCGAAGATCGCGCGGCGTGAGAGCGACTTCGCGACCTCGTCCGCGGGGCGGCCGGCCACGACGAAAGAGACCGTCGGCGTTCTCGGAGCCTGCGGCGGCGGACCGTAGCGCGTCACGCCGGGGATCCGGCCGAGGCCGTTCCACATCCTCTCGAAAAGCCTAGACCCACGGACATTAAGCTCGGCGAAGACGGATTCGAGCGCGGCACGCCGGCCGAGGCCGCCCGGCTGCGCGAGGGACGCCAGGAAGTCCACCGCCGCGGCGGCCCCGACGATGCCCTCGTGGGAAAGCGTCCCGGTCTCGAGCCTCTCGGGCAGGTCGTCTGGCGCGGGCTCGAGCTTGGGCACGTCGACCGACTCGAGCAGCTCGCGGCGGCCCCAGAGGACGCCCAGGTGGGGCCCGTAGAACTTGTACGGCGAGCAGGCGAGGAAATCGCAGCCGAGCTCTTTGACGTCCACCAGCACGTGCTGCGCGTAGTGGACGGCGTCGACGAAGGCGAGCGCTCCGGCCGCGTGCGCCAGCTGTGTCGCCCTTTGCACGTCGTTGATCGTCCCCAGGGCGTTCGAGGCGCCGCCGATCGCGACGAGCTTCGTGCGCCGCGAGATGGACCGCTCGAGATCCGCCCAGTCGAGGTCTCCCGTCTGCGGGCGCATCTTCACGGTCCGCACCGTGACGCCTCGGTCCTTCTCCAGCGCGCGCCAGGGGTCGACGTTGGCATGGTGGTCGAGCTCGGTCACGACAACCTCGTCGCCGGGCCCCCACTGCCGCCCGAGCGCGCGGGAGAGATGGAAGGTCAGCGTCGTCATGTTCTGGCCGAAGACGATCTCGGACGCATCGGCGTTCAGAAAGTCCCCCAGCGTCGCGCGCGCCGCGGCGACGGCAGCGTCCGTTTCGATCGAGCTCGGGTAGCGCCAGTGGGTGTTTGCGTTGTGGTGGAGGAGGTAGTCGGCCATCGCGTCCACGACCGCGCGCGGCACCTGCGTGCCGCCCGGGCCGTCGAAGTACGCGACGGGACTGCCTTCGTGAACCCGCTCGAGCGCCGGAAAGCGGCTGCGAATGGTCTTCACATCGAGGACGGGAGCGAGCGCGGAGCTTTGCATAGCGGCGGAGGATATCAGCGGCGGAGCGGATTCGCGCTAATCTCCCCCGCACGGGACGCGATGGGACGACCGCAGACACGATGACGCGACTCCAGGAGAAGGACGCCGTCCGACTCGCCCGCGACCTGTACGGGCTCGCGGCGGCGGCGCGAGAGCTGCCGAGCGAGCGCGACCAGAACTTTGCGCTCTCGACCGAGCGCGGCGCCTTCGTTCTGAAAATCTCGAGGGCTTCGGAGAAACCCGAAGTCCTCGACCTGCAGAACGAGGCCCTCGCGAGACTAACGGCGCGTGCGCCGGCGCTGCCGCTGCCGCGCCTCGTTCCGACCTCCACGGGAGCGCCCGTCGGCGAGGCGGACGGGCGGCTCGTCCGGTTGCTCACCTATGTGCCGGGCACGATCCTGGCCGACGCGAGGCCGCAGACGCCCGAGCTGCTCGGCTCGGTCGGACGTTTCCTCGGCGAGCTCGACCGGGCGCTCGACGGCTTCGCACATCCCGCCGCCCTCGGCCGCGACCTGCTCTGGAATCCGGATCGGGCGCTCGAGATCATCGCCCGGCACAGGGACGCCATCCGCGATCCGGAGCGCCGCGCCCTCGTCGACCGCTTCGTCGAGCAGCACGAGCGCGCCGTCGTCCCGCTCACGGGCCTCCTGCGGCGCGGCATCATCCACAACGACGCCAACGACTACAACGTCCTCGTCGGGGATCCGACAGCCGCGGACCGTGCCGTCTCCGGCCTCCTCGACTTCGGCGACATGGTGGAGACCTGGACCGTGTGCGAGGTCGCCGTCGCGATCGCGTACGCGATCTTCGGCAAGGAGGATCCGCTCGAGGCGGCCTGCCACCTCGCGGCCGGGTACGATCGGACGCATCCGTTGACCGATCCGGAGCTCGAAGCGCTCTGGAGCTTCGCGGCGATCCGCCTGTGCACGAGCGTGTGCATCTCCGCGCACCGGCGCACGGTAGAGCCCGACAACCTCTACCTGATGGTGAGCGAGACCCCGGCCTGGGAAGCGCTCGAACGCATGCGTGCCGTGCATCCGCGCCTGGCCCACTACCGGCTGCGCGCCGCCTGCGGGCGCACGCCGTGCCTCGAGACTCCAGCGATCGAAGCGTGGCTCCGCGCGCACCGCTCTGAAATTGGACCGGTCGTCGCCGGCCCGCTCGATAGGGCCATCGTCTTCGACCTCTCGATCGCGAGCCCCATGTTCGCATCGCCGGCAGAGACGACCGACACGGCGGCGATGACCGCGAAGCTCTTCGGGGCCATGCGCGCGCGGAGCACCCCGATCGGAATCGGCCGTTACGACGAGGCGCGCCTCCTCTACGTGAGCGAGGCCTTCGCGGGATCCGGCGGGGAACATCCCGAGCGGCGGACCGTGCACATCGCGATCGACATCTTCATGGAGCCCGGCTCCCCCGTCTTCGCTCCCCTGCCCGGCCGCGTCCAAAGCGTCCGCGACAACGCGGCGCGCCTCGACTACGGCCCGACCGTGATCCTCGAGCACACTCCCGATGGGGCGTCGCCCTTCTACACGCTGTACGGCCATCTGACGCGCGCCTCGGTCGCCCACCTTGCTGCGGGGGACCGGGTCGAACGGGGCCAAACCATCGCCACGATCGGACCGGCGCCGGAGAACGGCGACTGGCCGCCCCACGTCCACTTCCAGATCATCACCGACATGCTCGACGGCAACGGCGACTTCCCCGGCGTCGCCGCGGCGAGCGCGCGGGCGGCGTGGCTCTCGCTCTGCCCGGATCCCAATCTCATCCTCGGGGGCCCGGGGCGCTTGCGCGCCGCCCGGGAAGAGCCCGAGCGCCTCGGGTCCGAGCGGAGGCGGCGCCTCGGACCTTCGCTCTCGTTGTCCTATCGCGCGCCGCTCGAGATCGTGCGCGGCGCGGGCACCTTCCTCTACGACCAGACCGGGCGGGCGTACCTCGACATGGTCAACAACGTCGCGCACGTCGGCCACTGCCACCCCCGGGTCGTGCGCGCCGGGTCTCGGCAGATGGCGGTCCTGAACACCAACACCCGGTACCTCCATCCCTCGATCGTCCGCTACGCACAGCGGCTGACGGCAACGCTGCCCCACCCGCTCTCGGTGTGCTTCTTCGTGTGCTCCGGCAGCGAGGCCAACGAGCTCGCCCTGAGGATGGCCCGCGCGAAGAGCGCGGGGCGCGGCGTCATCGTCGTGGATGGGGCGTACCACGGCAACACGCAGGGCCTCGTGGACGTCAGCCCCTACAAATCCGAAGGGCCCGGCGGCCAGGGACTGCCGCCGTGGGTCCGGAAAGTGCCCATGCCCGACGACTACCGCGGGCTGTACCGGCGGGACGATCCCGCGCGCGGGGAGAAGTTCGCCGGCCACGTGCGCGAGGCGATTGGGGAGCTGCGCGCCGAACGTGTCCGGCCCGCCGCCTTCCTCTGCGAGAGCCTGCTCTCCTGCGGCGGGCAGATCGAGCTGCCGCCGGGCTACCTCACCGCGGCGTACGCCCACGCGCGCAGCGCCGGCGCAGTCTGCATCGCCGACGAGGTCCAGGTCGGGTTTGGCCGCGTCGGCGCGCGCTTCTGGGCCTTCGAGACCCAGGGCGTCGTGCCCGACATCGTCACGATGGGCAAGCCCATCGGCAACGGGCATCCGCTCGGAGCCGTGGTCACGACCCCCGAGATCGCGGCCGCCTTCGCGAATGGAATGGAGTACTTCAACACCTTCGGCGGCAATCCCGTCTCCTGCGAGATCGGCCTCGCCGTGCTCGATGTCGTCGAGGAGGAGCGCCTGCAGGAGCGGGCGCTCGGCGTCGGGGGTCGCCTGAAGGAAGGGCTCCTCGGCCTGCTCGACCGGCACCCGATCGTGGGCGACGTCCGCGGGCTCGGCCTCTTTCTGGGGATCGAGCTCGTCCGCGACCGCCCGACCCGGGCGCCGGCCGCTCCGGAGGCCTCCTACGTGGTCGAGCGCATGAAGGACCACGGCATCCTGCTTTCGACCGACGGCCCCGACCACAACGTCATCAAGATGAAGCCGCCGCTGACCTTTTCCGAGGCCGACGCGGACCGGGCCGTCGCGGCCTTCGACCGCGTGCTCTCGGAAGACTTCGTGAGGGAAAAATGAAGAGACTCGCAAAGGTCCTCGGCTGGACGCTCTTCGCCGCCCTCGCCGCCCTGGCGCCGGTCGCCGCATCCGCTGCGCCAGCGTTCAAAACGGAGAACGTCGTCGTCATCGTGACGGACGGCCTGCGCTGGCAGGAGGTCTTCCGCGGCGCGGAGACGGGGCTCGTCAGCGACAAGCCCGGCGGCGTCGAGGACGTCGCGGCGACGAAGGCCGCGTTCTGGCGAGAGACCGCAAAGGAGCGGCGCGAGGTGCTTTTGCCCTTCCTGTGGACGACGGTCGCGAAGGAGGGCCAGATCTACGGCAACGTCGACGCCGGCAGCTCCTCGCAGGTCACGAACGGCTACAAGTTCTCCTACCCGGGCTACAACGAGATCATCACCGGAGCGGGCGACCAGCGCATCGACAAGAACGAGTTCGGCCCGAATCCGAACGTGTCGGTGTTCGAGTGGTTGAACGACATGTCGGAGTTCCACGATCGCGTCGCCATCGTCGGGGGATGGGACGTCTTTCCCGCGATCTTCAACCGCGAGCGGAGCCACCTGCCGATGCGCACCGGATGGGACACGCCCGTGACCGGAAAGGCGACGCCGCGGGAGGAGCTCCTCAACAAGCTCTACCGCACGACCACGCGCGAGTTCTCCGACATGCCGTGGGACGCGTTCCTGCAGCAGACGCTCCTCGACTACGTCGAAAAGTACAAGCCGCGCCTCCTCTTCGTCGGGTATGGCGAGACCGACGAGTGGGCCCACAACGGGCGCTACGATCTCGTGCTGCAATCGGCCCACAACGTGGACGGGTTCATCCGCGAGCTCTGGATTGCGATGCAGGCGATGCCCCCGTACAAGGACAAGACGACCTTCATCATCACGACCGACCACGGCCGCGGCGACGGCCCCGAGAACTGGAAGCACCACGACTGGAACGTGGAGGGCGCCGAGAACATGTGGATCGCCGTCCTCGGGCCGGACACGCCGGCGCTCGGCGAGCGCAGGAACGCGCCGCGCGTCACGCAGAGTCAGATCGCCGCGACCGTCGCCTGGCTTCTCGGAAAGGACTGGCAGGCGTTCAACCCGAAGGCCGGGCCGCCGCTGTCCGAGGCAATCGGCGGAGGGCGGTAAGAGGGGCCGCCCTACAGCCGCACCACCGCGGGCCCGGGACGGGTGACGAAGAAGCGGGACTGTTCCGTGACAGCAGGAAACGCCTTCGCGTAGCTCTCCGCCCAGCGGCGCCGGAAGCCGTCCGCCGCCTCCGTCTGAACGAGCGCCCACACGCTTCCGCCAAACCCTCCTCCGAATGCCGAGGCCGCGGCCGCGCCGAGCTCGCGGGCCAACCGCGCGAGCGCGATGGTTTCGGGAACCTGGTTGCCGAGGCAACGCTCGGCGAGCGCCTGGGACCGGTCCACGAGCTCGCCCAAAAGGCCGACCTCGCCCTTGGCCAGCAGATCTGCGACCGCGGGCACGATGCCCGTCGTCTCCTCCAGGAACTGGTCGAGCCGGCCGCCGAGGAATTCCCGCGAGAATCCCTCCACCGGCAGGAGGCGCAGCAGGCTCCGGATGCGCGCGGGCGCGTCCGGCGTCTCGGAGAGTGCGGCAAAGAGCGATTCGTCGCGGCGGCCCGTGGAGCGGTTCCAGAGGGCGAGGATCGCCGACACGGCGAGCGAGAGGCGGTTGTAGCTCTGGCGGGCGGCGCCAGTCTTGTCAGAGGCGACGCCACTCGAGGCGACGACGAAGCTCCAGTCGCTTTCGAGTGGCATCGAGCGCTCGTGGCGCACGGGACAGAACGCGTACTGCGCGATCTCTCCCGCGCGGCAGCACAGGATCGCCGTCTGATCCTCGCTCCCGCCGAACGTGCCCACGCCCCGGTCGCCGCCGAGCGCACCGAAGCTCCGGCCGTTCTCGAGGCATCCGAGGTACCCGCCGAGGTCCTCCGGCCCGCAGATGTCCGTCGCGTACTCCGGGCGCCCCTCCAGCGCGTTCACGTCGGACAGCGCCGTGAAGAGGCCGACGACGAGCGCGCTCGAGCTCGAGAGCCCAGAGGCCCGCGGCAGGTCGCTCGAGAAGGCGATGTCCGCGCCATGCAATTCCCCGCGAAAATTTTGCGCGATGCGCGCGGCGACCGTCTGCGCGTAGACCATCCAGCCCGCCGCGGACGGAACGAGAGCCGCGTCGAGCGTCACCTCTCCCGTCAGCCCGCGGCCCGCGTCCACGATCCGGACGATGCGGTCCGATCGGGGAGCGGCGCTCACGCAGAACCCTCGCCCGATCGCGCAGAGGAGGCTCCGTCCTCCGGCATAGTCGGTGTGCTTGCCCAGGACCTCGATGCGGCCCGGGACGAACCAGCGGCGCGCCTCGACGCCCACGGGGTGCCCGAGCCCGTGAAGGGCCCCGTCGACGTCGGCGAAGAGCTCCCGCTTCCTGCGTGCCTCGGCCGGAAGCAGGCCTTCGGATGTCAGTCGTTCCTCGATGCCGGTCACGGGTGCGCCTCGATGCCGCGCAGGCGCTGGGCAACCGCGGCAATGTCGCCGCGCGTCGAGAGGTCCAGGACTCCTTCGTCGCAGGGCACCGCGCGAAACCGCGCGCCCATCTCGGCGATCGCCAGCGCCACTGCCTGCGGGAGCTCGAATTCTCCCCGCGCGGACCGCGCCACCCGCCGGCACGCCTCGAAGATCGAGGGCGAAAACCGCCACAGGTTCATGCTGAGGAGAACCGCGCCGCCCGCGGCTGCCCGCGCGGCAGCATCCGGTTTCTCGATGATCCCCGAGAGATACCCTTTCGCGTCCACGGCCAGGACGGCGTACCGCTCCACGCGCTCCCTCGGGAAATTGCTCTTTGCGAGCAGTGCCTCGCGCTCGAACACCGGCAGCCCCGGCTCGCCCAAGCCGACGAGCGCGCGGATGGCCGGGACCGGGTAGTAGTTGTCGGAGTTGAGCGCGAGGAAGTCGTCGCTTCCCGCGAACTCCTCGGCGGCGAGCAGCGCGCTCGCCGTTCCGAGAGGCTCCGGCTGGACCGCGAAGACCACGCGGACCCGCTCCGGCGGCGCCGCCGCATAGTGGTCGCGGATCGCACTCGGCCCAGGCCCGACGACGATGCACACCTCGCGGATGCCGGCGTCGGCGAGGGCGGACAGCACGTAGTCGAGAAACGGCCGACCGAACGGGACCATCGCCTTTAGCCCCAGGGCGGCCGCCGCGGCCTGGGCGGAATCGGGGGCGGCGCCCGCATCCCCGCGCCGCATGCGCGTGCCGAGCCCGGCGGCGAGGATCACGGCCTTGTGAACCGACGGCCCTTGCACCGCGGCCGGGATTCGGACCAGCGCCCGCCTCAGATCCGCGCCCGGCGCACGTCCCCGCCGAGCGCGTAGTCGAAGAGCAGATCGAATCCCCCGGGGTCGCGGTCGCCGTAGCCCCGCAACCGGAACCGGAGCGTTTTCGCGTCGAGCCACCGCACCGCTTCCAGATACACGTGGTGGTTTCGCTCCCGCTCGGGCAAGGAAGGGAAGCTGCGGGACAGCTCCGCACCGAGGTCCACCGTCGCGCCCGGCCGTTCGGGGTAAAAGACCTGGATCGTCGAAAAGTCGCTGCCGCCCCAATCTGTAATCGCCAGCGCGTTGCCGTCCGGCGCCCAGAACACGGTTGCGTGTCGGCCGAACGACAGCAGGCGCCGCGACTGGCCCGATTTCAAGACATCGAGATTCAGGTCGTGGTGCCCGCCACCGTCGGAGTTCTCCGCCGATACGCAGGTCACCGCGTAGCGGCCCGTCGGGTCTCTCGCCTCGGCCGCGCCCGGAAAGGCCACGGGATCCACGGCCGCCGCCGCCGCGGCGAGAAGCAGGAGCAGCCGGGGCAACATCACGCTTTCCTCCGGGAAGACCTCGGCCGCCACCGCAAGTGGTCGAGCGCGATCCGGCCGCGATCGTCGAAGCGCACGCGCTCGCGTTCGAGCCGAAGCCGCTGGAGAACCTCCGCCGGGCCCTCGCCCGCGCGCTCGCTGATCTGGCCCCTGGCGTTGACGACGCGATGCCAGGGGATGCCGCTCCCCTCGCGAAGGGCGTTCAACGCATAGCCGACGAGGCGGGCCCGCCCCTGCATGCCGGCCAGGACCGCGACCTGTCCGTAGGTTGCCACGCGGCCGCGAGGGATTCGTGACACCACGGCGTAGATCCTACGGTACGAATAGCCCGCGGACGCCTTCGCCCCCATCTCTCTCATCGCCCGTCGCCCGGCCCGAGGACCGCGTAGCGCACGCCCTCGCCGCGCGCCTGAGCGTCGAGAAAGCGTGGGAGATCGGCGAGCGTCCCCCGGGCCGTGACGAGCGGCCGCGGATCGACCTCGCCCGAGGCGAGCGCGTCGAGGGCAGAGCGCGCCTCCGTCGGAGTGTAATGGAACGAGCCGCAGAGCGTGATCTCGGCGTAGTGGAGTCGCGCGGCGTCGAAACCGACGGTCGTCCCGGGAGCGCAGCCGCCGAAGAGGAGCACCTGGCCGCCGGGCCGCACGAGCTCGGGAAGCAGCTCCCAGACCGTGCGGTCACCCGTGCAGTCGACGGCGATGTCCGGTAGAGCGCCGTTGGCGGCGACGAGGGCCTCCGGGCCCTCCCGCGTCAAGTCCACGAAGCGCGCGCCGAACCGGGCCGCGAGCGCCGCGCGCTCGGGGCGCCGGCCCGCGACGACAACCTCCAGGCCGCGCCGCAAGGCGACAGACGCCCAGAGGAACGCGAGCGCCCCGGCGCCGTACACGAGCAGCGTGCCCGACTTCGACCGCAGACGGCTCCAGCCGTGGAGCACGGACGCCAGCGGATCGAGGAACGCCGCGACCTCGTCGTCCAGACCTGGAGGAACACGATGCAGGTTCGCGGCGACGACGCCGGCCGGGACCCGCACGTACTCGGCAAACGCGCCCCACATTCGTTCCGTGTGCCCGGCTGCGCAGAGGTTCGCCCGCCCGCCGTGGCATTCGGCGCAGCGCCCGCAGGGCCCTGAGATTCCGGGCGCCGCGCGGTCGCCGGCCTTCCAGCCGGCCACGCCCTCGCCGAGCTCGGACACCTGCCCGCAGACTTCGTGGCCCATGGTGACCGGCAGCGCAATGCGCGGATGGCCGCGCGCGAGCAGCTTCAGATCGGTCCCGCAGGTCAGCGCCGCGCCGACGCGCAGGACCACCTCCCCGGGGCCGGCGCGGGGCCGCTCGAGCTCCCGTTCCGAATATTCTCCGACGGCAGTCTGGACGAACGCTTTCACGACTTCCGCGCGCCGATGAAGCGCGCGAGATCGGGCAGGACTCCGCCGCGGTGGGGAAGCGACTCGGCCACCGCCACCGCCTCCGCGATGTTTTCCGAGAGCAGCGTGCGCGAGTGGTCGACGCCCCACACGACCGGGAAGGTGGCCTTGCCCGCCGCGGCGTCCTTGTGCGAGGCCTTGCCGAGCGTCGCGGCGTCGGACTCGACGTCGAGCAGGTCGTCCTTGATCTGGAAGGCGAGGCCGATCCGGCGGCCATAGAGATCGATCCGGGAAAGCGTCGCCTCGTCCGCGCCCGCGAGGATCGCGCCGGTCAAGAGCGACGCCCGAATCAGCCGCCCGGTCTTGTTCTCGTGGATCAGCGAGACGAGCTCGGCCGAAGGCGAGGTCTCCTGTTCGGACTCTATGTCGGCCATCTGGCCGCCGATCATGCCCTGCGTGCCGATGGCCTCGACGACGGTCTGCAGGACGCGCACCTTGGCCGCGGCGTGCTTCTCGGCCTTCGGATACTGGGCAAAGACGCCGAGGCCATGTGTCAGCAGCGAGTCTCCGGCCAGGATCGCGGTCGCCTCGCCGAACACGACGTGACAGGTCGGCACGCCCCGCCGCAGGTCGTCGTTGTCGAGCGCGGGGAGGTCGTCGTGGATGAGCGAGTAGGTGTGGATCATCTCGAGCCCGCAGGCGGGCTCGAGCACGTCTTCGGCCGGCGCGCCGAGCACCTCCGCGGCGGCCAGGCACAGGATCGGCCGCAGGCGCTTGCCGCCCGCGAAGACCGAGTGGCGGATGGCGCGGTGAAGGTTGGAGGGCCACGCGGTCTCTGCCGGCAGCAGCCGGTCGAGGGCGCGGTCGACCTCTTCGCGCCGGGCCGCCAGGTACCCGGCGACGTCCTGCGCCCCGGCCTCAGTCGCGCTCGTCATCGTCATTCTCCGCGGCGCGGCCCGGATCGAAGGGCGCGGTCTTCCACTGGCCCTCGGACTCCTTGAGGACGATCTCGACCGACTTCTCGACCTCGCCGAGCTTCTTCTCGCAGAACCGCGCCAGCTCCATGCCTTCCTGGAAGAGCGAGAACTGGGCGTCGAGGCCGCGGTCCTCCCCTTCGAGCTCCGCCACGATCGCCTCGAGACGCGCCATCGCCTCCTCGAAGCTCTTCTCTTTCTTTGAACGCGCGGTCACGATTCCTCCTCCCGATCGGCAAACAGCGGACCTGCCCCTGCAAGCCGCCCTCCTGAGCGAACCACGGCGCCGAGCTCCCCCTCGTGGAGCCGGACGCGAATGCGCTCCCCCATCGCTACCTGCGCCGCCCGGGTGATCGGCGCGGCCGCGCCCTCGCGGAACGCGACCGCGTAACCGCGTGAGAGCACGGCGAGCGGGCTCAGGATCTCGAGCTTCCGGGCGAGTTCCTGGAGACCCGCGCGCCGCCGTTCGAGCCGGCGCCCCGCCCGTTCTCCGAGCATGGATCGCAGGTTTACGACCCGGTCCCTTCTCCGCGCGAGCTCCGCCACGCGCGGAAAGTCCTGGAGAAACCGCCGCGCCGCCGCGACGCGCGCCGCGTACTCTGACGGCCTGCGGGAGAGATGCGTGACGAGCGCGTCGCGGCTCTGGACGACGAGCTCCTTCCATTGCTGGACGCGGCGCGGGAACCCGAGGAGCGCATCGGACCGAACAAAGCCCGCAAGGTGCGCCCGCTCGAGGGCGAGCCGGGAGCGCACCGCGCGCAGGACCGCCCGGCGGGCGAGGCCCAAGCGCCGCTCGATCTCGTCCTTGCGCTCGACGACGAGCTCCGCGGCGGCCGAGGGCGTCGGGGCACGCAGGTCTGCCACGAGGTCGGCGATCGTCACATCGGTCTCGTGGCCCACCGCGGAGATCGTCGGGATCGCCGACGCCGCGAGCGCCCGCGCCACCCGTTCGTCGTTGAACGGGGCGAGGTCTTCGGGCGAGCCGCCGCCGCGGGCGAGGATCATCACGTCGAAACCGCCGCGGCGGTTCAAGTGCGCGACCGCCCCCGCGATCTCGGCCGCCGCCTGGTCCCCCTGGACCCGGACCGGGTACACGGTGATCGCCAGGCCCTCGAAACGGCGCGCGAGCACGTGCAGGATGTCGCGGATGACGGCGCCGGTGGGCGACGTCACGACCGCGATCCGCCGGGGCAGCCTGGGGATCGGGCGCTTGCGCGCGGGGTCGAAGAGCCCCTCGGCTTCGAGTCGCGCCTTCAATTGCTCGAACGCGAGCTGCAGCGCGCCGCGGCCCACGGGCTCGACGGTGGAGGCCTTGATCTGGAACTTGCCCTGGGGGGCATAGAGGTCCAGCGATCCCCGAACGACGACTTCGAGGCCCGGCTCCATCCGGAAGGGCACGCGCTTCAGGTCCGAGGCGAAGATGATGGCGGGCAGCGTGCCGGTCTTGTCCTTCAGGGCGAAATAGCCGTGCCCTCCACGCAGGTCGAAACGACCGATCTCCCCGACCACCGACACGTCCCGCCAGGTCGCCCGCAGCACGGAGGACACCTCCGCGAGCAGCTCGGAGACCGTATAGGGGCGCGGCGGCGTGGGAGCGGCAACGGGTCGCGGGAGCATCCGGGGATTCTAATCTCGACCCGCTTTCGAAGCGCCCGAAAAGGGGATCGCGAAAACGAGCAGCGTCGCCATCTCGACTTCCGTATCGCCGAAGTTGTACTCGAAGAGACCGGCGACCGTCAGCGCGGAGCCCGCGAGCAGGGCCCCGGCCCAGAGCGCCGCCCGGTCCGGGCCGTCGCCGCGCCGGGCGAGCGCCGCCGCGCGGGCGAGGATGAGCCCGACGAGCACGAGGTATGCGGCCGCGGCGAAGAGCCCGTTCGCCGCCGCGATCTGGATCACGTTGTTGTGGAGGTGCGGCACGCTCCAGCGCGGCGCGTCGGAGTCGCGGTACAGCGGGTAGTACGGCTTGACCATCTCGGGCCCCAGGCCGAGGATCGGAGAGTCCCGGACCATGCGCGCGCCCGCGCGCGCCATCGCGATCCGGTCGCGATTGGTCCGTTCGGAGAGGTCCGTCGTGGACCGGATGCGGTCCCGGATGCCCGTCGGCGCGGCGAGGTAGACGACGACGAGCACGGGGGCGATCCAGAGCAGGACGCGCGGGCGCCGCACGGCCGCGTAGACGAGCAGCGCCGCCACGACGCCCACGTACGTACCGCGCGTGAAGGTCAGCAGGAGCGCCGCTAAGGGAAACAGGCAGCAGAGTCCGATCACCCGCCAGCGCCCCGAACCCTCCAGTGCGTAGCCGAGCAGCAGGCAGCCGGCCAGCATCGTGATGCCCGAAAAGGTCATGTAGTGCGACAGGGTGCCTCGGATCCGGCTCTGCAGGTCGTTGCCCCCGTGGAGAAACTGCCAGATTCCGTAGAGCGCCAGGGCCGTTCCCGAGGCCGCGAGCGCGAGGAAAACCGTCCGCGCGCGCGGCAGGGTGTCGCAAAGGTCCATGGCGATCGGGACGAGCAGAAAGAGCGCGAGTCCGGGCAGGTGCCGCGCGCTCGCGGCCGGGTCGCGCGAGAAGACGGCCGAGAGGAGCGTCAGGAGCGCGAGCGCAAGGAGAACGAAGCACAAGGGGGAACGCAGGCTCTCCGGCAGCCGCCGCTCCCGCACGATCGAAGCGGTCCAAGCGACGAGGACGAGCCCGGCGGCGATGTACGCCGGCGCGATGAACGGGGTCAGGACGGCGAAGAGAACGAGGAGGGCGAAAGCGAGCCGGCGAAGGGGCACCCGATCAGCGGTCAGCGCCCTGCGGCCTCCGAGCCGGGGAGGGCTTCGTCGATCAGCATGACCGGGATGTCGGACACGATGGGGTAAACCAAGTCGGCCTGCCGCGAGTAGAGGCCCTGGGTCACGACCGGCTCCTCGTCACGGAACTTTTCCCTGTACTTGTCGACGAGCGCCTTGCGCGTCGACTCCTTGAGCTCGACGAGCTCGAGCGGGCCCTTCGTCTTGGGGCAGACGAGAATCGCGAGCAACTCTGGATCGACGGCCATAACGGGTTCCCTTCCGCGAAGCAGTATATCGGTGGGCAGGGTCTCGCGTCTCGACTCGGGACTCGGGACCCTGCTTACAGTGACGTCAGGATCTCCTTCGGGTGCCCCTTGACCGACACCTTCGGATGGGCCTGCACGATCTTCCCGTCCGGCCCGATCACGTAGGTGATACGAGTGGCGTATCCGGCGCCCGTGTCGTCGGCGGCGCCATAGGCCACGCCGATCTCGCGTTCCACGTCGCAGAGGAGCGGAAACGGGTAATCGAACTTCTTCGCGAAGGCCGCGTTCTCCTCGACCGTGTCGAACGAGACGCCCAGGATCTCGGCGCTTTTCTTCTGGAAGTCGGCGTAGAGGTCGCGGAACCCGCAACCCTCGATCGTTCAGCCGGGGGTGTCGGCCTTCGGATAGAACCAGAGGACCACGGACCGGCCCGCGTAGTCCGAGAGGCGGCGCATGGCGCCCGTGTGGTCCTGGGCCTCGAAACCGGGGGCGGGATCTCCGACATTCAGCATCATCGGCTTCCTCCACATGAACTTCAGCAGCCCGATCATCGACTCACTCTTTCCCGTCCCACGTCTCTCTCCCTTCATCATATGCGGGCAGCTCGATCGGCCAGCCGTTCTTTCGGAATCGCTCCCACTCCCAGACCTTCGCCCATTTGAGAAAGACGCCCCAGGCCTGCAGAGCGCAGAGGACGAGGCCGTGGCGGCCGTCCAGAAACCCGGCCTGGATCACGTACATCCGCACGAAGCGCCACCAGGGCCGGAAGAGAAGCTCGATGGCGCCCGCCCGGCGCCCCTGCCGGAACGCGTCGGCGCCTCCCCAGGTCGCGTACCGGTGCAGCTTCTCCAGGTACTGACCGAGCGAGCGGCAGGTGTGATGGACCATCGGCGACAGCAGCGTCGGCGTCGGCCCCTCGGCGGCGAGGTCCGCGTGGACCCGCCGGTTCGGGTATCGCGCCGTTCCGCACCGGATCAGGCGGACCACCTTGTCGGTCGACCAGCCGGAGTGGCGGATGATGCGGTCGAGGAACACGTTCTCCCGGCGGATGAAGTAGTGGTCGGCCTCGGGGCCCCGCTCGAGCATGCGCAGGATCTCGCGGGCGAGCGCCTCCGGGATCCGCTCGTCCGCGTCCACGATGAGCAGCCAGGGCGTCGTCACCTGGTCCATGGCCCAGTTCTTCTGCGCCGCCGAACCGAAGTATTCGCGCTGGACCACCTTCACGCCGGGGACCGCGCGCGCGATCGCCACCGTGTCGTCGGTCGAGAACGAGTCGACGAGCAGGATCTCGTCCACGAACGCGAGGCTCTCGAGGCACTCGCGGACGTTGGTTTGCTCGTTGAGGGTGGTGACGATGGCGGTCAGCTTGGGACGCAAGGTCTTCTCCGCGGGTCGTAAGGGCGGCCCCTGGGCCGCCCGCGGGCGGGGCAGCCCCGCCTCTACGACTAATCCACCCTCACCTGCAGGCGTTCGATCTTCCGCGCCTTCCCCGTCGCCTCGTCCACGTCGATCACGGCTCCGCACAGGCGGATGTCCTTCTTGGCCGTCTCGAAGGAGCGCGGGGTCTGGGAAAGGAACTTCTCGATGATGCGGTCCTTGGAGAATCCGATGATGCCCTCGTAAGCCCCCGTCATTCCGGCGTCCGAGAGGTACGCGGTGCCGCCCGGACGGATCGTCTCGTCGGCAGTCTGCACGTGAGTGTGGGTGCCCACGACCGCCGAGACGCGGCCGTCGAGGTACCAGCCGATGGCGGCCTTCTCCGAGGTCGCCTCGGCGTGCATGTCGACGAAGATCACCTTCACGTCGCCCGCGCGCGCGAGCTCCTCGTCGGCCACCCGGAACGGCGAGTCGGCGTTGGCCGGCATGAAGACCTGGCCCTGCAGGTTCAGGACGCCCACCGCAATGCCTGACGCCGTCTGCTGGACCGTCCAGCCGCGGCCGGGGTTGCCCGGCGGATAGTTGGCGGGCCGCAACAGCCGGTCCGACGCATTGAGCGTGTCGTAGATCTCTTTCTTGTCCCAGATGTGGTTGCCGGAAGAGAAGACGTCGATCGGCATCTTCGAGAGGGCCTCGAAGAGCTCGACCGTCAGCCCGAAGCCGCCGGCTGCGTTCTCGACGTTCACGATCGTGAAGTCGACCTTGTGGCGGTCGATCACGCCCGTCAGCCCCTCGACGAGCGCGCGGCGGCCCGGCGCGCCCACGACGTCGCCGACGAAGAGGATGTTCATCGGCTTTCGGATGTCGGAGTTCGGATTTCGGATTTACCTGGCATATTCGACTGCACGCGTCTCGCGGATCACCGTGACCTTGATCTGCCCCGGATACTGCAGCTCGGCCTCGATCTTCTTGGCGATGTCGCGCGAGAGCCACAGGGCCTCGTCGTCGGTCACGCGGTTGGCCTCGACGACGATGCGCAGCTCGCGCCCCGCCTGGATGGCGAACGCCTTCTGCACGCCCTTGAAGCCGTCGGCGATGTGCTCGAGCTTCTCGAGGCGCTTGACGTAGGTCTCGAGGATCTCGCGGCGGGCGCCCGGCCGCGCGGCCGAGAGCGCGTCGGCGCCGTTGACGAGAACCGCCTCGAGCGAGCGCGGCTCGTAGTCTCCGTGGTGGCACTCCATCGCGTGGATGACCTCGTTGGACTCGCCGAACTTCTTCAGCACCTCGCGGCCGAGCTCGAGGTGCGTGCCCTCCATCTCGCGGTCGATCGCCTTGCCGATGTCGTGGAGCAGACCCGCCCTCTTGGCCACCTCCACGTCCGCGCCGAGCTCCGCCGCCATGTTGGTCGCGAGCCAGGAGACCTCCTTGGAATGCTGGAGCACGTTCTGGCCGTAGGAGGTGCGGTACTTCAATCTCCCGAGCAGCTTGATGAGCTCGGGGTGCAGGTCCGGAAGCGAGAACTCGAGCGCGGTCGCTTCCCCCTCCTGGCGGATCTTCTCCCACAACTCCGAGCGCACTTTCTCGACGACCTCTTCGATGCGCGCGGGGTGGATGCGCCCGTCCGCGATGAGCTTCTCCAGGGACAGCCGGGCCACCTCGCGGCGCAGCGGCTCGAAGGCGGAGATGACGATCGCCTCCGGAGTGTCGTC
>JBGPGG010000018.1:0-35148 GCA_041483715.1 Thermoanaerobaculia bacterium
AAGAAGGCGGCCGCGGCGCCCGCGCGCCCGGCGGCGACCGGCGTGCACGATCTGGCCCCGGCGGTGGGAGCCACCCACTACCGCAAGCGCCTCGGCCGCGGGCCCGGTAGCGGGCACGGAAAGACGTCGGGACGCGGCCACAAGGGGCAGGGCTCCCGATCGGGCTACCGGCACCAGCGCGGCTTCGAAGGCGGCCAGATGCCGCTGCACCGGCGCGTGCCCAAGCGCGGATTCACGAATATCTTCCGCGTCGAGTACGACGTGGTGAACCTCGGCGACCTCGACCGGTTCGAGGCAGGTGCGTCGGTGACGCCGGAGACGCTCGCCGTCGCGCGCCTCTCCCGCAAGAGCCGGCTCGTCAAGATCCTCGGGGACGGCGAGCTCGAGAAGGCCCTGAACGTCTCGGCCCACAAGTTCTCGGCCTCGGCGAAGGCCCGTATCGAGGCGGCCGGCGGCCGCTGCGAGGTGCTGTCCCGTTGAGCGCGATCCAGAGCTTCTTCAACGTGTTCAACGTGCCGGACCTGCGCAAGCGGGTCCTCTTCACGTTCCTAGTGCTGGCGGTCTATCGGCTGGGCGCGCATATCCCGACGCCCGGCGTGGACCCGCAGGCGATCAACGCGTTCTTCAAGGCGTCCGCCGGCTCGATCTTCGGCTTCCTCGACATCTTTTCGGGTGGCGCCTTGCGGAGGCTCTCGGTCTTCGCGCTCGGGATCATGCCGTACATCTCGAGCTCGATCATCTTACAGCTGCTGACCGTCGTGTGGCCGTACCTCGAGAAGCTCTCCAAGGAAGGAGAGATGGGGCGCAAGAAGATCACGCAGTACACGCGCTACGGGACCGTGCTCCTCTCGTTCGTCCAGGCGAGCGGGATCGCGCTCTGGCTCGAGAAGCAGGTCGCCCCGGGCGGCGCGCCGCTCGTTCCGCATCCGGGCTGGGCCTTCCGCCTCATGTCGATCCTGACGCTGACGACCGGGACGATCTTCATCATGTGGCTCGGCGAACAGATCACCGAGCGCGGAATCGGCAACGGCATCTCGCTCATCATCTTCGCCGGCATCGTGGCCGGACTGCCGCAGGCGATCTTCGGCCTCTTCCAGCAGATCCGCACCCAGACGATCAGCGTCCTGACCCTCCTCTTCGTGCTCGCCTTCATGTTCGCGATCATCGCCCTCATCGTCTTCGTCGAGCGTGCGCAGAGGCGCATCCCCGTCCAGTACGCCAAGCGGGTGGTCGGCCGGCGCATCTACGGCGGCCAGAACACCTACCTGCCGCTGCGCGTCAACACGGGCGGCGTCATCCCTATCATCTTCGCGATCTCGATCCTGTCGCTCCCGAGCTACCTCGCGCAGCTCTCGGGCGCGGACTGGATGAAGCGGGCGGCGACGTCCCTCTCGATGGGCCACCCGCTCTACATCCTGCTGTACGCCGCGGGCATCCTCTTCTTCTGCTACTTCTACACGTCGATCGTCTTCAATCCGACCGACACGGCCGACAACATGCGCAAGTACGGCGGCTTCATCCCCGGCATCCGCCCCGGCAAGAAGACGGCCGACTACATCGACACGGTGCTCTCGCGCATCACGATCGTGGGCGCGCTTTACCTCACGTTCGTGGCCCTGCTGCCGGACTTTCTCAACAGCGGCATCAAGGTCCAGGGGATCCCGGGCATCGGCCCGTGGCTCGACGCGGCGCTTCCGCGTTTTGCGACCCAGGGCTTCGGCTTCAACTTCTACTTCGGCGGGACCTCGCTCTTGATCGTCGTCGGCGTCGCGATGGACACCGTGCAGCAGGTCGAGTCCAAGCTCGTCGAGCACCACTACACGGGGTTCCTGAAGAAGAGCCGCATCCGGGGGCGGCGTAGCTAGCCGATGCGCGTGGTATTCCTCGGGCCTCCGGGCAGCGGCAAGGGAACACAGGCGAAACTCCTCGCGGAGCGCCTGAAGGTCCCCGCCATCTCCACGGGCGACATCCTGCGCGCGGCGGTGCGCGACCGCACGCCGCTCGGCGTTCAGGCGCAGGCCGTGATGGAGAAGGGCGAGCTCGTGTCGGACGACCTGATCGTGGCGCTGATCCGGGAACGCACCGCCGCGCACGACGCGCGCGATGGCTTCATCCTCGACGGGTTTCCGCGGACCCTCGAGCAGGGCAAGGCCCTCGAGAAGATGCTCTCGGAGATGGGCGAGGGGTTGTCCGCGGTCGTGAATTTCGGCGTTCCCGAGCCGGTGCTCGTGGAGCGGATGCTCGGGCGCGCCGGCGCCGAGGGGCGCGCGGACGATCGGCCGGAAACGATCCGGGAGCGCCTGCGCGTGTACCGCGAGAAGACGGAGCCTCTGGCGGGCTTCTACCGCGACCGCGACCTGCTGGCCAACGTGGACGGCGTGGGCGCAGTGGAACAGGTCGCCGCCCGCATCGACGAGGCGTTGACTTCCGTGCGGCGCACGGGGGGGCGGGCGTGATCACGATCCGCGGCCACGAGGAGCTGGTGAAGCTCGAGGAAGCCTCGCGCATCGTCCTCGACACGCTCGACGTCGTCGGGAAGGCGGTCGCGCCCGGCGTCACGACGGAGGAGCTCGACCGGATCGCCGAGGCCGAGATCCGCCGCCAGGGCGCGCGGCCCGCGTTCGTCGGCTACCGCGGCTACCCGAAAACGCTCTGCACGTCCGTCAACGACGAGGTGGTCCATGGCATCCCGGGCAAGCGCGTGTTGAAAGAAGGCGACGTGGTCGGCGTCGACTGCGGCGCCGTCGTGGACGGCTACTTCGGGGATGCGGCACGCACGTTCGCCGTGGGGAAGATTTCCGCCGAGGCGGCGAAGCTCATCGATACGACGCGCAAGGCGCTGACGGCGGGCATCGCTGTGGTCCGGCCGGGCGGCCGGGTCTCGGACATCGGCGCCGCCGTCGAGGCGGTCGCCCTGGTCCACGGCTATGGCGTGGTGCGGGACTTCGTCGGGCACGGCGTCGGCACAGCCCTGCACGAGGAGCCGCAGATCCCGAACTACGGCCCGGCGGGGCGCGGCAGCCTCTTGAAGGCCGGCATGGTGCTCGCGATCGAGCCGATGTTCAACCTCGGCCGCGCGGAGGTGTCAGTGGACGGGGACGGCTGGACGGTGCGCACGCGCGACCGGTCCATGTCGGCCCACTTCGAGTACACGATCGCGATCGAGTCTCACGGCGCGGTCATACTGGGAACGGGGAGCCTGTCCGCCTTGCGGACGGCCGCCGTCGGCGCGTAACCATGTCCAAGGACGAAGCCATCGAGGTCATGGCGACGGTCGTGGAGCCGTTGCCCAATGCCATGTTCAAAGTCGAGCTCGAGAACAAGCACCAGGTCCTCGCGCATATCTCCGGGAAGATGCGCAAGAACTTCATTCGAATCCTTCCGGGCGACAAGGTGCTCGTCGAGCTGTCGCCGTATGATCTGACCCGGGGTCGCATCATCTACCGGTATAAGTAGGGAGTCCTCAAGTGAAAGTCAGAGCGTCCGTCAAGAAAATTTGCGCCAAGTGCAAGATCGTGCACCGCAAGGGAGTCGTACGAGTGATCTGCTCGACGCCCAAGCACAAGCAGAGGCAGGGGTAAGGAAGTGCCGATTTCGGAATTCGGATTTCGGAATTCGGATTTGGAGAGGGCCTAATCATGGCACGCATCGCGGGAGTCGATCTGCCGCTGAACAAGCGGGTTGAAATCGGGCTGACCTACATCTACGGGATCGGGCGCCCGAAGGCGAATTTCATCCTCGAGAAGGCCGACGTCCGGCCCGACACGCGGATCAAGGACCTGTCCGAGGAGGAGGTCGTCCGCATCCGCAAGGTGATCACGGACGACGTCAAGGTCGAGGGCGACCTGCGTCGGGACATCTCCGTAGACATCAAGCGGCTGATGGACATCGGCTGCTACCGGGGCACGCGCCACCGGCGCAACCTTCCGGCGCGGGGGCAACGCACGCACACCAACGCCCGGACCCGGAAGGGCCCGCGCAAGCAGACGATCGCCGGCAAGAAGAAGGCGACCAAGAAGTAACGTCGGATTTCGGATTTCGGAATTCGGATTTGTTTGTGAGGACAGGGAACAATGGCTGAAGCAACACCGGTAAGCGCGGTCCCCGAAAAGGGCGCTGGCAAGCCCAAGGGCAAGCGGGCCCGCACGGGCAAGAAGGAAAAGAAGACCGTCCCGCACGGTCAGGCGACCGTCGCCGCGTCCTTCAACAACACGATCGTCTCGATCGCCGACCAGGAGGGCAACCTCCTGGCCTGGTCTTCGGCGGGGCGGATCGGGTTCAAGGGCTCGCGCAAGGGGACGCCGTTCGCGGCCCAGCTGGCCGCGGCCAACTGCGCCGAGCACGCCAAGGAGCACGGGGTGCGGTCGGTGGACGTCCGCGTGACGGGCCCGGGAGCCGGCCGCGAGTCCGCCATCCGTGCGCTGCAGGCCAACGGGATCGACATCAAGTCGATCAAGGACTCGACGCCGATCCCGCACAACGGGTGCCGGCCGCGGAAACGAAGAAGGGTGTAAAGAATTGCGGATTTCGGATTCCGAAGTCCGCAATCGTCTGTAAACCGACGGTTCGGTCCCGGTCGGGAAGAAGGACGTAAAAGAAACGAGGGATCGGGGAGGTTTTCAGTTTGGCTCGCTACAGCGAATCGGTCTGCCGGCTGTGCCGGCGCGAAGGCATGAAGCTGTTCCTCAAGGGGGACCGCTGCTTCAAGGACAAGTGCGCCATCGAACGGCGCAATTACCCGCCGGGGCAGCACGGGCGCAGGCGCTCGAAGCTGCTCGGCTATGGCATTCAGCTGCGTGAAAAGCAGAAGGTCAAGCGGATCTACGGCCTGCTCGAGAGCCAGTTCCGCCTCGCCTTTGCGCGGGCGGAGCGCCGCAAGGGCATCACGGGCGCGAACCTGCTCGAGGAGCTCGAGCGCCGTCTGGACAACGTGGTGTTCTCGCTCGGGTTCGCGGCCTCGCGCGCGCAGGCCCGCCAGCTCGTGCGCCACGGCCACGTGTCTGTCAACGGCAGGAAAGTCTCGATCCCGTCGTTCCGCGTCACCAAGGGCCAGGTCGTCTCCATCAAGGAGAGGAGCCGGTCGAACGAGCAGATCAAGGCCTCGGTCGAAACGGCCCGGGCGCGCGGCGTCCCGTCCTGGCTCGATCTGACGCCCGAGACGTTCGCCGGAACGGTCGTCGAGTTGCCGAAGCGCGAAGACATCAAACTGCCGATCCAGGAGCAGCTGATCGTCGAGCTGTACTCCAAGTAGTCGCGGACGAAGGAGAGCACACTATGACCCTTTGGAAAGGATTCCAGAAACCGAAGCGGCTCGAGATCGATTCCGAGACGCTGACGTCCGTTTACGGGAAGTTTTACGCACAGCCGTTCGAGCGCGGCTTCGGCACGACGATCGGCAACGCGCTGCGCCGGGTGCTCCTGTCGTCGATCGAGGGCGCGGCCATCACCGCGGTCAAGATCGAGGGAGTGCTGCACGAGTTTTCGTCGCTTCCGGGCGTCGTCGAGGATGTGACCGACATCATCCTCAACCTCAAGCAGATCCCCATCAAGATGCACACGAACGACGAGAAGATCCTGACCCTCGACGTCTCGCGCAAGGGGAAGGTCACCGCGGCCGACATGCAGGGCGACTCCGCGATCGAGATCCTCGATCCGGACGCCCCGATCGCCACGCTCTCGGAGAACGGGCGCCTCCAGATGGAGATGCGCGTGTCCACCGGGCGCGGCTACGTTTCGGCCGACAAGAACTTCGACGACGACATGGGCATCGGCTACATCCCCATCGACTCGGTCCATTCGCCCGTGCGCCGCTGCAACTACCACGTCGAGGCGGCCCGCATCGGCCAGGCCACCGACTACGACCGGCTGGTCCTGGAGGTCTGGACGAACGGGACGATCTCGCCCACCGACGCCGTGGGCCTGGCGGCGACGCTCCTGCGCGACCACCTCACGATCTTCGTCAACGCCGAGCACGAGACGGCGTTCGAGGGCGTCGGGGAAGGGGAGCTGCCGGAGAACCTGGCGGAGTACCTCAACAAGTCGGTCGACGAGCTGGAGCTCTCGGTCCGCAGCGCGAACTGCCTGAAGAACGCGGGCATCCGGACGATCCGCGACCTCGTGCAGCGCACCGAAAAGGACATGCTCGAGACCAAGAATTTCGGCCGAAAGTCTCTCAACGAGATCAAGGACATCCTGCGCCCGATGGGCCTGTCCCTCGGCATGGAGATCGAGCCGGTCGAAGCGAAGAGCGAGTAGACCATGCAGCACAACCGTGCGGGGCGCAAGCTCCGTCGCACCACGTCGCACCGACTGGCGATGTTCTCGAACCAGCTCGACTCCCTCATGACGCATGAGCGGATCCAGACGACGCTGTCCAAGGCGAAGGAGCTCCGGCCGCTGGCCGAGAAGCTCATCACCCGGGCGAAGAAGGACGACCTGGCGGCCCGCCGCCACGTGTCCCGGTGGATCCCGGATCGGACCACGATCAAGCGCGTCTTCGAGACGATCGCGCCGCGCTTCGTCGATCGGCCGGGCGGATACACCCGGATCCTCCGGCTTGGCGCCCGCAAGGGCGACGCGGCCGAGGTGGCGATCCTCGAGTTCGTCGACTTCAAGTTCGAGCTGAAGGAGCGGGGCCCGAAGAAGGAGTCCATGTCCGACCGCGCGCGCCGGGCTTCCGGCGGCCGCGTCGAAACCGTCCGCAAGGACAAGTCCGAGGGCGCCGAGGCCGAGGACGCCGCGGCGCGGCCGCGCAAGGCCTCCGGCGTGATGGCCGAGAGGACCAAGCCCGCAGCCAGGCCGGCCCCGAAGAAGGGCCCGTCGCGCACGGGTCCGTCCAAGCGCGGAGCCTAAATTCGTTTCGAGAACCTTGCCCTCTCTCCATTTTGCCCGCCGGGCCGCCCTGCTCTGGGGCCTTTTCCTTCTCGCGCTGACCTCCTGGCCGTCGCTGCCGGAGGTGCCGATCGTCTCCTCGATCCCGCATTTCGACAAGCTCGTGCACGCCGTCCTGTACGGCGTCGAGGGATTCCTGCTCTACTTCGCGGTTGCCTGGCCGGGGCCGCGTCGGTGCTCCTGGCTGCGCGCCATCGTTATTGGAGGAGCGCTCGCGGTTTGGGGAACTCTCGACGAGGTGCACCAGGCCTGGATTCCGGGCCGCTCGATGGAGGCGGCCGATGCGCTCACGGATGCCGTGGCAGGGTTTGGTGGGGCGGTGATTGCGTTTGTCGTATCGGTCCGGAGGAGTCGGGAGGAGTCGGGAAGAGTCGGGAGGAGTTAGTCTCTTCCTCGATTTTTACGTACTCCGAACTCCGAACTCCGAACTCTACTTCTTGAAGAACCCGCCTCCGCCGGCGCCCCCGCCCGCCGCCGCCCGGCCGCCGCCTTCGGCCATCATGAGCCTCTGGTTGAGCTCCTTGATCCGGTCGTTCAGCTGGGTGGTCTTCTGCTGGACCTCCCGGTTGACGCGCTCGGCGTCGGCCTTCAGGCGGACGTTTTCCGTCTCCATGTCGGTCAGGACCTGGTCTCGGCCCTCGATGACGCGGCGCTGGTCGCGCAACTCCATCACGTGCTTGTTGACCTCTTCGTCTTTCTCGGAGAGGCGGAGCTTCCACTTCTCCTCCTGCTCCTCGTAAAGCCGCTTGATCTCGAGCAGCTGGATGATCTGCGAGAAATCGCTGTCGGATGCCATGAGGCCTCCTCGGTGGTTTTCCTCGATCTGAGGGAAGAGCTTGCGGAGTTTCAGCGACAGGTCCTCGGGATCCGTCGAGAGCTCCATCGCCTTGGCGTACGTAATGCGCCGGTTCACGAGCAGCGCGATGAGCGACTGGTTCATCGACTGCATCTTGTAGTAGTTGACCGAGTTCTCGATCTCTTCGTGGATCTCCTTGACCTCGCCCGCGAGGATGTGCTTCGCGATCTTGGGCGCGTTGACCATGACCTCGACGACGGGCACCCGGCCGGAGCCCTCCGAGGTCTCGATGAGGTTCATCGAGACGATGGCCTGGAGGACGATCGACAGCTGCGAGCGCACCTGCGCCTGCTGCTCGACGGGGCAGGAGTCGATGATGCGGTCGATGGACTGCGCGGCGCTGTTCGTGTGCAGCGTGGAAAACACGAGGTGTCCCGTCTCGGCCGCCGTGATCGCGGTCTGCATCGTGTTCCAGTCCCGCATCTCGCCGACCATGATCACGTCGGGGTCCTGCCGGAACATGTTCTTCAGCGCCTCGTTGAAGCTGGGCGAGTCGGTCGGCACCTCGCGCTGGGAGACGGCGGCCTTGCCGTCGGCGAACAGGAACTCGATCGGGTCCTCGATCGTGACGATGTGGATCGCACGCTTTTCGATGATCGAGCGCATGATGCCCGCGAGCGAGGTGGACTTGCCCGATCCGGTCGGTCCGGTGATCAGGACGAGGCCCTTGGGCAGGTGCACGAAGCTCTCGAGGACCTCGGGCAGGTTCAACTCGGTGATCGACGGCAGCTTGAACGGAATCCGCCGGAACACGGCGGCGTAGGAGCCGCGCTGCACGAAGATGTTGCACCGGAAGCGGGCTACGCCGGTCAGGCCGTACCCGACGTCCACGGACTGGTGGGCCTCGAGCCGTTCCTTCTGCGCGGGCGTCAGGATCGAGGTCAGCATCTCCTCGAGGTCCTTGGGCTGCAGCGCGTCGGCGTTCAAGGGAATGAGGCGCCCCTTGATGCGCAGCAGGGGAGGCCGCATGGGCTTCAAGTGGAGGTCGGAAGCCTCCTTCTTGGCCATGAACTTCAGAAGCTCAGCGAGTGTCAATGTTCAACAATTATAGCCGGTTACGGGCCCTTTCGGACCTGTTCGGTCAGCCAGTGCCGGGCTTCGCGCCGATTTTGCACGTGGCCCATGGCGGCGGCGACCCGAAGCCCGGAAAGCAGCTCGCCGACGCGCGGTCCCGGGTCGAGGCCGAGCCAGCGCACGACGTCGTCGCCGCTCGCGGCGACCCGACGCAGTGGGGCGCGGGCCAAAGGCGCCAGGGTGCGCGCGCGGCGTTTGCCCGAGGCGCCCAGGCAGGCCAGGAGGACGAGCGCGTCGTCCGAGAGTGCGCCCGCCTCGAGAACCCAGCGCCAGCGGTCGCGCGCGGAGCGGATCCCGGCGGACGACGCCACGAGCCCGACGAGCAGCGCGGCGCCCCGGGTCTCCTCGCGGGGGGAGCGGCGCTCTTCGAGCCACTGGCGGGCGTCGGGCGCCGCCATCCCGACTCGGATCGCGATGAAGGCCAGCCGCAGGCGGCGACGGCGTTCGGGCGCGATCCCCCGGGTCTTGCGACCGTCGAGGACGGCGAGCGCGCGCGCGATCGCGGTGCTGTGAGGGGCGGGCAGTGCGAGTCCGAGCGCCACGCCCAGGATGCCCGCGCGGGCCGTCCAGCCGAGCGCTGGCGCGGCCCGCGCGCTCCCGAGCAGCTTCGAGAGCTCGGCGGCGATGCGTTCCGGGGCGGTGCGAACAAAGAGCGGGGCCGCCGGACGCGCCGCTGCGAGAACCGCCGGCTCGGGCCGGAGTCCGTGCGAGGCCCAGAGGCGCGCCGCCCGCAGGATCCGCAGCGGGTCCTCTGCGAGGTTTTCGGGCCTCACGCAGCGCAGCCGGCGTCGCGCGGCGTCCCGGGCGCCGTGGAAGGGGTCCAGGAGCTCTCCCGACCCGAGCTCGAGCGCCAGTGCGTTCACGGTGAAGTCGCGGCGAGCGAGGTCGGAGGCGATCGATCCGCCTTCGATCTCGGCGATGTCGATCGGCCGGGCCCCGGCCACGCGGAACACGCGCGGCCCCGGCCGGTCCTTCGAGAGGAAAACCGCCCGCCCGCGGCCGGCTTGCTCCAGATCGCGCGCGAGGCCCTCGGCGTCGCGGGAGACGGCGACGTCGATTTCGGGCGACTCAACGCCGAGGAGGCGGTCGCGCAGGGCGCCCCCGACGATCCATGCGTCGATGCCGCGCTGCTCTGCGGCCCGGGCAAGGGCGATGAGCTCGGCGCGCCGGCGCAGCCCCTGGACCCTTCTGTGCGCAGCCTGTCCGCCTCGGGCGACCATTCTCCGCTCCCGTCGGGCCGCTTCGCGCGGCCGGCAAAAACACCTTACAATTTCGAGGATGACATCCGCACGCCCCGTTGTCACCGTCGAGGTGGTCCGAAAGATCGCCGATCTGGCGCGCCTTCGCTTGCCCGAGGAAGACCTTCCCCGTTGGACCGAACAGCTTTCGCGCATCCTCGCTTACATCGGCCAGCTCGCCGGGATCCCGGAAGCGGCGTTCGGCCCTGCGCGGCCGGGGCCCGCGACTCCGGTCCGGAAGGACGAACCCGTCGCCGGAGCCGGACTGGAGGCGTTCGAAGCCAATGCCCCGCGCCAGGTCCACGGATACGGCGTGGTGCCCCGCGTCGTCGGCTCGGGGTCCTGATCGCATGAAGGGCGTGACTGAGACCGCGGCGGCCGTTTCCGCCGGCCGCCAGTCGGCCGTCTCTGCCGTCGAGGAGGCGCTGGCGCGGATCGACGAGGGGGATGGCCGCATCCGCGCCTTCCTCGAGGTCACGCGCGAACAGGCACTGACCGAAGCCCGCGCGGTGGACGCCCGGGTGGCGGCGGGGGAATCGCTTCCACTTGCCGGCGTGCCACTGGCGCTGAAGGACAACATCTGGGTGGCCGGGCGGCGCACAACCTGCGCCTCGCGGATCCTCGAGGGGTTCCGGCCCCCAACAGACTCGACGGTGGCGGCGCGCCTGCGCCAGGCCGGAGCGGTCTTCATCGGCCGGGCCAACATGGACGAGTTCGCCATGGGGTCGTCCACGGAGAACAGCGCGAGCCACGTCACGCGCAATCCCTGGGACGTGGAGAGGATCCCGGGCGGCTCCTCGGGCGGGAGCGCGGCCGCGGTGGCGGCGCGTTTCGTGCCGGGCGGCTTCGGCTCGGACACCGGAGGCTCGATCCGGCAGCCGGCGGCCTGCTGCGGCGTCGTAGGCTTCAAGCCGACCTACGGGCGCGTGTCGCGCTACGGCCTCGTCGCCTTCGCGCCCTCGCTCGATCAGATCGGGCCGCTCACGCGCTCGGTCGTGGACGCGGCGCGCCTGTACCGCATCGTTGCCGGGTTCGACCCGCGCGACTCGACGACGGCCGACCGCGCCGTGGGCGATCCCGAGGCGGCCCTGCTGCGCGGCGTCGAGGGTTTGCGCGTCGGCTTCCTCCAGGAGGCCGAACAGGATGGGCTCGACCCCGAGGTGGCCTCGAACCTCGAAGACGCGCGCCGGATTTTCCGGGACGCGGGGGCGGAAGTCGTTTCCGTCTCCGTCCCGAGGGCCACCGTGGCCATCGCGATCTACTACGTCGTCGCGAGCGCGGAGGCCTCGTCGAACCTTGCGCGGTTCGACGGCGTTCGCTACGGGCCGCGCGCCACGGACAAGGACCTCGCAGCCCTCTACGTGGAGAGCCGGACGGCGGGCTTCGGAGCCGAAGTGAAGCGGCGGATCCTGCTCGGCACGTTCGCGCTCGCGTCCGGCTATTACGAGGCCTACTACGGCCGCGCGATGCGGGCGCGGCAGCTCCTGTCCGACGATTTCGACCGCGCCTTCGAGCGCGCCGACGTCCTCGTTTGCCCCTCGATCCCCGCGCCCGCCTTCCGCATCGGCGAGAAGACCGCGGACCCGCTGACGATGTACCTCTCGGATGTCTTCACGGTCCCGGCGTCCCTCGCCGGCCTGCCCGCGATTTCCGTGCCGTCCGGATTGACGCGGGGCGGCCTCCCGCTCGGCGTCCAGGTCCTCGGCCCTCGCTTCGGGGAGGAGGCGGTGTTCGCGGCGGCCCGGGCTTTCGAGGTGCGGGCCGGCTTCCCGGATGCGCTGCCTCGGGCCGCGGGCTAACTTGTTGCGGCGCCGGACCGCGGCGGCAGCAGCACTGTTTGCCGCAGCGGCGGCGCTCGGCGGCACGGGCCGCGAGAAGGTCGTGTCCGTCTCTCCCGAGGTCAAAGTGTCGATCTCGGGCGCCGACGAGATCAGCGTTCTCGCGCGGCCGCTGCCGGGCGAGGGCGTCGACGCGTTCGTCAAGCGCCTGACCGACGATCCGAAGTCGAAAAAGACGATCCTCGCGGCCAACGAGGGCTTGCGGCATCTGCGGCGCGGCCAGTTCATCCGTGTGCCCTACCGCTTGCTCGCGGGCAACTACCGCAAGATCGCGATCGAGGCGCTCTTCCCGGCGGATCGCGCGACGGCGGCGGGATGGGAGCATCGGATCGCTGCGCCGACGGGCAAGCCGGAGAGCCTCTGGCGGATCGCCGAGTGGTTCACGGGCGAGGGGGCGCGCTATCGCGACATCCGGCAGGGCAGCGCGATCGCCTCGCTCGAGACGCGGATGGGCCAGATCGTCCTCGTCCCGCCGCGCCTGCTGACGCCGCCGTTCCGGGAGACGGTCGCGGCGGCGGCTCCGCCGGTCGAGGCCGAAGCCCCGAAGCTCGAGTTCGGCCAGGACGAGAAGGGCCGCTACGCCATTTACCGGCTGCGCAAGGGCGAGGCGCTCTACTCTGCGGTGGTCGTGCGCTTCACCGGGCGGCTCCATGCGGAGGATGTCAACGCGAAGGCCGCCGAGATCGCGGCCTTGAACGGCGTGACCGACGTGCACGCGATGCCGGTGGGGTTGCCGGTCCGGATCCCCCTGGCCGACCTCGCTCCCGAGTTCCGCCCACCGGACGATCCGGAGCGCATCGAGGAGGAAAACACGCGGCTGGAAGCCTCGCAGTTCTCGAACAAGGTCCGGAGCGCGGACCTCTCCGGGGTGACGCTGGTGCTCGACGCGGGCCACGGCGGCCGCGACACGGGTGCCATCGTCGACGGCCTGGAAGAGGCCTCCTACGTTTACGACATCGCGTGCCGCGTGGAGCGCCTCGTGAGATCCGGCACGAAGGCGCGCGTCGTGCCGATCATCGGCCGCGATGCGCCGTGCGCCGGCGCGGCCTCCGACCAGGTCGGCAGCTCGCGCAGCGCCCGCGTCCTCACGTCTCCGCCCTATCGGATCGAGGATGCGGCGACGGGCGTGAACCTGCGCTGGTATCTCGCCAACTCCGTCCTGAAGCACGTCGGCAGGAACGGCGGGCAGCAGGACCGGACGGTGTTTCTCTCGCTGCACGCGGACTCGCTGCACCCGGCCGTGCGCGGCACGATGGTCTACGTGCCGGGAGAGAAGTTCCTCGGCGGCTCCTATCGCAAGTCCGGGGAGCCCTACGACTCCCGGCAGGAGGTGCGGGAAGCGCCGAAGGTTTCCTTCACCCACAAGGAGAAGATCGAGGCCGAAGGCATCTCGCGGGACCTCGCGGAGCACATCGTCGCGTCGTTCCGCGCGGCCGACCTGCCGCTGCATGCCTTCGAGCCCATCCGCCGTAATGTCATCCGGGGCGGCGGCGAATGGGTCCCGGCGATCCTGCGCTACAACCGCATCCCGGCCCGCGTCCTCGTCGAGGTCTGCAATCTCAACAACCCGGAGGACCGCCGCCTTCTGCGGACCCGCGCCTACCGCGAGAACGTGGCGGAAGCTCTCGTTGCCGCGCTGGTGGGTTTCTATGGAGGCACGGGGGCGAAGGCGTCTGGCGTGCCGGGCAAGTAGAGGGGGCCGTTATACTTCGCGCGAATTTCTCTTGGGAGGTATTCCGATGCGATCGCGCGCAATGCTCCTTGCGTTCCTCCTCGCAAGCTCCATCGCCGCCGCCCAGGACTGGCGGGGCGGAAGGGCGCGCGTGGATGGGACCGTCAAGAACGAAAAGGGCGAGCCGATCCAGGGTTGCAAGGTGATGATGCGTTGGGGAAAGAGCACCCACGGCGGCCCCGACCTGACGACCGACGCCCGGGGGCAATTCGCGATCTTCGGCCTTGCGGGCGGCCCGTGGGACGTGGACTTCGACGCGGCCGGGTACGCCACGAAGAAGATCGGCATCAGCCTCCAGGAGGGAGCGCGCAATCCCTCCCTCGAAATCCAGCTTGATCCGCAGCCCAAGGCCCAGGCCCCCGCTGCTCCCGCCGCCCAGCCGCAGATCCTCGTGGGCGGCAAGAAGATCTCGAAGGAGACCGCCGACGCGATTGAGGAGGGCAACGCGGCCATGACCGCGAAGAACTGGGCGGCCGCCCGCCAGAGCTATCTGAAGGCCTCGGCCGAGCTGCCCGACAACGCCGCCTTGCTCCAGCGCATCGCGGCCGCGTACCTCGGCGAAGGTAACTCGAAGGAGGCCCTCGCGTACGCTCGGCAGGCCGCCGACAAGAACCCGTCCGATCCGGCCGCGTGGTGGATGATCGCCGAGCTCGAGCTCCAGCAAGGCAACCTCGACGCCGGCCGCGCCGCGCTCGAGAAGGTTCCCGCCGACAAGATCACCGATCCGCAGCCGTACATGAACATCGGAATCCTCCTGATCAACAAGAAGAAGCCGGCGGAAGCCGAGTCCGCGTTCGACAAGGCGATCGCCATCAGGCCGGACGCCTGGGACGGCTACTACTACCGCGGCCTCTGCAGGCTCCAGCTGAAGAAGAACGGCGAGGCGAAGGCCGACCTGCAGAAGGCCCGCGAGCTCAACCCGGGCGGGCCCGAGGTCAAAGAGATCGACGACCTGCTGAAGACGCTTTCCTAGTCCAGGAAAGAGGAACCCGACCCTACTTTGCCGTCTCCGCCAGGAACTCCACCCACGCCGGGTCCGTCGCGATCGGCAGGTACGCCGGTTCGGCCCGGAGCACGGCCCGGTCGAGTTTTCCCTCGCTCTCGAGCGGCCGAAGGGCCGCCACGGCCGCCGCCGCGTTGCCGGAGCGGGCGTAGATGCGGGCCTCGAGCTCCGCCTTCTTCCAGTTCTCTCCGACGAGAGCCCGCGCGAGCTGCATCGTCGCGACGGCGGCGGCTGTGTCGCCGAGGCCTGTCTCGACGACGGCGAGCGTCGCGAGGCTGTCCGGGTCGGGCCCCGCCTCGCGGAGATACTTCTGGAGCAGGGATCGCGCCTCGGCCAGGCGTCCGTCGGAGAGCGCCATCGTCGCGAGCTCCCGCGCGGCGCCCGGCGCCGGCGCGACCTCGGCGAGCGCCCGCTCGAAGTCCTGCGTCGCCTCGGATGTGCCACCCCGGGCCCGGGCCGCGAGGCCCATCTGGTAGTAGACTGGTCCTGCCGGGGCCCCCGCCTCGATCGCCTTGCTCCACTCGGAGCGGGCGGCCTCGCTTCTTCCTTCTTTCTGCGCGGCGAGGGCCAGTTTCTCGGGTTGCCTCCAGGGCTGCGGAGGCAGGTTCTCGACGAGCGCGTACGGCTCCGACAGGGCGCGATGAACGGCCAGCGCGCCATCCACGAGAAAGAGCAGCGCCGGCACGGAAGCCGTGAGCCACAGGATCCTGCGCCGCTCGGGCGGCAGGCGGCGGGTGAAGACGAGGGCGATCCCGAGGATGGCGCAGAAGCCGAAGAGCCGCGGCAGCGCCCGGGAGCGCGCCTGTTGCGCCGCGTCGTGCTGGCGCACGGGCTCGGGCCCGAGGACCCGTCCGACCTCTCTGGCGAGCGAGATGCCCGGATCGACGAGGACGACGTCCTCGATCGTCGATCCCCGGCGCGTGCGGTCGACCGTCCACCGAGTCTTCAGGAGCGATGAACCGTACCGAAGCCCGAGGTCGACCAAGACCGGGCCCTTGCCCGAATCGGCGACCGAGGCCCAGGCGACCTCGGCGGAGGCATCCGCCAGGGGCGCGAGTGCCTGCGCGAAGTGCTCGCGCACGACAGTCCGGAGGAGGGTCTGCTGGCGTCCCGTCAGGCCGGACCAGACCGGGCTGCCCAAGAGGCGCCTCAGGATGCCGTCGGCGTCAAGGGACTCGAGAAAGACCTTCGGCGGCCCGTGCAGCGCGGCCAGCGCCGCGCGCCGGGCGAAGTCGGCGGCTTCCTCTTTCTGGATGCCGCTGACGGGCTCCTGCGCGGCGAGCGGGCCGCCGAGCTCGAGGGCGGCCACAACCACGAGGAGAATGCAGGCTTTCGCGCCTGCCCTCGCCGTCGAGATCAATGCCCGGTCGCCGTCTCGGTGGAGTCGGGCCTGGCGTAGATCTCGAGCGTCATCGGAACGCTGCCCATGTTACGCCGCGATCGGTTCGAGCCGGGACACCCGGGGCGAGAGCGATTCCGCGCCGCGTTCGGTGCAGACGATGTCGTCCTCGATGCGCACGCCGAAGCGCCCCGGCAGGTAGATTCCCGGCTCCGAGGTAAAGGTCATCCCCGGCTTCAGGACCGTCTTGTCGTGGCCCACCATGTACGGCGCCTCGTGCACGTCGATCCCGAGGCCGTGACCGAGGCGATGCGTGAAGTACTCGCCGTAGCCGGCCTTCTCGATGACCTTCCGGGCGGCCGCGTCGACCTCGAAGCAGGGGACCCCGGGGGCTGCCTTGTCGATCGCGGCGGACTGCGCTTCGAGCACGATGGACCAGATCTTGCGGTACTCGTCCGTCGGCGTGCCGTAGAAGGTCGAGCGCGTGATGTCGTAGTAGTAGCCGTCCGGCTTGTCCCAGGCGTCGATGAGGACCGCCTGGTCGCGCGAGAGCGGGGTCGAGCCGGAGGCGCCGTGCGGCAGCGCCGAGGAGGGGCCGAACTGCACCACGTTCTCGCCGCCGACCAGCGCCGAGATCTCCGCCTCGAGGCAGCCGGGCTTCAGGGCCTCGAAGGCGCGGCGAAAGCGCGGCAGCGCGACGGCGATCGCCTTTCGGATCATGTCGAGCTCGTCGGGGGACTTGATCATGCGCAACACGCTGAACATCGAAGCCGCCGACACGGGCTTCCACGACGGGCGCTTCTCGAGCAGGCGCTCGACGTCGACATAGGCCGTGGACGGCTCGATCGCGAGCGTCCCGACGGATGCCGGGAACAGCCCCGCCGCCTTCGCGAAGGGGTCTTCGGTCTCCTCCCACGTCACGACGCGCTCGACGGCGGACATCCGGCGCAAGCGCTCGGCCTCGAACGCGGGGCAAATCGCCACCGGCTCCTGATCCTGGAAGAGAAGCAGGGCCGTCAGACGTTCGCTCCGGTGGAAGTCGATTCCCGTGAGATAAAAGAGGTTCGAGGACGGGGTGGCGTAGAGGCCGTCGGCTTTCAGAGAACGCAGCTCGGCACGCACGGTGTCGAGGCGTCGGAGGTAGATTTCGCGCTTGGTCGGCATGCGGCGGATGCTAGCAGAATCGCTTCGGACGGTCTTTCGCCGGTCCTGGCCCGTCCTTCTGGCGGCAACGGTCCTCTTCGAGGGCAGCGGTTGCCGCCGGGGGGGCGAGCTCGTCTCGCCCGGCGCCCCGGTGATCCTGATTTCCGTGGACACGCTCCGCGCCGATCACCTGCCCGCGTACGGCTACCGCGGCGTCGACACGCCGAACCTGGATGCGTTTCGCCAGGACGCGGTCCTCTTCGAGAACGCCTATTCGCAGGTCCCGCTGACGCTGCCCTCGCACACGGCGATCTTCACGGGACTTTTGCCCCCGCAGAACGGGGTGCGCGACAACCTCGGATACGCGCTCGGACCCGGGCCCGCGACGATCGCCGGCACGCTCAAGGAGAAGGGCTACGCGACCGGCGGCGCCGTCTCGACGATCGTGCTGTCCCATGCGACGGGGGTCTCGCGGGGATTCGACTTTTACGAGGACAACATCGAGCCCTCCAAGGTCAGCCAATCCATCTCGCGGGTGCAGCGCGGCGGCAACGATACGCAGGCGCTGCTGTCGGAGTGGGTTGCGGGGCATTCGGGCAAGCCGTTCTTCGCCTTTCTGCATCTTTTCGAGCCGCATTCGCCCTACGAGCCGCCCGAGCCATATCTCTCCCGGTACAAGCTGCGGTACGACGGCGAGATCGCGCGGGCCGACGAGATCGTCGGAAGCTTCCTGAAGTTCCTCGAGAAGAGCGGCGTCTACGACCGCGCCCTGATCGTGTTCCTCTCGGACCATGGCGAAGGGCTGAATGACCACGGCGAGGACGAGCACGGGGTGCTGATCTACCGGGAAGCGATCCACGTTCCCCTGATGGTGAAGTTTCCGAAATCGGCGCGCCGGGGCGAGTCCGTTCGCGCGGCGGTCGGGCTCGTGGACGTCTTTCCGACCGTGGCGGAGGTCCTCGGCATTCCGGTCCCGGTGGGTCTCGCGGGCCGCTCGCTCATCGGCGCGTTCGGCCGGGCCGGCGCCGCTGCCGCCGCCGAACCGAGGCGGATCTACAGCGAGACGCTCTACCCGCGCCTCCACCTCGGCTGGAGCGATCTTGCTTCTCTCGTGGACGGCCGCGACCACTACATCGAGTCTCCGCGTCCCGAGCTCTACGATCTCGCGGCCGATCCGGGCGAGAAGAACGACCTCGCGGCGGGCCTGCCGCCGGCCTTCCGCTCGATGCGCGCGGAGCTCGCGCGCATGCCCCGGCCGCTCCAGCCACCGGGCAACTCCGACCCCGAGCAGATGAAGAAGCTCGCCGCGCTCGGCTACATCAGCGCCTCCACGGCCGATCTGACGAAGAAGGACCTTCCCGCGCCCCGCGACCGCATCGGGGCCGTCGCGCAGCTCAAGGAGGGCTTCGGCGCGCTGCAGGGCGGGCGCTACGCGGAAGCCGTCGCCGTGTTCGGCAAGCTGCTGAAGTCCGAGCCCGGCATGACGGACGTATGGCAGATGTACGGCGAGGCGTGCATGAAGCTCGGGAAGGAAGACGAAGCCCTCGCGGCGCTCCTGCAGGCGGCGAAGCTCTCGCCGCTCAATCCACAGGTCATGATGGCGCTCTCGGACTACTACCTCGAGACCGGCAACTACGAGGAGGCCCGCAAGCACGCGGAGGCGGCGGGGGACTCGGGCTCGACCAGCCCCCACGAGAACCTGGCCCGCATTGCCCTGGTCAAAGGCGATCTCGATGCCGCGGAGCGCGAGTCGCGGGCGGCGCTGGCGAAGTATCCGCTGCGGCGGATTCCGCACCTCATGATTGCGCGCTCGCGCCACGACCGCGGCGACTACACGAGCGCGCTCGCCGAGCTCGATCTGGCCGCCCGGCCGAGATCCGGCGACACCACGCCGCTCCAGAACCTGAACTACCTGCGCGGGGACAGCCTCGCCCGCCTCGGCCGCGAGCCGGAGGCGGAGGCGGCGTTCCTGCAGGAAATCCGCGACTTTCCCGGCAATGCATCGCCGCGGGCCGCGATCGCGTTCCTGTACGCGAGCCAGGGACACGAGGCCGATGCGCGCAAGGCCCTCTCCGACCTCGTCCGCGACCTGCACACGCCCGAGGCCTACTTCGCGGCGATCAAGACCTACGAGATCCTCGGCGATCCGCAGAGCGCCGCCGGGCTCCGAGCCGAGCAGCGGCGGCTGTTTCCGAATGCGCGCGAGCGCAAGAGTACAGCCGGCGGCTGACGAAGTCCCGAGGTCCCGACCCGAATTCCGAAAATCCGAAATCCGAAATCCGAATTCGGGGATCTACTGTCTCAAATCCCTCCCCGTCATCTGCCCCGGCGCGGGAAAACCCTGGATCCCGAGCAGCGTCGGCGAGACGTCGGAGAGGGCGCCGCCGTCGCTGAGCGCCTCTTTCCCGGCGCAGAGGATGAACGGCACGGGGTTCGAAGTGTGCGCGGTGTGGGGAGCGCCCGTCTCAGGGTCGATCATCTGTTCGGCGTTGCCGTGGTCGGCGGTCATCATGAGCAGGACGCCTGCGTCCTTGCACGCGGCCTCGAGGATGCCGAAGCAGCGGTCGAGCGTCTCGATCGCCGCGATCGTCTCCGGGAGCTTGCCGGTGTGGCCCACCATGTCGGCGTTGGCGAAATTCACGACATGGGCGCCGAACTTCCCGTCCCGGAGCGCGCGGACCGCCTCCTCGGTGATCTGCGCGGCGCTCATCTCGGGGTGGAGGTCGTACGTCGCCCCCTTCCAGGAGGGGACGAGGATCCGCTCCTCGCCCGGATAGGGCTGCTCGACGCCGCCGTTGAAGAAATAAGTGACGTGGGCGTACTTCTCGGTCTCGGCCAGGCGCAGATTCGCCACTGCCCGCTCGGCCCAGACGTCTGCGAGGATGCGTGTCAGGGCGCGCGGCGGGAACGCGGCCGGCAGATCGAAGTCCGCCTTGTACTCCTTGAAGCCGACGAAGTGGAGCTTCGGCGGCTTCGGCCGCGGAAAGTCGGCGAACCCGGTTTCGGTCAGCGCGCGCGTGATCTGCCGGGCGCGGTCGGCCCGGAAATTGAAGAACACGACCGTGTCCCCATCGCCGATCGGGCCGACGGGCTCGCCGTTCTCGGTGATCACCGTCGGCTGAATGAACTCGTCGGACTCGCCGCGCCCGTAGGCGGCCTCGATGGCCGCTGCCGCCCCCTCGGCGCTCAGGCCGGAGGAGAACACCAGCGCCTGGTAGGCGCGGGCCACGCGGTCCCAGCGCTTGTCGCGGTCCATGGCGTAGTAGCGGCCGGAGACCGTGGCGATCTTCCCGCCGAATTTCGCGAGGGCCGCCTCGAGGCGCGCGACGTAGCCGAGCGCTGACCGGGGCGGCGTGTCGCGTCCGTCCGCGAAGACGTGCACCCGGACGCGCGGCACGCCGGCCTTGCCCGCGAGCTCCAGGAGCCCTTCGAGGTGGCGCTGGTGCGAGTGGACCCCGCCGTCCGACACCAGGCCCATCAGGTGGAGCGTTGCGCCCCGGCGCCGGGCGTGCTGGACGGCCGCCGTGAGCGCGGCGTTCTCGAAGAACGAGCCGTCGCGCAGCGCGAGGTCGATGCGGAGCAGGTCCTGCGGCATCATCCGGCCGGCGCCGAGCGTCAGGTGCCCGACCTCGGAGTTGCCCATGAGTCCGGCCGGCAGTCCCACGGCCTCGCCGGAGGCCTCGAGCAGCGTCCACGGGAACTCCGCCAGCCAGCGGTCGTAGATCGGAGTGCGGGCGCGCGAGATCGCGTTGCCCTCCGACGGCGGCGCATGACCCCAGCCGTCGCAGATCAGGAGGAAAACCGGGGCCAGCTTCAAGCGCGCGGCGCCGGCCGGGGGCGTTCCCGCCCCGCCTCGGGGACCCTGGCCGGACGCGGGAGCCGGCGCTCGAGGTCCGAGACGACGTGCATGTACGTCATGTAGGCGTCGTACGCGGACTCGAAGGGGGAGAAGTAGTCGTGCACCTGCCCGTCCCCGGCCGCCTTCGTCGCCATGTAGTAGAAGTGGTCCGAGCTCGAGAGCCTCCGGAAGTCGCGCAGCAGGTCCTCGGAGCCTGCCGCCCGGATTCGGTCCTCGAGGGCGAAGAGCTTCGACAGCGCGTCCTTCTGGAGGTCGTTGCCCTGCCAGGCCGAGAGGTCCCGCGCTTCGTCGGCCCACGAGAGCGTGCGGGGCGCCGACAGCGCTTCTTTGTGCGGAAGGGTCGCGATCGCTTCCGACGGGGTGAGGAACGCGGCTCCGCGGCGAGAGAGGCGCAGGTCCACCCAGGACTCGAAGAACTCGAAAATACCCGTGTCCTTCGACTGGTGCTCGCCGAACGTCTCGAAGTCCATGAAGAGCGACAGGACGTCGCCCCGCAGGCCTCCGACCCATCGGTCGTACTTGTCCGGGGTCAGGGGCCACTCGCTCCAGTCGCGGTTGGAGAAGCGGAAGGCGATGTCATCCGAGAGGCGGTAATTGCGCAGCAGCAGCGGCAGACCCCCCGGAGCGGCCGTTCGATACACGTGGTCGGGCGATCGCGTTGCGAGCAGAGGCGCGACGCCGTCGGCGAGCACGCCGCGGTAGCCGCGCTCCTCCAGGAAGGCCGCGAGCGCGTCGGAGTAGATGAGCTCCGTGTTGCGAAAAACGCGCGGCTCCTGCTCGAGCTCCTCGAGGACGAGGCGGCGGTGGATCGCGACCTGGGCCTCGAACTCCTCCTTCGACGAAAGCCACGCGAGCGAGTGGTGGGAGGTCTCGGCCAGGAATTCCACGCGCCCCGTCCGGGAGAGCCGGCGAAACGCGGCGCGCACCTCCGGCGCCCAGGCGCCGAGCTGCTCCAACAGGCAGCCCGAGAGCGAAAAGGACACGGCGAAACGGGGGTGGCGTTCGAGCAGCCGCTCGAGCATCGCGGTCGCTGGCAGGTAACACTTGGCGGCGACGCGCCTGAGGACTTCCCGGTTGCCGTCGTCGTCGAAGTAACGGTGCTCGCGCCCGACGTCGAAGTAGTTGTAGCGCTTGAGCCGGTACGGCTGGTGGACCTGGAAGTAGAGGCAAACCGGGATCATTTCTTTCCGGTTCATTCTCCCACCAATTCCCGGTACACGTCGACGCAGCGCGCGGCCGCATCCCGCCAGGAGAGCCGCCGCGCGTCGGCGCGCCCGCGCGCGGACAGGGTCTCCTTGAGCGGCGGGAACGACAGGACGGAGAGGATTTTCGAGGCGAGGTCCTCGACGTCCCCGAACTCGACGCGCAGGACGTTGCGGACGACCTCGGAGACACCCGCCGACCGGGACACGATCACCGGAGTGCCGTGCTGCAGCGCCTCGAGCGCCGTCAGGCCGAAGGGTTCCGAGACGGACGGCATGACGTAGACGTCCGCCCTCGCGTAGAGGCGATCGAGCTCGGCCGGGGGAAGGAAGCCCGTGAAGAGGAAGCGCTTGCGGAGGCCGCGCGCCGCCACGTGCTCCTTCATCGCGCGCATGCGGTCGCCGGATCCGGCGACGACGAACCGGACATCGGAGCGTTCGGCGGCCACGCGCGCGGCCGCCTCGACGAAGTAGCCGGGCCCCTTCTGCCACGTGATCCTGCCGGCGAAGAGAACGAGCGGATCTCTGCCTTCCGAGTCCCAATGGGCGGCCGACTCCCTGGCGTCGATCGCGTTGTGCACCACGCGCAGGCGCTCGGCCGGGACCCCGTACCGGCGCGCGACGAGCTCGGCCGTGTACCCCGAGACCGCCACGACGCGGTCGGCCGTGGCGAGACCCAGCCGCTCGATCGCGGTCACGAAGCCGTTCTCCCCGCCGCCCGCGCGATCGAATTCCGTCGCGTGCACGTGCAGGACGAGGGGCTTGCCGCTCGCGCGGCGGGCCTCGACGCCCGCGAGGAACGTGAGCCAGTCGTGGGCGTGGATCAGGTCGAAGGACTCGCGCGAGGCGATCTGCGCGGCGGCCCCGGCATACCGAAGCACTTCGCGGAGGAGGTCGGGCCCGTAGTTGCCGCCGAACCTCGTCCCCGGCCGCGCTCCCGCCCGGCGTTGCCCCTCGTAGAGGGACGCCGTCATGTAGGGACGGAGCGGGGTCGCGATCCGCCGCACGCGCAGGGAGTGCCGGCCGCGGCCGCGACGTCCGAGGGCCGCCCGCTCGCCTTCGGAGGCCGGGATGATCCTGAGATTCTCGATCGGCGTTGCGACCGCGCGGCGCGGGAGAACGAGCGAGACCTCCGTATCGAGCTCGAGCAGGCCGCGCACGAGGCCCTCGCAGGCCACGCCGAGCCCGCCGCTGATCGAGGGCGGGAACTCCCAGCCGAACATGAGGACGCGCATAGCCGGATGTCGGATTTCGGATGTCGGATTTCGGATTTTTCGATTCGGACTCCCAATTCCGAAATCCGAACTCCGAAATCCGAAATCGAAGGCTACTCCTCTCCGAGAAGGTGTGTGTACACCACGCGAGCTACCTCCGCCACACTCCATGCTTGGGCAAAGCAGCCTCGGGGCGTATGGGGCGGGTCGCCGTCGAACATCTCCGAGATCGAGCCGAGGCCCGCCTCGCGCACGTGCGCGCGCAGCGGCGCGAGCAGCGCCCGCATGGTCCGCCGCGACTCCTCGCTGTTTCCGAACACGCGGAAGTGGGCGTCGGCGAAGGGCCCCATCAGCCACGGCCAGACCGTTCCCTGGTGCGCCGCGGACAGGCGCGCCCGCTCATCTGCGCCGCACTGCCCCCGATAGCGGGGGTCCGCTGGCTCGAGCGTGCGCAGGCCGAAGGCCGTCAGGAGCTCGCGGCGCACCGTCCAGTAGACGGAGCGGGCCCGATGCGGGGGCAGAAGGTCTTCGGTCAGGGATACGGCGAGGATCTGGTTCGGCCGCAGGCTGGCGTCGGGCCCGCCGTCTCCGACGACGTCGTAGAGATAACCCTTGGCCCCGTACCAGAAGGTCTCGTTGAACCGCCGCGCCACGTGCCAGGCCTCGGACTCGAGCTCGCGCGCGCGGCCAGTCTCCTCGGCGAGCCGCTCGAGCCGAGCCGCGCACTTGAGCGCGGCGTGCCAGAGCGCGTTGACTTCGACCGGCCGGCCCGAGCGGGGCGTCAGCGGAGCCCCGTCGACGATCGAATCCATCCACGTCAGGGCCTTTCCGGGCGCGCTGGCGACGAGGAGGCCGTCGGCCCCGGCGCCAATGCCGAAGCGTGTGCCCCGGCGGTAGGCATCGATGACGGCGCGCACCGCGCCGAGCAGCGGGGACGGACGCTGCGGATTCCTGCGCGCGCGGCCGAACCAGTCGACGGCGAGGATGAACCAGAGCGACGCGTCGACGGAATCGTAGTCCGGGTCGCCCTCCTCCCCTGAGAAGTGGCTGGGAACGAGGCCATCGCGGCGGGCGGCCGCGAAGCTATTGAGGACGCGGGCGAGCATGCCGAGCCGCCCCGAAGCCTGGGCGAGGCCCGGTGCCGCGATCATGGCCTGGCGGCCCCAGTCCGCGAGCCAGGGATACCCCGCGAGGATCGTGGCGCGGTCCTGGTCCGCATCCACCACGAAGGACTCCGCGCGTCGCGCGAGCTCGTCGAAGACCGGGTCCTTCGTGCGCGCGAAGGCCTGCCGCCGCCGGCGCTCCTCATCGAGAAAACGGTCCGGGTCGGCCGCCACTTCGTCGATCGAGAAGAGGGCGAAGGCCTGCGCGTCGGGGCGCAGCGTCCACTCCCACTCGAGCGGGCTCCAGAGGTCTTCCGTCGCGTCATAGCCTCGGGCCGTTTCCTCCGCGTAGGCGAAGTGGCGATACCAGACGGGGTCCACGTGGGTCTTTGCAAAGACTCCGCGCAGGTAGAGGCGCGGCAGGTAGGGCAGCGGCCGGACCGACGAGACCTCGCCGCGCGCCTCGGTGGCCGCGTCCCAGTCGCTCGTTTCGGTCTGAAGGCGGTGCGATCCCCGAAAGGCGAGCAGCGGCCTCACACGGAGGGTGATCTCGGTCGGGCCGCGGTTCACGTAGCGCACGATCGTCAACGAACGGTCGCGGACGAGGCAGAGCGAGCGCTCGATCGAGAACGCCGCCGTCTCGTGGCGCCACGTGGGGTAGGGCTCGAGCCGGAAGTGCGCGAGGCTGCGGGCGCCATCGGGGCTCGTCGCGTCCCGGTAGTCCTGCGTCGAGATCCCTTCCGTGACGCCGCCCGCGGACACGAACTCCTCGCATCCCGACACGAGCATCCAGCGCCGCCTGGGAGGCGGGATCGCGGGAACGTACCAGCCGTGGTAGCGGCGCGTGCGGACTCCCGCCACGGTGCCGCACGCGAAGCCGCCGAGGCCGTCGGTCTCGAGCCACTCGAGGCCGAGCGCACGGCCCGAGAGTTCCCCTGCGCACCACTCGAACGTTCTGGCGGCGCCTCGCGCCGGGAATGGGGGTGACTGTTTGGACACGGAGCGCGAAACCTCTCACCGGGATTCTCTATCAAATGGGTATGGCGGTACGAGCCCATCGCGCTTGGATTCATTCCGGCTTCACGAGGCCTGCGAATCGCGGCCGACCGGGCGTAATAAGATCCGGGCCGAGCAGGAGGGCCCATTGAGCACGGTTCATAAATCCCTCGACGAACTCAGCGTGGACACGATCCGGACGCTGTCCATCGACGCGGTCCAGAAAGCCAACTCCGGGCACCCGGGCCTTCCGCTCGGGGCCGCCCCGATGGCCTACGTGCTCTGGCAGCGCCACCTCAAGCACAACCCCCGCGACCCGCACTGGCCCGACCGGGACCGGTTCGTCCTCTCGGCCGGCCACGGCTGCATGCTGCTGTACAGCCTGCTCCACCTGACGGGCTACGACCTGACCCTCGACGACCTCAAGGCTTTCCGCCAGTGGGGCAGCCGGACTCCGGGCCACCCCGAGCCGCACCTGACGCCGGGCGTCGAGGCGACGACGGGGCCGCTCGGCCAGGGCACGGCCAACGCCGTCGGCATGGCGATCGCGGAGCGGTTCCTCGCCGAGCGCTACAACCGGCCGGACCACGAAATCGTCAACCACCGGACCTTCGCCCTCGTGGGCGACGGCGACCTGATGGAGGGCATCTCGTCGGAGGCGGGGTCGCTCGCGGGGCACCTGAAGCTCGGTAAGCTCACGTTTCTCTACGACGACAACCACGTCTCGCTCGACGGCCCGACCTCGCAGGCCTTCACGGAAGACGTCCTGCGCCGCTACGAGGCGTACGGCTGGCAGGTGTTGCGCGTCGAGAACGGCAACACGGATCTGGATTCCATCGACGCGGCGATCCGAACCGCCGTCTCGCAGCAAGAGCGGCCGACGATCATCGCCGTGCGGACGACGATCGGATACGGGTCCCCGCACAAGGCCGGGACCTCGGCCGCGCACGGCAGCCCGCTCGGCGTGGAAGAAGTGGCCCTCACGAAGAAGGCGCTCGGCTGGGAGTGGACCGAGACCTTCTACGAGCCGCCGAAGGCCCTGAAGAACTTCCGCACCGCGCTCGAGCGCGGCACGAAAGCGGCGAGCGACTGGGATCGCCGGTTCGCGGCGTGGGCCGCTGCCTATCCGGATCTGGCCGAGCAATGGCGGACCGCCCGTAAGGGAGCGCTGCCGGCCGGATGGGACGCGGATCTGCCCAAGTGGAAGGTGGGCGAGTCGCTGGCCACGCGCGTGGCCGGCGGAAAGGCCCTGAACGCCATCGCAAAGCACGTTCCGTGGCTCGTCGGCGGCGACGCGGACCTCTCCGAGTCCACGAAGACGAAGCTCGATGGCGCGGGCGACTTCGACGGCCAGACCGGAGCCGGCAACAACATCCACTACGGCGTGCGCGAGCACGCCATGGCGGCGATCGCCAACGGCATGGCGTACCACGGCGGGGTGCGGCCGTTCGTCGCGACGTTTTTCTGTTTCTCCGACTACATGCGGCCGTCCATCCGCCTGGCGGCGCTGAGTAAGCTCTCGACGATCTTCGTCTGGACGCACGACTCGATCGGTCTCGGCGAGGACGGCCCGACCCACCAGGCGGTCGAGCAGCTGATGTCGCTGCGGGCGATGCCGCACTTCGCGGTGATCCGGCCCGGGGACGCCACGGAGACCGCGCAGGCGTGGCGTGCCACCATGGAGCACGAGGACCAAGCGATCGGCCTCGTGCTCTGCCGCCAGAACATTCCCGAGCTCGATCGATCGACGGCGAAGGGCGACGTCTCGCGCGGCGGCTACATCCTCGCGGAAGCGTCCGGCGGCGCGCCGAAGGTGATCCTGATGGCGACCGGGTCGGAGCTCCACCTTGCCGTCGCCGGACGCCAGAAGCTCGAAGCCGAGGGGATTCCCACGCGCGTCGTCTCGATGCCGTGCTGGGAGTTTTTCGACGATCAGCCCCGGGACTACCAAGACACGGTGCTGCCGTTCTCCGTGCGGGCCCGCGTCTCGATCGAGGCCGGCGTCACGCTGGGGTGGCAGAAGTACGTCGGCGACGGTGGCGGATCCATCGGCGTGGATCGCTACGGCGCCTCCGCGCCGGGCGACGTCGTGATGCGCGAATACGGGTTTACCGCAGACCATGTCGCGGCATTCGCCCGTGACCTCCTGCGCAAAGGGGAAAAAGCGTGAGCGACAATCCGAATCCGCTGAGGCGGCTCGATTCCTTCGACGGGCTGTGGAAGGCGATCGTCGAGAAGCAGCGCGCGATGAGGGTGGATTGAGAGTCCGGACGGGCCGCGAGGTGGCTGGATGAGCGTATCGAACAGCAGCGCGGCCGGCGTACGCCGGAGTGAAGAGGAGATTCGTCCCCACGCGACGCTCGTCATCTTCGGAGCGTCCGGCGATCTGTCCCGCCGCCTGCTCGCCCCCGCGATCGCGCACCTGAACCGTGACGGCGCGCTCTCGCCCGAGTTCGCGATCGTCGGCATCGGGCGCTCGCCCTTTACCGACGAGGCCTTCCGGGCGCACCTGGAGGGCGGCGCCCGCGAATTCACGCCGCCCACGCAGGGGCGCCCGGGCGACCTGCCGGCGACCGTTACCTACCTCGCGGGCGACTTCGGCGACCCGGAGCTCTTCCAACGCCTGAAGGCCGCGCTCGACGCGATCGAAGGCGAGCGCAGCGGAGGGCGCAACCGGATCTTCTATTTCGCCACGCCCCCGGACGCCGACGAGACGATCGTCGGGCAGCTCGGGCGTGAGGGCCTCGCGAAGGTCGAGAACGGTTGGGTCCGCGCCGTCGTGGAGAAGCCCTTCGGGCACGACCTCGAGTCGGGCCGGCACCTGAACCGCGTTCTGCTCGCGGTGTTTCCGGAAAAGCAGATCTATCGGATCGACCACTACCTCGGCAAGGAGACCGTCCAGAACATCTTCGTCCTTCGCTTTGCCAACGGCATCTTCGAGCCCCTGTGGAACCACCGCTACGTGGACCACGTGCAGATCTCCGTGGCCGAGTCGGTCGGCGTGGGCCACCGCGCCGGTTTCTACGAGAGCGCGGGCGTCCTGCGCGACATGTTCCAGAACCACCTGCTTCAGCTCCTGACCTTGACGGCAATGGAACCGCCTGCCGCCTACGAGGCCGACGCCATCCGCGCGGAGAAGGTCAAGGTGCTCGAATCCATCCGGCCGTTCCCGGAGGACGCGATCGACGACTGGGCGGTGCGCGGGCAGTACGGCCCGGGAGTCGTGGACGGGAAGAAGGTGCCGGGCTACCGAGAAGAGCCGAAAGTGGATGCGGCCTCGACGACCCCGACCTACGCCGCGGTCAAGATCGCGATCGACAACTGGCGCTGGGCCGGCGTGCCGTTCTACCTGCGCTCGGGCAAGCGCCTCGGGAAGCGGGTCACCGAGATCGCGATCGAGTTCAAGGGCGTCCCGCATCGCTTCTTCAGCAAGGCCTCGGGCGAGGTCCAGCCCAACGTGCTGCGCCTCCACATTCAGCCGGACGAGGGCGTGTCGCTGAAGTTCGGCGTGAAGATCCCGGGCTCGGTCCTGCAGATCCAGCCGGTCTACATGGACTTCCCGTACGCCAAGCTCGGCGCGCCGATCGCCGGCGGCTACGAGCGGCTGCTGCTCGACGTAACGCACGGCGACCAGACGCTCTTCATTCGCGGCGACGAGGCCGAGCACGCCTGGGAGGTGCTCACGCCGATCTTGAACGCCTGGGCAAAAGAGCCGGCGCCCGAGTTTCCCAACTACGCCGCCGGGACGTTCGGTCCCGAGGCCGCCGACCGGTTCCTCGAGAAGGACGGCCGGCGGTGGCGAACGTTGTAACTACGCTTCTTTCGCCTCGGCCTTGCCCGCGCGGGACTGCGCGATGATCTTCTCCTGCAGGGTGTGAGGCACCTCGGAGTAGTGCGAGAACTCGAGGTGGAAGGAGCCGCGGCCCTGCGTGATCGAGCGCAGCTGCGCGCCGTAGGTCAGCAGTTCCGCCATCGGCACCGACGCCTTGATGACCGTGTCGTCCTCGGACGCGTCCATGCCCTGGACGTGGCCGCGGCGCGACGAAAGGTCGCCCATCAGGTCGCCGACGTACTCGTTGGGGGCCGTGATCTCTACGTTCATCACGGGCTCGAGCAGCGTTGGCTTGGCCGCCGCCATCGCCTCCCTGTAGGCGAGCGCGCCGGCGAGCTTGAACGCGAGCTCGGAGGAGTCGACGTCATGGTACTGGCCGTCGTACAGCGTCACGCGAAAATCCACCATCGGGTACCCGGCCAGGAAGCCCTTGCGCCGGACCTCCTGGATCCCCCTTTCGACGGCGGGGATGAAATTGCGGGGGATGGCGCCGCCGTAGATGTCGTCCACGAACTCGAAATCCTTGCCGCGCGCGAGCGGCTCGACCCGAATCCTGCAGTCCGCGAACTGGCCGTGGCCGCCCGTCTGTTTCTTGTGGCGCCCGTGCGCCTCGGCCTTCTTCGTGATCGTCTCGCGGTAGGGGACCTTCGGCGGGTGGAGGATGACTTCCACGCCGTAGCGCTTCTTCAAGCGTGCCACGGCGATCTCGACGTGAAGCTGCGAGGCGCCTGCCAGATGGAACTCCTTGGTCTCCTCGTCGCGCTGGAAGTTGAGCGAGGGGTCCTCCTCGATCAGCTTGTGGAGCGCGGTCGAGATCTTGTCCTCGTCGCCCTTGGCCTTGGGCTCGATCGCGTACGCGATCGACGCCTCCGGGACGGTGAGGGCGGGCAGGACGACGGAGTTGTCCTTCGTCGTGATCGTGTCCCCGGTGAACGTCTCCTTGAGCTTCGCGACCGCGACGATGTCGCCCGCGTACGCCTCGGCCACGTTCACGTGCTCCTTGCCCTGGAGGAGGAAGAGCCCCGAGAAGCGCTCCGGGACGCTCTTCGACGCGTTCCAGTAGTTGCCATCCGACTGGAAGTGCCCCGCGAGCACCCGGAGGTACGAGATGCGGCCGGCGAAGGGGTCCGACACGGTCTTGAAGACCTGCGCCACCGCGGGGTCCTTCTCGTTGCAGAAGACGACGACCGGCTTGCCGTCCTTGCCGACGCCCTGGGCCTTGCGGCCCTCGGGCGAGGGCAGGAGCGCCACGCAGGCGTCGAGGATCCGGACCGTGCCGATCCCGAGAGCGGAGGAGGCGCAGAGGATCGGGAAGACCTTGCGCTCGAGGATCTCGCGCTTCAAGCCCGGCAGGATGTCCTGCGGTTCGAGCGTGCCCTGCGCGAAGAACTTCTCCATCAGGGCGTCCTCGCCCTCGGCCACCATTTCGACGAGCTGGTTGTGCTCCTGCTTCGCGCGTTGGGCGAGTTCGGCGGGGATGGGGCCGTCCACGCGCTTGCCGCCCTCGTGCACGTGGGTCTCCATCCGCGCGAGGTCGACGGTGCCGTGGAACGCCTTCTCTTCGCCGACGGGGATCTGGAGCGCCACCACGCCGCGCCCGAACTTCTTCTTCATGGCCTCGACGACGCGGTCGAAGGAAGCCCGCTCGCGGTCCATCCGGTTCACGACGAACAACACCGGACGCTCGAACTCCTGGGCGAACTTCCAGGCACGTTCGGTCTGGACCTCGACGCCCGAGACGGCGTCGAGAACGATGATCGCCGCGTCGGCGGCGTACACGGCTGACCGGGCCTCGGGCGAGAAGATGCCGTAGCCGGGCGCGTCGATGAAATTGATCCGCGTGTCGCGGTGCATCGCATGGGCGCACGCGAGGTTGATGGAGATCTGGCGGTCGTTCTCCTCGCCGTCGAAGTCGGTCGGGCAGGTGCCTTCCTCGATCTTGCCCGCCCGCGTGATCGCGCCCGCGGCGTACAGCATCGCGGCCACGAGCGTGGTTTTTCCGACAGTGTTGTGTCCGACGACGGCCACGTTGCGCAGCTGTGGGGCGGAGAGTGCTTTCATGGCCCGGATTATATGGAAGCGTCCTCCGGTCAAGACCTGTAGAACAATGGGCCAGACATGACGGCCCTCTCGTGCCTGGCGATCGGAATCGCCTTCCTCGTCGCCCTGGCCCTTCTGATCCTCGCGGCCTTCCTGCTCGGGTGGGTCCTTCCCGCGGTCATCGAGCGGTCGAAGGCCCGGAAAGACGCTCTTCCCCCGAATACAGATTGAATCCGCCTTCCCGGAGGAACCCGGCGAGCGCCATTCCGGAGGAACGGGCCAGGTCGACCGCCAGGGAGGACGGGGCCGAAACGGCGGCGACGATGGGGATCCCGGCGGCGAGCGCCTTCTGGACGATCTCGAAGGACGCGCGGCCCGAGACGAGCAGGATGGTCTCGGAGAGGGGGAGCCGTCCCTGCTGGAACAGGAGCCCGATCGCCTTGTCCACCGCGTTGTGCCGGCCGATGTCTTCGCGGCAGACGAGCAGCTCGCCCGAAAGCGTGAAGATCCCGGCGGCATGGAGCCCGCCCGTTTCGGCGAAACTCGCCTGTCGCGCGCGCAGGGCCTCGGGAAGCCGGCCGAGGACGCCGGCCTCGAAGCACGCGCGCGGATCCGGAGGGGGGAACTGGCCCCGGATCGACTCGATCGATCCCTTGCCGCAGAGGCCGCAGGACGAGGAGGTCACGAGCATACGCCGCGCGCGGTCGACGTGGGCCCCTGCGGGCTCGGTCGTGCGGACGAGGACCACGTTGCCCTCTTCCTCAGGCGAACGCACCTCCCGGCAGTGCTCGATCCGGACGATCTCCCCGGGGCGGCGGACGACCCCTTCGGCGAGCAGCCAGCCCGCGGCGAGCTCAAAATCGTGCCCCGGCGTTCGCATCGTGACCGCGAGGGTCGTCGAGCCGACGCGAATCTCGAGCGGTTCTTCGACGCTGACGCGGTCCTCCCGGGCGCCGAACACGCCCGCCTCGAATCGGAGAATGCGTTCGCTTCGGACGGCGGCGGCGGTGGTTTCCATGCACCGCAGGATACGCCGTCGGGACCCCGTCGCGCTTGCTTGCATCGGGCCGCCGCGGCGCTCGTAACGCCATCCCACACCCTTTCTCAGCAACCTGCTAGAATTTCGCCGGGCCCGGCCTGCCGCGCGGCGAACCTGCGTCCCGCGGTGGACTTTTCGGGCTGGAGGGGCTCGTTCCAAACCTATGTCGGGTAAGGTAGCGGCGGGAGCGCGCATGTCGAAGCTGGGCCGTTATGAGGTCTTGAACGAACTCGGCAAGGGGGCCATGGGTGTGGTCTACCTCGCCAAGGACCCGGTCATCGGACGCCTCGTCGCGGTCAAGACCATCCGCACGTCGCAGACGGGCGACGACGATTCGGAGTCGCGCGAGTTCCGCGAGCGTTTCGTGCGCGAGGCGCAGACCGCCGGGATCCTGTCGCACCCGAACATCGTCACCATCCACGACATCGGCGAGGACACGGAGAGCCGGACCTCCTTCATCGCGATGGAGTACATCGATGGGCGCAACCTGAAGTCGCTCATCACCGACAAGAAGAAGTTCTCGTGGGACGAGGTCGCCGACCTCATCGCCCAGATCGGCGAGGCGCTCGACTACGCGCACCGCAAAGGCATCATCCACCGCGACGTCAAGCCGGCGAACATCATGCTGACGACGGACGGGAAGATCAAGATCACCGACTTCGGGATCGCCAAGGTGGCTTCGTCCAACCTCACGACGACGGGACAGTTTCTAGGCACGCCCAACTACATGTCGCCCGAGCAGGTCTCGGGCGCCCCGGTGGACGGGCGCAGCGACATCTTCTCCCTCGGCGTGGTCCTCTACGAGTTGCTGACCAACCGCAAGCCATTCCAGGGCGACAACCTCACGGCGATCTCGTACAAGATCGTGCACGAGGACTTCGTGCTTCCCGGCGACTTGTCCGCCGACGTGCCGCACGAGTTCAACCCGATCGTGGCGCGCGCGATGGCGAAGGACCCGTGGAACCGCTATCAGCGCGGCAAGGACATGGCGCTCGCGCTCTACCAGTTGAAGGCGCACCTGGAGGAGCAGAAGGCGCTGCAGGACCTGGGCACCATGGTCTCGGCGGCGGAGAACCTGCCGACCTTGAAGCTCGCCAATCTCGAGCAGCTCGCGGTGCAGGGCGCGCCCCGCGACACGACGACCTCGCTCGTGCCCCCCGCGCCTCCGGCGCCGCCGCTCGAGCCGCCCGCGGCATCGGCGTCATGGCCGGACGCGGCGGGTGAATCCGACGAGCACGAGCTGACCGCCGCCGCGCCGGACCTTGCGGCGGCCATGGCGGCGTCTTCGTCCGCTGCTGCGTCTGCGGCCCTGGCTTCGCCTGGGCCGTCGTTCGAGGAAGATCTGCCGCTCGCACTTGTGCCCCCGGCGCCTCAGTCGGCCTCGTCGCCCCGGGCGCCCGGGCAGGATTGGAAGAAGCTGGCGAAAGCGGAGGTCAACCCGCGCTGGTTCTGGATGGTGACGGCCGCCGCGGCGGGCGTGTTGCTGGTCGTTGTCGCGTTCTTCGTGCTGCGGGCGAAGGTTGTCTCCCGGCCGGCTGCGGAGCCCGACGCCGTGCTCGTGCAGGAGGTCAAGGATCGGCGCCAGACGCTCGAGGAGACGAAGAGGCTCTTCGCGGCCGGCAAGTACGTGGAGAGCCTGGCGAAAGCCCGGCAGGTCCTCTCCCATAGTCCCAACAACGAAGAGGCCCGCAAGTACGCCCAGATGGCCGAGAGCGCCGTCAAGAGCCGTCAGGCCGAGGAAGGGCGCAAGAAGCAGGCGGCGGGGCTCGTCGCCGCTGGGAAGACGGCGCTCGCCGACGGCAAGCCCAACGAAGCGAAGCAGAAGGCCGAGGAGGCCCTGACCCTCGACGCGGGCAACGCCGAGGCCGTATCGGTCCGCGACGAGGCAGACACGAAAATCGCCGAGGCGAAAGTGGCCGCCGAGGCCGCCGCCCGAAAGAAGGGCGCAAAGGTCAAGGACGCGCAGACCGCGAAGAAGAAGGATAGCGTCCCGGCCCCGTCGGCTGCATCGCGCGCGGCGGCAGCGGCAGCCGCAGCTCCTCCGGCCGCAGTCGTGCCGGGGACGGCGACCCTGCGCGTGCTCCTCGATTCGCCGATTCCGGAAGGCCACATCATGGTGGCCGTGAACGACCAGATCCTGCTCAGGAAGCCCTTCTCCTTCAAGAAGGGCGAGGCGCGCAACGTCTCCGCGAGCATCTCGGTCCCGTCGGGTGCGGTCGCCGTCAAGGTGTGGCTGTCGGGTCCCGACATGGCCTCCGCCTTCGCCACGACCAACGCGCAGCTCTCGGGGGGTGACTCGAAGACCCTCCAGCTCGAGTACTCCGGCGGCAAGCTCTCCGTCCGCCTGCAGTAGAGCCCTGGCCAGCCGGCGCGCCCTTTGCGAAATGGCCCCAAATAACGTATAAAGCGCTCTCTTCCGGGGCGTAGCGCAGCCTGGTAGCGCACTCGGTTCGGGACCGAGTGGTCGGAGGTTCAAATCCTCTCGCCCCGACCAATCCCTCGCCTGGCGGTCTGGCCTTGCCGAGGCGTCGACTCCGGCATAGCATTGAGCGACTCGCTTTTCCAACTCGTTCAAGGTAGGAGGAAGAGGTGCCTTGACGTCGCCTCCGAGTCTCTCCATCGTGGTGCCCGTCTTCAATGAGCAGGCTGCCCTTCCACACAGCCATGAGGAATTGAGCCGGCTGGCGGATGCGCCCGAGTTCGCCGAGTTGGAATGGATGGAAATCATCTACGTCAACGACGGCTCGAC
>JBGPGG010000019.1:0-34498 GCA_041483715.1 Thermoanaerobaculia bacterium
GCCGACGTGCGCGATGTCCTTGCCCTCGACGGGCTTGGAGAGCTTGTCGAGCGCCTCGACCGCAGCCCGGACGGCCTGGTCGATGCCGCGCTTCAACTCCATCGGGTTCGCGCCGGCCGTGACGTTCTTGATGCCCTCGCGGTAGATCGCCTGCGCGAGCACCGTCGCGGTCGTCGTGCCGTCGCCGGCCACGTCGGAGGTCTTCGAGGCGACCTCGCGCACCATCTGGGCGCCCATGTTCTCGAGCGAATCCTGGAGCTCGATCTCCTTGGCGACCGTGACGCCGTCCTTCGTGATGGTGGGGGAACCGAACTTCTTCTCGATGACGACGTTGCGGCCCTTGGGACCGAGCGTCACCTTCACCGCGTCCGCAAGCTTATTGACGCCGTGGAGGACGCGCTGGCGCGCCTCCTCACCGTAAATGATCGTTTTCGCTGCCATTGTTCTTACTCCTTACTTCCCCTCGACGACCGCGAGCACTTCGTCCTCGCGGAGGATCAGGTGCTCGACGTCGTCGATCTTGATTTCAGTGCCGGCGTACTTGCCGATGAGGATGCGGTCGCCCTTCTTGACGTCCAGAGGAAACTGCTTGCCGTCCTCGTTCACCTTGCCCTTGCCGACGGCGACGACTTCCGCCTCCATCGGCTTCTCCTTGGCGGTATCCGGGATGATGATGCCGCCCTTCTTCATTTCGCCGGTCTCGAGTCGCTTGACCAGGATCCGATCGTAAAGTGGCCGAACTTTCATAAACTTCCTCCTGTGAGTTGTTGCGCGATTTCCGGGACGCGGATATTAGCACTCATCGACAACGAGTGCTAGTAACCGCGGAATGGACTCAGAACTATATTCCGTAACATATTGATATAGCTTAATTTAGATACCAAACTCAGTGTTCGTGCTATCGTCGTAAAACCTCATGGAAAGCCTCGCCGGCAAGCGCATTCTGGTCACTGGCGGACTCGGCTTCATCGGCTCCAACCTCGCCCGGCGCCTCGTTTCCGAGGGCGCCCGCGTCACCCTCTGCGACGCGATGATCGAGGGCTACGGCGGCAACCCCGCGAACGTCCGCGAGATCCGCTCCGAGGTCGCTATCGACACCGCCGATGTCCGCGACGCGGCCGCCATGGAGAGGCTCGTCGCGGGCCAGGACGTCGTCTTTCACCTCGCGGCGCAGGTCTCCCACGTAATGTCGCTATCGAACCCCTACCCCGACATCGACATCAACATCAAAGGCACCGCCGTCCTGCTCGAGGCCTGCCGCAAGGCGAACCCCCAGGCGCTCGTCGTGCGCTCGGGCACCCGCGGCCAGTACGGCCCCGCCGTGAAGCTGCCGGTCTCCGAGGAGACGCCGTCGGACCCGCGCGGCATCTACGAGATCTCGCAGCTCTCGGCCGAGATGATCTGCCGCACCTATACCCGCATCCACGGCATCCGCACCGTGCCCCTGCGGCTGACGAACGTCTACGGCCCGCGCGGCCAGATGAAGCACTCGCAGTTCGGCGTCGTGAACTGGTTCGTGCGCCTCGCCCTGCAGGGCGAGCCCATTCCGATCTTCGGCTCCGGCAAGATCCTGCGCGACTTCCTCTACGTGGACGACTGCGTCGAGGCGCTCGTCCGAGCCGCCACGGAGCCGAAAGCGATCGGCGAGATCCTGAACGTGGGGCACGACCGCCCCTCGACCTTCCTCGAGGTCGCCGAGATCCTGCGGGAGCTCGTCTCGGGAGTCCGCATCGAGTTCACCGACTTCACTCCCGAACGCAAGGCCCAGGAGCCGGGCGACTTCGTCTCCGACATCACCAAGATCCGCGCGCTGCTCGGATGGGAGCCGAAGACGAGCCTCCGGGACGGCCTCGCCCGGACCGTCGCGTTCTACCGCGAGCGCCGGGCCGAGTACTTCTGACCGCCCGGAAGCCCCCATCCGGTAAGCTACCCGCAGCCCATGATTTCCATCCACCCCACCGCGCTCGTCGCCACGAAGGCGATCGGCGAAGGCACGCGGATCTGGGCGTTCGTGAACATCCTCGCCGGCGCCCGGATCGGGTCCGACTGCAACATCTGTGACCGCTGTTTCATCGAGAACGACGTCGTCCTCGGCGACCGGGTGACGGTCAAGTGCGGCGTGTCGCTCTACGACGGCCTCGTGCTCGAGAACGACGTCTTCGTAGGGCCCGGAGCGATTTTTTCGAACGATCCGCGGCCGAGGAGCGGTAAGCACCTCGAGAGCTACCCGCGCACCCTCGTGCGCGAGGGCGCAAGCCTGGGGGCGGGCGCGATCCTCCTGCCCGGGATCACCGTCGGCCGGTTCGCGATGGCCGGCGCGGGCGCGCTCGTGACGCGCGACGTGCCGGACTTCGCGCTGGTCTACGGCAGCCCCGCGCAGATCCACGGGCACGTCTGCCGCTGTGCGAACACGCTCCGCTTCGAGAACGGCAGCACGGCCTGCTCCTGCGGCCGCCGCTACGCGCGCGACGCGTCCGGCGAGGTCGTCGAAGCGGCATGAGCCCGGGCGCGGCCGGCGTCGCCCCCCGCGTGGCGTTCGGCGCCTTGGCCGACGACTACCGCGGCAAGCGGGCCGCCATCGACGTTGGCATCGCGCGGGTCCTCGAGCGCGGCTGGTTCGTCCTCGGCGAGGAGGTCGCCCGATTCGAGGAGGAGTTCGCGCGCGCGATCGGCGTGGCCCACGTCGTCGCCTGCGCCAACGGGACCGAGGCGATCGCGCTCGCACTCGCGGCCGCGGGCGCGACGCCGCGGGACGAGGTCGTCCTTCCGGCCAACACCTGCACCCCAACGCTCGCCGGCGTGCGGCAAGCGGGTGCGAAACCGATCCTCGCCGACGTCGACCCCGGCACGCTCACGCTCGACACCGCGGCCGCCGAGCGCGCGGCCGGGCCCGCGACGAGGTTCCTGCTCCCCGTGCATCTCTACGGGGGCGTCGCCGACCTGGACGGCCTCGGCGCGCTGGCACAGCGACGCGGGCTGACGCTCATCGAGGACTGTGCGCAGAGCCACGGCGCGAGCTTTCGGGGCCGGTCCACGGGCGGCTTCGGCCGGGCGGCGGCCTTCTCCTTCTACCCTTCCAAGAATCTCGGCGCCTACGGCGACGGCGGCGCCGTCGCGACGAGCGACGCCGGCGTCGCGCAAGAGCTGCGGCGGCTGCGCCAGTACGGGTGGAGCCGCCGCGACTACGCCGAGCGCGAGGGCTGGAACTCGCGCCTCGACGAGATCCAGGCCGCCATCCTCCGCGCGAAGCTGCCCTTCCTCGAGCGCGAGAACGCTCGGCGGCGCGAGATCGCCGAGCGCTACGACGCGGCGTTCGAGGGCCTGCCGCTCGAGATCCTCCGGTCCCGGCCGGAATCCTCGCCGGCGCGCCATATCTACCCGGTGCGGCTTCCCGAGCGCGATGCGTTCCGCGAGCACCTGTCCGCGCGGGGCGTCGAGACCGGCGTCCACTATCCCGTGCCGCTGCATCTGCACCCCGCTTACGCCTTCCTCGGTTGCCGGAAAGGCGACTTTCCGGTCTCCGAGGCCGCGTGCGAAACAGTCGTGTCGCTGCCGATCTACCCCGGTCTCTCGGACGACCAGGTGGACGCGGTGATCGCGGCCGCGCGCGACTTTTTTGAGGGCCCGCGGTGAAGCGCGAGCTCCTCTCGATCGTCATCCCCGTCTACTTCAACGCGGAAAGCCTGCCGCGCCTGGCCGAGCGTCTCAAAAAGGTCGCGCAGGCGTCGGATCACGAGCTCGAAATTCTCTTCGTGGACGACGGCTCCGGCGACGAATCCTGGCCACGGATCGAGGCGATCGCCCGGGACTGGCCTGCCGCGCGCGGCCTCCGGTTGACGCGAAACTTCGGCTCACAGATGGCGATCATGGCCGGCCTGCGCGAAGCGAAGGGAGAGGCCGTGGCGGTGCTCTCGGCCGACCTCCAGGAGCCGCCCGAGCTTCTCCCGGAGATGGTCGCCGCCTGGCGCCGCGGGGCGACTGCCGTCCTCGCCGTGCGGCGCAGCCGCCCGGAAGGCCTCGCGACCCGCGCCGCGGCGGGCTTCTATTACCGGATGCTGCGGCGCCTCGCCTTCTCCCAGATGCCGGCGGGAGGGTTCGACTGCTTCCTGGTCGGAAGGCCCGCGGTCGATTTCCTGGTCGACGCGGGAGAGGTCCACACGTCGCTTCCGGGCCTCATTCTCTGGGGCGGGTTTCCGACCGCGCTCGTCCCATACGACCGCGTCGCCCGCGAGGGAGGCGAGTCCCGCTGGACGTTCACGAAGAAGCTGAAGTACTTCCTCGACGCCGTCATCTCCTTTTCGTACGCGCCGCTGCGCTGGATGTCGGTTGCGGGCGCCGTCCTCGCCCTGCTCGCATTCGGCTACGCGGTCTTTCTCATCGCGTACAAGGTGGTCCATGGCCAGCCGATCCAGGGCTGGACTTCGCTGATGGTTGCCCTCGCGTTCTTTTCGGGGGTCCAGCTTCTCTCGCTCGGGATCCTCGGCGAGTACCTCTGGCGCACCCTGGACGCCGCGAGGGCCAGGAAGGGTTTTCTGGTACAGGAGAGGACCGGCTCCCCGGTTTCGTAGGGGCGGCGTTACCGCCGTGCTCCGCACGGCGTTCCCTACTGCTGGGGGTCGACCTTTGGTGGTCGGGTCGGGCCGCCCGCGGGCGGGGACTCGCCGTAGGCAACGCCGGCCGGGGGCCGGCGGTAACCCCCGCCCCTACGAAACCAGGCTCGCCACCAGCGCCTCCGCCACCCTCTCCACCTCCGCGTCCGTCAGCTCGGGGAAGATTGGCAGCGCGAGCACTTCCTTCGCCGCGCGCTCGGCCTGCGGGAAGTCGCCTTCCCGGCCTCCGAGCTCGGCGAAGCACTTCTGCAGGTGGAGCGGCACCGGGGAGAAGACCGAGCTCGCGACGCCGCGCTCGGCCAGCCGCCGCTTCACCCCGTCGCGGTCGGCGACGCGCACGACGTACTGGTGGTACACGTGGCGGCGCCCCGGAACTTCGAGGGGCAACACGATCCGCTCCGCGCGGACCGCGTCGGCAAGAAGCTCTTCGTAGCGGCGCGCGCTCGCGCGCCGGCGCTCGTTCCAGACCTCGAGTCGCGGGAGCTTGGCGTTGAGGACCGCGGCCTGCACCGTGTCGAGCCGAAAGTTGCCGCCCACGCGGTCGTGGAAGTACGTCGTCGAAGAGCCGTGAAGCCGCAGGCTCCTGAGCGACGCCGCTATGGCGTCGTCGCCGGTCGCGACGGCGCCCGCCTCGCCGGCGGCGCCGAGGTTCTTCGTCGGATAGAAGGAGAATGCGCCCATGGCGCCAAGCGTCCCGGCGGCCCGGTCCCCGTAGGTAGCGCCGATGGCCTGGCACGCGTCCTCGACGACGGGGATTGAGCGCCGGCCGACGATCGCGAGGATCGGAGTCATGTCGGCGCACTGCCCGTAGAGGTGCACGGGCTGGATCGCCTTCGTCCGCGGCGTCAGCGCCGCCTCAAGTCGCGCCGGATCCATGTTGAACGTGCCGGGCTCGATGTCCACGAACACCGGCCGGGCGTTCAGCCGCGCGACGACCCCGGCCGAGGCGAAGAATGTGAACGGCGAAGTGACGACCTCGTCTCCCGGCCCGACGCCGAGAACCATGAGCGCCACGAGCAGCGCGTCCGTCCCCGAGGACACGCCGACGGCGTGCCGGGTGCCGAGCATGCCGGCGAGCGCCTTCTCGAACGAATCGTTGGCCGGCCCGAAGACAAACCGGCCCGTGAGAAAGACTTCTTCCACGGCGCGCGCCACGTCGCGCTTCAGGTCCGCGTCGTAACGGGTGAGGTCGAGGACGGGGATGGGGGCTCGGTCTGGCGGGCTCACTCGCCCGGAATTGTATCCGGCGCGCCGTGTAATCGATCGGCGTTTCTCCGCGTTTACGTCTTCGGGGAGACAGCGATGCGACGAATCCCGTTGGACCGACGAACTCTCACGCTCTTCGGACTCGCCGTGGGCGCGTGCCTCGCTCTGCGCGCCCTCGAGATGCCGAACCTGAGCGGTACCTGGCAGTTCAACAAGGACGCGAGCGACGATCCCCAGAAGGTCATGAAAGAAGCCCGCTTGGCGGCTCCCGGCGGGGGGCCTCCCGCCGGCGGACCGGGAGGCGGAGGCCCCGGCGGCGGGGGCGGACGCGGACCGGGCGCCGGCGGTCCGGGGATGGGGCCGCCGCCGGGCGGCCGGCACAGTACGGGCGATGAAGGCCCGCCCGGGCCCGACCCCGAAATGCTGGCCGCGCTGGAGACCCTCAAGATCTCGCACGCCGAGCCCGTGCTCTCGATAACGGACGCCGCCGGCCGGGAACGCGTCGTCTACACCGACGGGCGCAAGACCGAGCAGGAACGCTCGCACGGAGGCACGACGAAGGTCGAGGCGCGATGGAAGGACGGCCGCATCGAGATCGTCTCGAAACCGGAGACCGGCCCGAAGGTCACGGAGGCTTTCTCGATTACCGCCGACGGAGCGCACCTCACCGTAACGACGAAGATGGAAGGGGGACGGACGCCGGCCGTCACGATTCGCCGGATCTACGACGCCGTCAAGCAGCCGACAGCGCCCGAGAAGGCGACGCCCGCTGCCGGGCCGGCTCCGAAACCCGATCAGCCGGGCGGAACCAGCGACGACGACTCCGTGTCGGCCGGGGCCCGCTAGCGGAGGATCACGGAGCGGAAGCCGCGATCGGCCGCCCGGGGACGACGCGCGTCCCGGGTCTCGGGAGAAGTCCCGCAAAGAGCCGGCGAAAGCTGCTCTGCAGACCGGGCCGGTACGCCAGCCCCACGAGCGGGCCCCCGGAGCCCTCGCCCCACCAGAAAGCCGCGACATCCTGCGTCGCGGGCCAGATGCTCCGGTAGACGTCGAACTGCCGCTGGGCGAACGCGGGACCGACCGGGTAGCCGATCTGCTCGAAGGCCTGCAGGACGGGCAGGACCCCCTTTCCGGGCGGCATGCGTTGGGACAGCGGCGTCAGCAGCGAGGCGAGACGGTCCTCCCAGGCGTCGCTCTCTTGCTCGCCGCCCAGGATCGTCGTTCCGACGGGATAGAAGTACGGCACGACGAAATCGGAGAACTCCGGCCGGAAGTAGTCGTCCAGATACGCGGGATCCGCGACGGGATCGAGGCGCGTCGCGTAGAGGACGAGCGCGTCCGGAAAAAGGGCCTTCAGGATCGCGTAGGCGCGCTGCTGCGCCGCGGCCGCAGTGTAGCCTTCGACGACGTCCTCGTCCCTGTAGTGAAACCCAGCGATACCCGGAATCCCGCGCAGCGCGTCGAGGGCGCCCTGGTCCCAGAGAAGGTTGTCGACGTCCCGGGTCGAGAGGAACGGGACGTAGTGCAGCCCGGCCGCGGTCGCCGCGGCCGACGCCGCCGCCCCGGGTCGGGCGAACGTGACCACGGTGTCCGCGCCGAGGCTGCGGACCCCCGCCAGGACATTCGGATCCTCTTCTCCCACCGTGAGCACGACCGCGCGGAGCGCCCATAGCAGTGCGATCGGTCCGCGCGCGTCCATCGTCACCTGTGTCTACGGACCGCGGCCCTCTCGCGTCGGACCCGAACGGCGCCGCAAGAGGTGCGCGGTGAAGCCGTCGCAGCGGTCGTCCGGAAAGAGGCGGAACTTCGCCCCGTCCACGAAGGGCGCGAGTGGGGCCACCGCGTCGATCGGAGCGGGCTCCAAGTCCGGAGCGTGCGCGCGAACGCGCGCGACGACGCGCTCGTTCTCTTCCTCCTCGAGGCTGCAGGTCGAATAGAGGAGGTACCCCCCCGGCGCGAGCAGGCGCGCGGCGGCGGCGAGCGCCTCCTCCTGCGCCCGAGAAAGGCGATCGATCGCCGCGGCGGTAACGCGGTAGCGGATCTCCGGGTTCTTCCGGAGCGTCCCCGTGCCGCTGCACGGAGCGTCGAGCAGCACGCGATCGAACCGGCCGTCGGGCAGCGGCAGCGCGGCGAAATCGCCGGCCATCACGCGCACCTCCGGTACCCCGAGGCGTCGGACGTTCTCGGCCACGCGCTCGAGGCGCCGCCGGGAACGGTCTACCGCGGCGGTCCACCGCGCGCGCGCGTGGGCGATGGCGGACAGTGACTTTCCGCCGGGCGCCGCGGCCAGATCGACGAGCAGCTCTCCTTCCGGCAAGAGGAGCGGCAACAGCTGAGACCCGACGTCCTGGACGCTGAAATGGCCGGCGGCGAGCAGTCGGGATCGGAGCGGATTGCCCTTCAGGACCGTGAGTGCGAGCGGAGCGAGGGGAGAAAGCTCCGTCTCGACACCCTCGGACGCGAGCGCCGCGCGTAGCGCATCGCGGCTCGTCCGGCGAGGATTCGTCAGCAAGTCGAGGCGCGAGGGAGTGTTGTCGGCGGCGAGGATGCGGCGCGTCGTGTCGGGCCCGAAGCGCGACAGCCAGCGCTCGACGAGAAAGAGCGGGTGCGAAAAGTATGTGGCGAGCTCCTTCGTTTCCCGTTTTCCGTTTCCCGTCTCCCGCGGCGCCGAAGGCGCCGGCGGCGGCGGGCCCAGCAGGATATTGCGCAGGACGCCGTTGACGAGCTTCGCCGCGCCTTCGCCCCCACTCGCCCGCGCCTGGTCGACCGCCGCGCTGACCGCCGCGTACGGCGGGGTGCGATCGAGATGGCGCAGCTGGTAGAGCGCGACCTCCATGATCTCCCGCAGGCTCGGAATGAGCTTTTGCATCGGGATCCGGCAGACGCCTGCGATCTCGGCGTCGAGGGTCGACTTCCAGCGCAGCACGCCGAGCACGAGCTCCCGCAGGAGGTCCTGGTCCACCGGCGCGAGATCGCGCGCGAGCTCCCCGATGAGCGGCGCCGCATTGCGCGACTTCTCGAGCACGCCGCGCAGCGCCTCGACCGCGCGCGTCCTTGCCGTCGCGGCGGGGGGCCGCTTCAGCCCTTCACCGCAGGCTTTCGAAGCGACCCGGCAGTTGGACGGAGCGGGCGAACTCGGCGCCCGTGACGGGATTGCGGCCGGCGCGCTGCAGCCGTTCGATCCGTAGCGCAGTCCCTTCGCCCGCCGACGCGACGAGCTGCCCGCCCTCGAGCCCGAAGCTCCCCGGCTCTCCGGAAGCGCTCCCGGCGTCCGCGTCGGCCTCGAGGATCTTGACGCGCTCGGAACCGAGGAAGGTGTACAGGCCCGGCCACGGCGTGTACGCGAGCAGACGGCGCGACAGCTCACCGGCGCTCCGGGTCCAGTCGACGGCCCCGTCCTCACGGCGGATCGGGCGGCAGAAGGACGGCTCCCCAGCCTGCGGGCGCGCGGAGAGCGTTCCCGCCGCGAGGCCGCGGAGCGTCTCGACGAGGATCTCGCCGCCCATCTCCGCGAGCCTCGAGGAGAGCTCCCCCGCGGTCTCCCTGTCCCCGATCCGGACGCACCGCTCGAGATAAACCGGGCCGGTGTCGAGGCCCTCTTCCATCCGCATCGTGGCAACGCCCGTCTCGGGATCCCCCGCGAGGATCGCGGCCTGGATCGGCGACGCGCCGCGGTGCCGCGGCAGCAGCGAGGCGTGCACGTTCAAGCAGCCCATCGCAGGCAGACGCAGGATCTCGATCGGGAGGATGCGGCCGAACGCGACGACGGCGATCGCGTCGGGGCGCGCCGCGGCCAGCGCATCGAAGAGCGCTGCGTTGCCGCGGACCGTCGCGGGCTTCTCGATCGGAATGCCCCTCGCCTCTGCGACGGCCGCGACGGCGGACGGGCGCGGCTCGGCATGGCGGCCCACCGGCCGGTCGGGCTGGCTCACGACGAGCGGTACCGCAAAGCCTCCGTCGAGCAGCGCCTCGAGCGAGGGCACCGCGAAGTCCGGAGTGCCGAAGAAGACGACGCAGAGGGAAGAGGTCATGAGTCGTGAGTCATGAGTTGTGAGGCGGCTCGAAGAGTCAGAGGAGTGGCTTCTCTCCGGCGTTGTCCTGGTCTTCCGCCGGGACCAAGGCTGCGGTGATGTCGGGGGCCGGATGCCGCAGCTTCCACAGCCTGCGGGCGGCGGCGACGCCGAGCGCCAGGAAAAACGCGAGCGCGGCCGCGTTGACGATCCCGAAGATCGCCCAGACGCGCGGCCACGCGTTGGCGTAGCCGAACAGGAAGATGCACAGGAAGAGCAGGAGGGCATAGATCGCGGCGACGATGGTGCGGCGCTCTCCGTGCTCCGGGTTCCACGGCGGATCGAGGAAGCCGAGCCCGCGCGCGAGCCGGTAGACCCCGAATACGAGGAACGGCGCCACGACGAACGCCAGGACGAGCGAGCGCATCGCGCGCGTCATCGCGGCTGGCGGTCCACTTCCGCGAAGTAATCATCCGCGACGAGGACCTCGCGGGGCTTCGAACCCCGGGGCGGCCCGAGCAGGCCGTCGCGGGACATCATGTCGATGAGCTTGCCGGCGCGCGAGAACCCGACGCCCATGCGCCGCTGCAGGAAGGAGATCGACGCCATCTTCTCCCGCACGACGAGCCGCGCGGCCTCGTCGTACAGCGGGTCCGTCTCGTCCCCGGCGTCGTCGCGCGCCAGGGCCTCGCTCCGGTCCTTCGTGATCTCCTCGTCGAACTGCGGCTTGGCCTGCTTCCTCACGAACTTCACGAGCGCCGCCGTCTCCTGGACCGAGATATAAGCCCCGTGCACGCGCTTCAACCGCGAGGTCCCGGGCGGCAGGAACAGCATGTCGCCGCGGCCGAGCAGCCGCTCCGCGCCATTGCCGTCGAGGATGACGCGCGAGTCCATCTTGGAGGGCACCTTGAAGGCGATGCGCGAGGACAGGTTCGCCTTGATCAAGCCGGTCAGCACGTCCACCGAGGGTCGCTGTGTGGCGACGACGAGATGGATCCCGACAGCGCGCGCCTTCTGCGCGAGGCGCACGATCGATTCCTCGACCTCCTTGGGCGCCGTCATCATGAGGTCGGCGAGCTCGTCGATGACGATCACGATGAGCGACATGGGCTCGAGCTTGAGATCCGGGTCCTCCGGGTGCTGCGCCCGCACGCGTGCAACGGCCTCGGGGTCCTTGATCGCCGCGTTGTACTGCTCGGCATTGCGGACCTGCCCGAAGTCCGAGAGCGTCTGAAAGCGCTCCTCCATCTGGGCGACCGCCCACCTCAGGGCGTTCGCCGCCTTCTTCGGATCCGTGATGATCGGGGTTGCCAGGTGCGGCAGGTTCTCGTACATCCCGAGCTCGACCATCTTCGGGTCGATGAGGATGAGCTTCACCTTGTCGGGCGGGGCCTTGTACAGGATGGACGTGATCAGCGAATTGATGCCCACGCTCTTGCCCGATCCCGTCGAGCCGGCGATGAGCAGGTGCGGCATCGCGCGCAGGTCGGCCACGACCGGTTCGCCGTGGATGTCCTTGCCGAGGGCGAGCGTGAGCGGCGAGCGCGAGCTCTGGAACCGCTCGGACTCGAGCACGTCACGGATGGCAATGATCTCGCCGCCGCCCGGGTTGGGGACCTCGATGCCGACGCTCGCGCGCCCCGGCAGCCGCTCGACGCGGATCGACTCCGCGGACAGGGCCAACGCGAGGTCCTCCGAGAGCCCCATGACCTGGTTGACCTTGATGCCGGCGGCGGGCCGAAACTCGTAGGTCGTGACCACCGGCCCCGGGTGGTACTCGGCGATCTCGCCCTCGACGCCGAACTCGGCGCACTTGGCCGCGATCAGCCGCCCCGTTTCCGCGAGCGCCTTGCGGTCGATCGTGCCTGCCTCCGCCCGTTTCTCCAGCAGCGAGACGGGCGGCAAGGTGTAGCCGTCGAGCGTGAGCGGAAGGCTCTGCTGCGGCTCGGGCTTCTTCTTCAGCGCGAAGGGCGACGCGGCCTTGACCTTGACGGCGGCCGTCGTCTTCTTGATCGAGAACTTGCCGGGCCCCGGCACTTCGCGCACGATCGGCGGCGCATCCTCCGGCGCGAACGGAATGTCCTCGAGCGACACGGGGTCCCTCTTTGCCTTCTCGAGGTGTCGGGTGACCACCGTCCGGCGCAGGCGCTCCTTCGTCCGACGGTCCCGGTGGCGCGCCCAGCCCACCGTCAGCCTTCCGATCAACCCGGCGAAACGCACGCGCAGCCTCAGGAAGACGTCGCCGAGCGAGACCTGGGTCGCCAGCGGCACGGCCAGGACCACGAACGTGATCGCGAGCAGCACGGCGCCGGTCGTGCCAATCCGGCCGCGGAACGCATCGGCCAGGGCGCGCCCGACGATTCCTCCGGTCTCCATCTCCTCGCCGTACAGCTTCCGCTTGCCGAACACGAGCGACAGGAGCATCGGAGCGGAGAACACGAGCAACAGCAGCCCCGCGGCCTTGGTGCCCGGGTTCGGCAGCGGCCGCGCCCAGAACCGCCGCCAGCCGAGCAGGAAGAGGAGGCCCGTCACGGCCCACGCGGCCAGACCGAAAAGGGCGTAGAGCGCCGCCGCGAGCGACGCCCCGAAGCCGCCGATCCAGTTATTCGGGCTGGCGGCCTCTCCCCCGGCGGTCCAGGAAAAGATGCTCGGGTCGTGTGGATCGTAGGAGAAGAGGGCGAGGACGGCGAGCACACCGGCGAGCAGCAGGAGGATGCCAATCGCCTCGCTCGCGAGACGGCTCTTGCGGAACGGTGTTTCGCTCAATCGCAGCCATTATCGGACGGAAAGGGCGAAAGGGCCACTCGAGCGCGCGGCGGCCAGGATCAGCGGCAGGCGCATCGACGGATTTCCGGGGAGGATAGTCGAGTTCCCGTCGCTGGCGCCGATTGGCGATATAAATGGGGCGTGACGGCGGAACGTCCGAAACGGATCCTGTTTCTCTGCACCGGAAACGCGGCGCGCAGCCAGATGTCCGAGGCCCTCGCGCGGATCGACTACCCCGACCTGCTCGATCCGGTCTCGGCGGGCTCCCGGCCGGCCGGATTCGTCCATCCCCTCGCCATCACGGCCATCGAAGAGCTCGGCTTTGGCCTGGAAGAGGCCTACTCGAAATCGGCCGAGGGATTCCGCGAGCAGGATTTCGACCTCGTGGTCACGGTCTGCGACTCCGCCGCCGCCGACTGCCCGACCTGGCCGGGAGCCAAACACCTCGTCCACTGGTCGGTCGAGGATCCGAGTTTCGTGCCGGGCGACGAGGCCCGGCGCATGGCCGCCTTCCGCGCGACCCGCGACGACCTGCGCAAGCGGATCGACGGCATGATGGAAGCGCTGCGGCGCTCGCACCCGAAGCGCAATGACGCGGTCCTGCTCGAGGCGGGAGTCCCCATCCTCGAGGGCGCGCTGCGGCCGCACGGCTTCAAGTTCAGCGGCGTGCGCGAGGAGAAGGCGGACAACCGCACGGTCGCCGTCGGACAGTTCGCCCGCCGGGGCCGCGCTCTCGAGCTCCAGGTCCGTTCCGGCGTCGGGATCGCCCTCTGGGCGGCGGGCGAGCGCCGCATGCTCCACCCGGACTACATGGAGTGCCTGAAAGCCTCAGGCCGGATGCGGTATCCGGGGCTCTCCAAGGATCCCATCGACGCCTTCCGGCGCCTGCGCGCGGACATCGCCCGGTTCGCCGAACCGTTCCTGACCGGCAAGGGGATCAAGGACTTCGAGCGCTTCTTCGACGCGCGCAAGGGCGCCGGCGCAAAGGCGGGACCGGCCTGAGGGCGGCTCGAGGACGCCGGCTACGTCGCCTGCACCAAGACGTTCGAGGGCCTCTCCATGCGCCGGTTTGGCCTCGCCCGATGGCTCGGAGGCGGCGCGCTGGCCGTCGCCGTCGTGTACGTCACTCTGCTACTCGCCGCCGCGCTCTTCTCGCGGGAACGCACGCTCGCACCCGGGGAGAAGAAGTATTTCTGCGAGATGGACTGCCACATCGCCTACGACGTGACCGCCACCGGGGCGCCCGACGCTGCGACCCGCGTCGTCACGGTGCGCACCTGGTTCGATCCGGCCACGATCGCGTCCTTCCGGGGCAACGGGCCGCTCTGGCCGAATCCCCGGACCGTCTGGCTCGTGGACGAAGCCGGCCGCCGCTACGCCCCCTCCGAGGCGGCAACGCAGGCATGGGAGAAGACGCACGGCCCGTCGACGCCGCTCGACCGGGTGCTGCGGCCGGGCGAGTCGTACACGACCACGTTCGTGTTCACGCTGCCGCCGGAGGCGCGGGCGCCGCGCCTCTTCCTCGGCGACCCGCCGGGGCCGGAGAACCTCGTGATCGGGCACGAGAACAGCCCCCTGCACGCGAAGATCTACTTCGCGCTTGCGGCCCCGCAGGCGGCCGCGAGGTGACGGGCGTGCAAGGCTATCCTTGCGATCGGTGAACGGCGGCATGGACGATCTGCGGCGGCACTTCCGCGAAGCGCTCGGCTCCGATCCGGTCGGCGCTTACCGCGACTGGTTTCGCGCCCAGGAGCAACTGCGCGAGCGCGGCGACGCGGTCACGGCGTGCGCGCTCGCCGACGACCTCTGGGAGCTGCTCCCCTCGCTCCCCTTCGGCGCGGCCGAAGAGCGCGCCCGCTTCTTCCACAACGCCGCGGTCTTTTACGGAAGCCCGGGCCCCGCCGCCGACCTGCCGCGGGCGCGCAGCGCGTACGGCGTCGCCCTCGAGCACTTCGCGGGAGACACGGAGAGCGGCTGGCACGCCCGCGCCCAGCACAACTTCGGCACCGCGCTCTCGAACCTCGGGACGACGGCCGGGGAACTGAGGGAGGCCGTGGCCCTCTTCGAGAAGGCCCTCGACTGGCGCACGTCGGAACGCGAGATCGCCCGCGGCGTCACGCTCCACAACCTCGGCATCTCCTTGCGCCGCCTCGCCGAGCTCGAGCCGGGCCGCGCGGCCGACCATCTCGAATCGAGCGGCGCGGCGCTGCGCGAGGCGATCGCCATCCGGGAACGGCATGGCCTCGCCGAGGGCCGCGCCCATTCGGAGCGCCACCTGGCCGAGACGCTCGAGCGTAGCGGAGCCCAAAGGCGATAGATTTCGGGGCGATGACGCCGCGCCGATGGGTCGAGTACCTCGTCGGAATCCTTGCGGGCAACGCGATCTACTTCGCGGTCCTGCACCCCTCGCTCCCTCCGGCGCTCCAGCACAAGCCCTTCGGATGCGACGTGGGACTGCTCGTCGACTTCGCGTGCTGCGTGCTCGTGTACGGGGCGATTCGGCTCGGCAGCCGCCACGCCCGTCGCGCCGGTTCCGGCAGCGGCGCGCCGTAACGCGCAGCGTTTACGGGAAGAAGAAGATCAGGACGAGGCCGAACACGAAGCAGTAGGCCGCGAACCAGTGGACCCTCCGGGTGGAGACCATCCGGATCAGAAATCCGATCGTCATGTAACCCACCAGCCCGGCGACCGCCGCCCCGACCAGGTACTTCGCGAAATCGGGCGTCGCGAAGAAGCCCATCCCGTTGTGCCGCAGCGCGGAGAGGAGCTCCACGCCGGCCGCGCCGACGATTGCCGGAATCGCGAGCAGGAACGTGTAGTCCGCCGCCCATCGGGCGGTCAGTCCGAGGAGCAGCCCGAACGCGATCGTCGAGGCGGACCGCGAAAGCCCGGGAAGCACCGCAAAGCCCTGCACGGCGCCGATGATGACGGCGTCGAGATAGGTCATCGTGGCGCGGTCCTTGCGCCCGTCCCGCCGGAAGTAGGAGACCGCGAGGTAGAGCCCCGTCAGGATCTCCATCGCCCCGACGAACCGCGCGTTTGTCTTCGTCTGCTCGACGTAGTGCTTCATCAGCAGACCGACGATCCCGGTCGGGACCGTCGCGACGAGGAGCAGCATCGCCAGCCGCCAGGCCTTGCCCCGCTCGACCGCGTGGTGCGAGACGAGGCCGACGACCTCCTGCGCGAGGAGGCGGCGGTAGTAGACGACGATCGCGGCCAGAGTGCCGACGTGCACCATGACGTCGAACAGCAGGCCGACCTGCCCGAAGCGCGGCATCAACATCTCGGCCGCGGAGAGGTGCCCGTCGGAGGAAACGGGGATGAATTCGGTCAGGCCCTGGATGATTCCGAGGGCGATGGCGTCGAGCCAACTCACGCGGTTACCGTATCACCAGCCATAGTCGCTCCCGTGCGCGGAGAACCGCACCCGATCGCGAGCGCCGGCAGGAGCTTCTTCATCGCGTCCCGATCAGACGACCACGGGCACGATCACGGGCCGCAGGTCGAGCGCGCGCCGGCAGGCGCGCTTGGCAGCGATCGCGATCTCCGCGCGCAGCCACTCGGGGTCGCCGCGCTCCTCGTCGTTCGCCCGGGCGAGCACGGCGCGCGTCGCGCGCGCGACCTCACCGGCAAGCTCCTGTTCGTCCGCCGCGACGCCGCGGGAGACCACGTCCACCTCGTCGCCCCGGACGAGGATGACCACCACACCCTCCTCGGCGAGGTGGCGCCTCTCGCGCACGATCTCGGGCCCAACGGTCTCGGTGCGGCCGTCGAGATAGACCACGCCGCAGGCGACGGACTTCGGCGCGATGGTCTCTCCGCGGTCCCCGAGCGTGAGCCGGTCGCCGTTGTCGAGCAGGTGCACGCGCGAGGGCTCGACGCCCTCGGCGACGGCGATCTCGCCGGCGGCCGCGAGCATGCGGCGGTCTCCATGCACGGGCATGACCGCGCGGGGACGGACCATCCGGAGCCACTCCGCGATCTCGTCCCGGTGCGCGTGCCCGGAGACGTGGATCGGCGGCTCGCTCTCACGCACGACCCGCGCGCCCCGGCGCACGAGGTGGTCGCTCATGCGATTGACCGACCGCTCGTGACCCGGAATCGTCCGCGCCGACAGCAGCACCACGTCGCCCTCCGAGAGCTCGAGGTCCGCGTGCTCGCCGAGCGCGAGGCGGTACAGCGCCGAGAACGGCTCGCCCTGGCTTCCGGAGGCCAGGCAGAGCAGGCGGCCGGGCGGGATCTCCCGCAGGTCCGCGGCGGCCGGGCGCGACCCAGCCGGCAGGCGCAGGCGCCCGAAGCGCTCGGCGATCTCCGCGACGGCGCGCATGCTGCGGCCGAGCAGGGCCACGCGGCGGCCCACAGCGAGCGCGGCTTCGGCGGCCTGAGACACCCGCGCGACGTGGCTCGAGAACGTCGTCAGGATGATCCGCCCCCGCGCCCCCGCGAACGCTGCGCGCAGGCCCTCGCCCGCCACGCGCTCGGACTGGGAGCGGCCCGGCCGTTCGGCGTTGGTCGAGTCCACCAGCGCGAGGTCCACACCCGCGCCGACCGCGGCCGCGATCCCCTCGCGGTCGGTCGTCTCGCCGTCGGGCGGATCGTCATCGAGCTTGAAGTCGCCGGAGTGAACCAGGCGCCGGCCTCCCGCTTCGACGAGCACGGCCGCGGAGCCGGGCACGGAATGGGAGACGCGGAAGAACGTCACCGTGAAGGCGCCCGCCTGGATCGGCTCGCGGCCCCGCGCCTCGATCAGGCGATCGAGTGGCGCCCGGGCCTCCTCGAGCCGCCGCCGCGCGAGCGCCAGCGTGAAGGGAAATCCGTAGACGGGCGCCTCGCACCACTCGCGCAGAAAAGACAGCGCGCCGACGTGGTCCTCGTGGCCGTGCGTGAGGAAGACGCCGTCGATCCGCTCGCCGCGCAGGACCGAAAGGTCCGGCGCGATCCGATCGATTCCGGGAAAGCTCTCGTCCGGAAACGAGACCCCGACGTCCACGAGGATGCTCGAGTCCCCGGAGCGCAGCCAAAGGACGTTGCGCCCGAATTCGCCGACGCCGCCGAGCGGAACGACCTCGAGCGGCGCGTTCACGCGAGCGGCCGCCAATCCCGGGCGAGCGCGAGGAAGTCCTCGAGCGAAAGCTCCTCGGCCCGGGCGCGCGCCGTTTTCCCCAGCGCTTCCAGGCCGCGCTCCCAGTGCGCGCGGGGTGCGGCGCAGGACAGGGCGTTGGCGAGTGTCTTGCGGCGGGCGTTGAAGCCGAGCGAGGCCAGGCACAGCGCCCGCCGGACGAGCTCCGCGTCGAGCGGCTCGGTCCGCGGCGTGAGCTCGAGCACGCTCGACATGACTTTCGGCCGCGGACGAAAGGCGCCCGGCGGCAGGTCGAACAGGATCCGGCCCGTCGCGTGCGCCGCGGAACGCACGGAGAGGTACCCGTAGGCCTCATCGCCCGGGCGCGCCACGAAACGCCGGGCCACCTCGCGCTGGACGGTGGCAACCGAACGCCGGATGGTGTCCCGGTCCTCGATGGCGGCGACGAGGATCGGCGTCGCGACGTTGTACGGAAGATTGGCCACGAGCAGCGCCGTATCGCCGCATCCTTCCCCCGCTCCCGCGAGCCACTGGCGAAACGGCCGCTCGAGGATGTCGCCCTGGAAGACGCGCACGGGGCTGCCGGGTCCGAACTCTCCCGCGAGCGCCTCGGCGCGCAGCGGATCGATCTCGACCGCGACGACGCAACGGGCGCGCACCGCGAGCGGCCGCGTGAGCGCCCCCTCGCCCGGGCCGATCTCGAGCACCGTGTCCGCGGCGGTGACGCCCGCGGCGTCCACGATGCGCTCGGCGGTTCCGAGGTTCGCGAGAAAGTTCTGTCCCCATCGCTTGCGGGCGGGGATGCCGGCCTGTCGCGGGCCGGCCCGCCGGTCATGCTGTGGCGGCATGGCGTCGCGTGACTGGGGCCACGGCGTTCGAGGCTATCAGATGGTAGAATTTTTTCGAGGCTGGGAAGTTTGTTGCAGGTTTTTACTCTCGAAAATCGCAGACTCGAGAATTTTCTCGAGAGGCACAAGGCCTACTACGCCTACACGGGCGAGATCGAGATCGATCGCTTCCTGCGCGAAATCCTCCAGAAGGCCAACGAGTTCGTCCCGTCCGAGGCCGGCTCCATCCTCCTCGACGATCCGATGACCAAGAACTCGGACGACCGCCTCGAGAACGAGCTCGTCTTCATTGCGACCTACGGCGCGCACGGCGAGGCCCGGCTCGGCAAGCGCATGAACGCGCGCGTCGGGATCGTCGGGCACGTGTACGCCACCGGAGTCGCGTACATGACGGACGACGTGGTCGACGATCCCTTCTTCTATCCGACGCTCGATCTGACCGACGGCTTCCAGACGAAATCGGCCCTGTGCGTGCCGGTCCGCATCGAGTCGTCGGTGTGCGGCGTGCTCGAGCTCGTCAACCGGACGGGGCCCGGCGGTTTCCGTGAGAAGGACCGAAGGCTCCTCGAGATCTTCGCCGACTACGCCTCGATCTCCATCCAGAACCTGCTCGACGCGCGCCGCGCCTACGAGGTCGCCAAGCGCGACGGATTGACCGGCCTCTACAACGAGCGGTACCTCCACCTGCGGCTCACGCAGGAGCTCTCGCGCATCTCGCGCGACGGCGGCGACTGCTGCATCGTCTTCCTGGACCTCGACAACCTGAAGGCCGTCAACGACCGGCACGGGCACCTCGCCGGCAGCCAGGTCCTGCGGGAGGTCGGCTACCTGCTGCGCCGCACCGTGACCGACGAGCGCGCGACGCTGACGCGCTATGGCGGCGACGAGTTCGTCCTCATCCTGCCCGGCCACAATCTGAAGGAAGGCCTCGAGGTCTGCGAAGCCATCCGCATCGCGATCCGGACCGCGACTTTCCTCTTCCGGCCCTACGGCTTCAACGAGCCGGCCCTCAATCTCCAGGGGATGATCACGGCGTCGCTCGGGCTCTCGTCCATCCGGACCCACGCAACCCCGGGCGCCTCGGTCGAGCAGCAGAAGAACGAGCTGCTGCGGGCGGCGGACACGGCCCTGTACCGGGCCAAGGAGCACGGCAAGGACCGCTGCACCGCGGCAAGCCTCGAGGACGCCCGCATCCCCGCCCTGTCCTCATGAAACCCGCGCCCCGCCTGCCGTCCCGAGGGGGTTCCCTTCCCGCCTCCAGTAATGCTAGCTTTCACGTCTCACGACCGGTTTCTTTCGCCCGTTTTTCGCCTTGAGGGGGCTTCATGTCGACCGTCACGCGAGAGCAGCTGTCGCCGAAAAACGTCCTCGACGTCCTCTCCCGCCACATCCTCGTGGACGGATACCACGTCGTCATGGACATGGAGCGGAGCAAGGGATCCTACCTGTACGACGCCCGGAGCGACCGGCCGATCCTCGACTTCTTCTCCTGCTTCGCCACACTCCCGATCGGCTACAACCACCCGAAGATGGCCGACCCGGAGTTCCGGGAAGCGCTCATGGAGGCGGCCCTCACCAAGCCTTCCACCAGCGACATCTACACCGAGCACTTCGCCCGCTTCGTCGAGACGTTCTCGACGCTCGCCGTCCCCAAGACCCACAACGACCACATGTTCTTCGTCGAGGGCGGCACGCTCGCGATCGAGAACACGCTGAAGACGGCCTTCGACTGGAAGGTGCGCAAGAGCCTCGCCCGCGGCAAGGGCGAAAAGGGCAAGAAGATCATCCACTTCAAGCACGCCTTCCACGGCCGCTCCGGTTACTCCATCTCCATGACGAACACGGCCGACCCGCGCAAGACCCAGTACTTCCCGACCTTCGACTGGCCGCGCCTGACGTGCCCGAGCCTCTCCTTCCCCGTGACCGATTCGATCCTCCAGCAGGTCGCGGCCGCGGAGGTAGAGGTCGAGCGCGAGATCCGCGCCGCCTGCGCCGCCAACCCCGACGACATTGCGGCGCTCATCATCGAGCCGATCCAGGGCGAGGGCGGCGACAATCACTTCCGCCCGGAGCTCTTCCGGCGCCTGCGCGCGCTCGCGGACGAGCTCGAGTTCCTCCTGATCTTCGACGAGGTCCAGACCGGCGTGGGCCTGACCGGCTCCATGTGGTGCTGGCAGCAGATGGGCGTCGAGCCCGACATGTTCGCCTTCGGCAAGAAGACGCAGGTCTGCGGCTTCGCCTCGAATCACCGGATCGACGACATCCCGGACAACGTCTTCAAGGTGTCCTCGCGCATCAACTCGACCTGGGGCGGCAACCTGGTGGACATGATCCGCTGCGCGAAGTACCTCGAGATCATCGCCGAGGAAAACCTGATCGAGAACGCGCGCGTCGTCGGCGAGCACCTGCAGGCCCGCCTGCGCGAGCTGGCCGAGGAATTCCCGGGCGTCATGTCGAACGTGCGCGGCCGCGGCCTCTTCATCGCCTTCGACCTGCCCGACAAGGAGACGCGCGACCGCACGCTCGCCGCCTGCCTCGAGAACGGGATGATGGGCCTCGCCTCCGGCGCCAACGCCGTCCGCTTCCGTCCGCACCTGGTGCTTTCGAAGGACGAGGCCGACGAGGGTGTTCGAAAGCTGAGGAGAGCGATCACGGCTGCCAAGAAGTAGTCGGCGCCCGGGTCTCGTGATCCGGCGCATCCTCATCGTCTTCTCCGCCGCGGCCCTCGGGGCCGCGGCTTTGTTTTGGGCGACGCTTCCCGACGTGCGCCCACTCGCGAAGTCCTGGCCCTCGACGACCGCGTTCATGGAGCGTCGCAAGGCCGCGCTCGCCAGCGAGGGCAAGAGCACGCGCCTCGAATGGAGTCCGGTGCCGCTGTCGCAGATCGCTCCGGACGTGCAGCGGGCCGTCGTCGTCGCGGAGGACGTGCGTTTCTGGGAGCACGAGGGCGTGGACTGGGAGGCGATGCGGGGCGCCGCCGAGAAGGACTGGGAGAAGGGCAAGCTCAAGGTCGGCGGCTCGACGATCACCCAGCAGCTCGCCAAGAACCTCTACCTCTCTCCCGCCCGAACGCCCTGGCGAAAGCTCCGGGAGCTCTTCATCGCCTGGCGCCTCGAACGGGAGCTCTCGAAGAAGCGAATCCTCGAGCTGTACCTGAACATCATCGAACTCGGGCCGCGGACCTTCGGAGTGGAGGCGGCGGCGCGCCGGTACATGGGCAAGCCCGCTCGCGCGCTCACGCGCGAGGAGGCCGCAACGCTCGCGGCGGTGATCCCGTCGCCCCGAATTTACGACCCCGTACGCCACGCCGATCGGGTCGCGCGCCGGGCGCGACGGATCCTCGGATGGATGTGAAACGGTGCTATCCTCGAAGGCGATAAACCTCAGGAGGTAAAAGGGATGCGTTCACGTCGCGCCATGGTTTGCCTGCTCGGCGCGGTCCTCTTGACCGCCGCCTGCTCCCGCAAGCCCGCTTCCATCCAGATCACGGTCGACACGGCCGGCAAGGGCAAGCGCTCCAAGGACGTCAAGATCTACGGTCTCGACCGTTCGCAGCGGCTTTCCGCGCAGGTCCTCGACAAAAACGGAAAGGCCTTCGAGCAGGCAACCGCCACCTGGAGCGCGTCGAACAACGTGGTCGAGGCCGAGCCCGGCGGCCGCATCGTCGCCAAGAAGGCCGGCAAGTCGATGGTGACCGCCGAATATAAAGGGGTCTCGGCCCAGATTCCCGTCGAGGTCGTGGACGTCGCCTCGATCGAGATCACCCCGGTGTCGCTGGCCCTGACGGGCCCGGCCGGCACCGCCATCCCGGTCTCTTACACGGTCAGGGACTCGAAACAGAAGGCGGTCGACATCAAGCCCGAGTGGAGCTCGGGAGAGCCAAAGATCGCGACCGTCGCGGAGGGAGGCGTCGTCACATCCGTGGCCCCAGGCACCACCACCATCATCGCGAGGATCGGCGACATCCAGGGCGGCTGCGACGTGAACGTCATCCTGCGCCCGATCGCCCGGCTGGAGATCCGGCCGGCCACGGCGCTCGCGCGCGTCGGAGAGACCCAGCACTTCGAGGTGAAGGCTTACGCCCCGGACGGCGCCCTCATCCCCGAGGCCGCCGCGGTCTTCAAGTCCTCCAACCCCGCGGTCGCCACCGTGGACTCGGCGGGAGTGGCCCAGGGCCGCACGGCCGGCGCCGCGACGATCCGCGCCGAGCTGGCGGGCCAGTCCGCCGAGGCGACGCTGCTGGTGAACTGACCCGGCAGGGGGCCATGACAATCCGGGTCCCGGCGGTCGCCGGCTCCTTCTACGACGCGCGGCCCGATCGCCTCGAGAGGGACGTGCGCTCGTGCCTGCCGCCCGAGACGAAGCCCGAGCCGGCCTTCGGCGCGATCGTCCCACACGCCGGCTACCTGTATTCGGGCCCGGTGGCCGGCGCGGTCTACGCGCGCCTTCGGATTCCCGCCACGTGCGTCATCCTCTGTCCCAACCACACCGGACGCGGGGCTCCCGCTGCCCTCGACCCCTCGGACGCCTGGCGCACTCCCCTCGGCGACGTGGCCGTGGATCGGCGCCTGGCGGACAGGCTCCTCGCGCTCGCCCCGTCGCTCGAGCAAGACGCGAGCGCGCACCTGCGGGAGCACTCGCTCGAAGTGCAGCTCCCCTTCCTCCAGGTCCTGCGGCCCGACGTCGCGTTCGTCCCGGTGTGCCTGGGCGAGCCGAGCCTCGCCCTGTGCCGCGAGGTGGGAGATGCGCTCGCCACCATCTGCGCGGAGGAAGCCAAGCCGCCGCTCGTCCTCGCCTCCTCGGACATGAACCACTACGAGAGCCGCGACGAGGGCCGGCGCAAGGACGACATGGCGCTCACCCGTGTCGCAGGGCTCGATCCCGAGGGCCTCTTCCGCGTCGTGCTGACCGAGTCGATCTCGATGTGCGGCTTCCTGCCCGCGACCGCGCTGCTTTTCGCCGCCCGGTCAGCCGGAGCCCGGCGCGCGCGAGTCGTCGCGCGCCGCGACAGCGGCGACGAGACGGGAGATACGTCGAGTGTGGTTGGATATGCGGGAGTGATCGTGGACTGAGATGTCGGATTTCGGATTTCGGATTTGAGGAGGCCTCAATGACAGTTCGGACCAGGGCTCTCATCCTGATCGTCGGGGCGGCGCTGGCGGCGGGTACCCTTGCGGCGCAGGCGCACGTTGCGGTGGCCATGGCGGCACCGCGGCCTGAAGACATCGCGACAATCGACGGGATGGTCAAGGCCTACTACGAAGTCGTCACCGGGCCGGCCGGCCAGCCCCGCGACTGGGCCCGGGACCGGTCGCTCTACATCAAGGACCTGCGCTTCGTGATCGTGGACTACGACAAGAGCGGTCAACCGGCGCCGAAGATCGTGGACCACCAGAAGTTCGTGGACTCGTCAAACGCCTCGCTGATGAAGGGCTTCGTCGAGAAGGAGATCCACCGGGTCACCGAGCGCTTCGGTCCCATCGCGCACGTCTGGAGCACGTACGAGACACGCCAGACCGAAACCGGCCCCATCATCAAGCGCGGCATCAACTCGATCGAGCTCTTCTGGGACGGCAAGCGCTGGTGGATCGCCAACGCCATCTGGACCGACGAGACGAAGGACAACCCGATCCCAAAGGAGTACCTGCCCCAGGGAAAGTGACTCGCCCCTCGCCCTGACCCTCTCCCCCGCTCGGGGGAGAGGGATCACGGGGTCTCAGTCCGACGGCGTGCCCGCGAGAAGGCCCTCGACCTGGATCGAGCGCGGGCCGTTGGCGTCGCAGACCGCGTAGCGCACCGCGCTGCCCTTCCCGCCGGCCCACCCCTTGTCGTCCGCGTCCTCGGCATACATCGCGACGCCGGCGAACTCGCCCTTCGCGTTCAGGACGTAGAAGTTGATGTTGAAGTTCGGGTCGCCGTTCTTCTTGCGTAGGCGCTTCTCGACCGTGTTCGACTTGATGCGCTTGAGGGCCTCGAGCCCGGCGTCCTTGGGGTGCATGCCGCGGCGCATGTTCTCGACGATCAGGTACGAGGACAGGTTGTAGAGGTTCGCCTCGCCGCGGCCGGTCGAGCCGGCGGCGCCGACGCTGCCGTCCACGTAGAGCCCGGCGCCGAGGATCGGCGAGTCGCCCACGCGGCCCGGGATCTTGAAGAACAGGCCCGACGTCGTCGTCACGCCGCAGATCTCGCCCTTCGCATTGATCCCGTCGCAGTTGATGGTGCCGTACATCTTCGACGAGGCGAACTTTCCTTCGCGCGCCATCTGCCGGCGCACTCCGTCGTAAGCGATCTCGCGCTCTTGCGGCGTCAGGTAGTGCTTCGGGTCCGTGCGCTGCTTCCACTCGAGCCAGAGCTTGAGCGAGAGCGGCGTATTGAGGTCGTCCTCGATCTTGAAGCCGAGGTTGCGCGCGAACACCTGGGCGCCCTTGCCCACGAGCAGGTGGTGGTCGGTCTTGTTCATGACCTCCCGGGCCACGCGCGAAGGCGTCCGGACGCCTTCGAGGGAGGCGACCCCGCCGGCGCGCTTGAGCGGCCCGTGCATGCAGGAGGAGTCGAGCTGGACAACGCCCTCGGCGTTCGGCACGCCGCCGTAGCCGACGCTGTAGTCCTCGGGATCGAGCTCGACGATGTTCACGCCCTCGATGAGCGCGTCGAGAACGTCGGAGCCCTGCGTCATGAGCGCGAAGGCCTTCTCGACGCACGTGAAGCTGCCGCCGTTCTTGAACCAGTTGCCGTTGGCCGAGGAGATGACGACCGGCTTGACGCCGCCCGTCTGGACGGCGGGCGCCGTGGCTGCGAGGGCGCGCGGGGCCGCGGCGGCGAGGCCGGCTGCGGCGCCTGTGCGGACGAAGTCCCGGCGAGTGAATCGTCGGCGCATGAAACCTCCTCAAATGTTGGCGCAAGTCTATCGCTTGCCCGCCGGGCGGCGAGGGGTTTACGCTCGCGCGTCATGGAATACACCGGCCACTCCCTGACGGAGCGCGCGACGACCCTGCCCGGCCAGTACTACACGTCCGTGGAAATCTTCGCGGCAGAACAGGAACGGATCTTCTCGCGGCGCTGGCTGTGCGTCGGCCGCGGCGACGCGATCCGGGAGCCCGGCGACTTCGTCCTCGTGCCGGTCGGCCGCGAGAGCCTCCTCCTCGTGCGGGGCCGCGACTCCAAGGCGCGGGCGTTCTACAACGTCTGCCGGCACCGCGGCACGCGGGTCTGCGAGGAGGAGCGCGGCCATTTCGCTGGCGGGATCCAGTGCCCGTACCACGCCTGGACCTATGGCCTCGACGGCGCGCTCCTCGGCGCGCCGCACATGGCCGACGTGCCGTGGTTCGACAAGGCGGAACACCCGCTCGCTCCGGTGGCGCTCGGGGAGTGGGAAGGGTTTCTTTTCCTCAATCTCGCGAGCGAACCGCAGCCGCTCGACGAGGTGCTGGCTCCGCTGCTCGGCCGCTTCGCGCCGTGGCGCCTGCCGCGGCTCGCAACCGCGCGCCAGATTCAGTACGAGGTCGCCGCCAACTGGAAGCTCATCTTCCAGAACTTCTCGGAGTGCTACCACTGCCCGCCCGTTCACCCGGCGCTGGCGAAGCTCTCGCACTACAGGAGCGGCGCCAACAACCTGCGCGAGGGCGGGGTCCTCGGCGGCTACATGCTGATCAACGAGGCGGGCGGAAGCCTGACCATGAGCGGCCGGCTCTGCGGGGCGCCGCTCGGCGACCTGCCGGAAGACGAGCGCCAGCGCGTGTACTACTACTCGATCTTCCCCGGGGCCTTCCTCACGGTGCAGCCAGACCTCGTCATGGCAACCCGGCTCTTCCCGCTCGCCGTGGACCGCACGCGTGTCGTCTGCGACTTCCTGTTCGCCCCGGAGACGCTCGGCGATCCTGCTCTCGACCCGGCCGACGGCGTGGAGATCTGGGACGTCACGAACCGCCAGGACTGGCACATGTGCGAGCTCGCTCAGCAGGGCGTCTCGTCGCGCGCCTACCGGCCGGGCGTCTACTCGAAGGAGGAGAGCCTGCTTGCGGCGTTCGACCGGGAGTACTTGAGGAGCATGGAGGCGTAGGCCGGAGCCCTCCTAAATCGACTGCTCCGACACGATCCCCTTCGCGACGTTCCGCAGCCCCTCCGCGACGCCGGGCGCGCCGGCCACGACGTTGCCGCGCTCGAGGTAGCCCTTCCCGCCGTCGAAATCCGTGAGCTGTCCTCCGGCCTCCTCGATGAGCAGCGCTCCGGCCGCCACGTCCCACGGCGCGAGGCGGAACTCGAAGAACCCGTCGAACACGCCCGCCGCAACGTAAGCGAGATCGAGCGCCGCGGAACCGGCGCGCCGGATTGCGCGCGCCTGCCCGAACACGGCCTTGAAGAGGGCGAGGTACGTGTCGATCTTGTGCCGGTTGCGGAAAGGAAAGCCCGTCGCGATGAAGGCCCCGTCGAGATCCGGGCGGCCCGTCACGGCCAGGCGCGTTCCGTTGCGCCACGCGCCCGAGCCGCGCTCGGCCGTGTACATCTCCTCGCGGAGGGGATCCCAGACGACCCCGGCCACCAGCTCCTCCCCCTCCCACGCCGCGATCGACACGCACCAGAACGGGAAGCCCGACACGAAGTTCGACGTCCCGTCGAGCGGATCGATGATCCACACGCGCGCTCCGTCGCGCCCGGGGCGCCGGCCGCCCTCTTCGCCGAGGAAGGCGTCTTCCGGGTAGCGCGCGCGGATGGACGAAATGATCCGCTCCTCGCTCTCCCGGTCGGCGTGCGTGACGAAGTCGTTCTTCGTCTTCTCCTCGACGGAACCGTGCGGGAGATTGCGCCAGTTGGCGACGAGCACTTCGCCGCCCGCTCTTGCCGCGAGGACCGCCGTTTCGACGAGCGTCATGGCCCGGTCAGGAACCGGCCCGTTGCCGGAACCCCTGCTCGATCGCCTTCTCCGCCGGCGTGCCGAGGATGTGGAAGCCGCGCTCGCCGGGGGCCGCCAGCTTGCCGTCCGAGAAGGCTTTCCACCAGTAGACGCCCTTCCACCAGCTCTCCTTTGCCAGCGCCCGGGAGACCGCGGCGATCGCCCTCGCGGCGTCCTCGGCGCCGGCGGGGCGTCTCTGAGCCTCGTCGCGCGGCGCGATCCAGGCGCTCCGCACGGCAGGATATCCGACCTCGGTGAAGATCACGCTCTTTCCCGCGCGCTCCGAGAGCTCGGCGACCGGGCGCGCAGCGCGGCGGACTGCTTCGTCGAGCGCCGAATCGGAGAGCTTCTCCGATTTCGACAGCGAGTCGAAGAAGTCGACGCCGATCGCATCGAGCGTTTCCCAGAACGTGATCCGGTTCGCGTTGGCCGCCCCGTCCGCGGCGTAGAGGACGGGGGCGCCGGTCGCAAGCCGCACCGCGGCGACCACGTCGCGCCAATCCTTCTCGCGCGGCTCGGTTTTCTGGAGGTCCGAGCCGACGCAGAAGAGCGCCACGCCCGAGGCTTCCGCCACCACGGCCTGGTGCACGATGAACCTCCGGTAGGAGTCGAACCAGCCGCGCCAGGACCGGTCGTCCGCCATGGCGATGTCGCCGACGGCGGCGCCTCTCCCGACCCAGAGCCGCGGCTGGACCAGGGCCGTCATACCGAGCGACCGCGCGTCGAAGAGGGCGCGCACGATGCCCTCGTCGGTTTCTCCGCGCGGGCTGCGGTGCACGAAGAGGATCCGGTCGCCCGCGGCCTCGCGCGCGTACCCGTACGGGATCACCGAGACCGAGTTGGCGCCGAGTTCCTTCAACCGCTTGAGCGTCGCGAGCGAGGAGGGCGCGATGTAGGCGCCCTCGATCGAGTCGCTCATGGCGCAGGCGATGCCGCGAAGGAATCCCTCCGGCAGCGTCCGGCGCGCCGGCGGCTTGACGCTCTGCCTCCAGGCCGCCTCGCGCCAGCGCGAGAGCTTCGCCGAGAGCGCGGCCTCCGCCTCCCCGAGCGACTTCTCGACCGCGGCCTCGCTCTCGAGGCGCGAGCCCGCATCCAGCCACGCCGCAGCCGCGCCGACCGCGAGGACCGGAGACACATCGGGATCGGACTTGACGACCTCCTCGACCGAGGGCTCCACGCCCGCCGCGTGCGCGAACGCCGAAAAGCTCCGCGCGTCGCGCCCCCACCACTTCCCGAATCGGCGAGCGCCGGCCGCGTAGAGCAGCGTCCGGCGCTCGAGCAGCACCGGGTTGCCGGCGCCGAGTGCCGCGGCCGCCAGCACGGGCGAGACCAGGTCGGGCTCCTCGGGCGCGGACGCGTCGATCTCGACGCGGACCTTCCCGCCGTCGGCGACGAGGTCGGCCGGGCGCGAGGAGCCGGTGTAGAGCGCCTTCAGCACGGCGTCCGGAAAAATGCGAACGGAGAACGGCCGCTTCCCCGCAAATCGCGCGGCGGCTTTCTCCCAGCGCGCGACCGCCGCGGCCTGCGCTGCCGGATATTCCCAGTCCAGGCCGCCTCGCTTTTCACGTCGGAGGCTCTTGTAGAACTCGTCGCGGCCCGCGATGAGGTCCAGACCGGACGCAGGATCGATCGCGAAACGGCCGTCCTTCTCGACGAATCGCCCCTCCTTCGTCAGCTCGCCGGAAAGGACCTCGTAGTCCGCCGGCTTTTCAGGCCGGTCCAGGAGCCGGCGCGTAGCGAGGTCGAGGACCGCCTGCTCCGAAACTCCGAGAACGAAGATTTCTGCGGGCCTTCCGGGGTCCGCGAGAAAGATCGCGTCGTCCCTGCCCGCATAGGTCCGTCCGTCGAACGCGAATCCGGAGGCCTCGAACGACGCCGGAAACCGCGCGAGCGCCGGCTTGAGACGCTCGGGCACCGGGAGTTTCGCCAGGTGCACGACTTCCCATCCCTTCGGCGCCGCCGTGCTTTCCGAGGAACTCTGCACCTCGATGCCCCGGGACTTCGCGAGCCCCAAGAAGCGCTCGGCCGCGGGGCCGGGCTCGAAGCCGTCCGACAGGCGCAGCGCGATGCGACGGGGCTCCGGTGACTTCGCAGCGGCAGCCAGGAGAGCGAGGGCGGCCGCGCCGAGGAGACAGAGGCGGCGGGCTACCCCGAGCGCTACAGATCGACCCGCTGCCACACGACCGTCCCCGCCACGATCGTCGCGGCGGGCCCTCCCACGAGCTCCCATCCGGCGAACGGCGTGCTGCGGCCCTTCGACAGGAACCGATGCGGATCCACCTTCCAGCGCGCCTCCGGGTCGAAGAGGGTCACGTCCGCGGGCGCGCCCACGGCCAGCGTCCCACCCGGGAGGCCGAAGGCCTTCGCCGGCCCGGCCGAGAAGAGTGCGGCGAACCGCTCGAGCGGAAGCTTTCCGCGGGAGACCAATCGGTCGTAGACGACGGACGCGGCCGTCTCGAGACCCACGATCCCGAAGGGAGCGCTGTCGAAGTCGACCGCCTTCTCGTCGGCGTGGTGCGGAGCGTGGTCCGTCGCGATCGCGTCGATCACCCCGTCGGAGAGCCCGGCGAGGAGCGCCTCGAGGTCCGAGCCCTCTCGCAGCGGCGGGTTCATCTTGGTTCGCGTGGAGAACTCCGACTTCGCGACCTCCTCGTCGGTGAGGACGAGGTGGTGCGGCGTCACCTCGCAGGTCACGCGGATGCCCGCCGCCTTCGCGCGGCGGACCAGATCGAGCGCGCGGGCCGTGGACAGGTGCGCCACGTGCAGGCGTCCGTGCGTCATCTCGGCCACCAGGAGGTCCCGGGCCACCGCCGCCGCCTCCGCCATGGAGGGCTGGCCCGAGAGGCCGAGCCGCGCCGAGACCGCGCCCTCATGCATCGGCGCGCCCTCCGAGAGGCTCTTGTCCTCGGCGTGCTGGACGATGGGCAGGCCGAAGAGCCCGGCGTGCTCGAAGGCGTGGCGCAGGAGGCCGCCGTCCTCCAGCCACTTCCCGTCGTCGGAGAGGGCGACCGCCCCGGCCTCGGCGAGCTCGCCGAAGGCCGTCATCTCTTGGCCCTTCTGCCCCTTCGTGATCGCGCCGATGGGATAGAGGCGCGCGCCGCGGACCTTCTCGCCGCGCAGACGGAGGAACTCGCAGGTCTCGCGGCTGTCGTTGACCGGGCTTGTGTTGGGCATGGCGCAGACGGCGGTGAAGCCGCCGGCGGCGGCCGCGGCGAGCCCCGTGGCGATCGTCTCCGCGTACTCGCGCCCGGGCTCGCGCAGGTGTGCGTGCAAATCGATGAATCCGGGCAGGACCAGGAGCCGCGAGGCGTCGAACACTTCGGCGTCGCCGGCCTCGACCCGACCGCCGACCTCGGTGACGAGGCCGTCGGAGAGCAGCACGACGAATCGCCCGATCCGCCCGGCCGCCGGGTCGACGAGCTTCCCGCCGCGGAGCAGAAGCTTGCGGCTCATGACTCGCCCTCCAACGGGTGCCCGCCGAGCAGCAGGTACAGGACCGCCATGCGCACGGCGACACCGTTGGCGACCTGGTCGAGGATGACCGAGCGGCCCGAGTCCGCGACGTCCGACGCGATCTCGACGCCCCGGTTCATCGGTCCCGGGTGCATCACGATCGCCTCGGGCTTCGCGCGGGACAGGCGCTTCGCGTCGAGCCCGTAGTGCCGGAAGTACTCGCGCACGGACGGGAAGATCGACTTGCCCTGACGCTCGAGCTGCATCCGGAGCATCATCACGACGTCGGCGCCGTCGAGCGCCGCGTCGAAGTCCGTCGTGACCGCGACACCCATCTCCTCGATCCGGCCCGGAAGGAGCGTCGGCGGCCCGCACACCGTGACCTTCGCCCCCATCTTCGTCAGGAGCCAGATGTTCGAGCGGACGACGCGCGAGTGCGCGATGTCGCCCGCGATCGTGACGCGCAGCCCCTCGAGCCGGCCGAGCCGCTGGCGGATCGTGAGCGCGTCGAGGAGGGCCTGCGTCGGGTGCTCGTGCGCGCCGTCGCCCGCGTTGACGACCCCCGCCTTCAGGTGCCGCGCCAGGAAATGCGGCACGCCCGGCGAGCCGTGGCGGATGACGATGAGATCCGGGGACATCGCCTGGAGGTTCTTCGCCGTGTCGAGCAGCGACTCGCCCTTTTCCACCGAGCTGCCCTTGGCGGCGAAGTTCAGAGAATCGGCCGAGAGCCACTTCTCCGCCGTCTCGAAGGAGAAGCGGGTGCGCGTCGACGCCTCGAAGAAGAGGTTCACGACCATGCGGCCGCGCAGGGCGGGGACCTTCTTGATCGCGCGCTGGCCGATCGCGCGCATGGATTCCGCCGTGTCGAGCAGAAGCGTGATCTCGTCGGGAGTCAGAGGCTCGATCCCGAGGAGGTCCTTGGTGCGCAGATTTCCGACCGTCACGCGGCTAGTTCGGCCTTTCGAGGATCCAGACTTCGTCCGCGCCGTCGGTCTCCTGGAACATCACCTGGATGACTTCCCGGTTGGCGGTCGGAACGCTCTTGCCGACGTAGTTGGCCTCGATCGGGAACTCGCGGTGGCCGCGGTCGATCAAGACCGCGAGCCGGATCGCCCGGGGGCGCCCGAGGTCGATCACGCCGTCCAGCGCCGCCCGGATCGTCCGGCCCGTGTAGAGCACGTCGTCGCAGAGCAGCACCGTGCGGCCGTTCAGATCGAAGTCGATCTCCGTCTTCTTCAGGAGGGGCTGCGGGGCGACCGTTGACAGGTCGTCGCGGTAGAGGGTGATGTCGAGGGTGCCGACCGGGAAGCTCTGCTTGACGAGGTCCGAGAGGCGCGCCGCCAGGCGGACGGCCAGGGGAACGCCGCGGGTCCGGATGCCGATCAGTGCCAGGCCGGGCAGATCCTTCTGCCGCTCGGCGATCTCATGGGCCATGCGATCCACCATGCGCCGGATGCGGTCGGCGTCGAGGATCTTGGCCTTGCGATTGAGCTCTTCCGTCAAATCCGCGCGAGTCTATGGGGTCGCCTGCCCCCGGTCAAGAACGGGCCCGAAAACCCGCCCCGGCGGCGTGAAACGGCGCTAGAATGCAGGGTACAAAGCGCAGGCTTATGGTCATCTACAACGCAGCCACACGGGAGCTGACGGCCAAGATCGTTTATTACGGGCCGGGGCTCTGCGGCAAGACCACGAACCTGAAGGTCCTGCATGACCGCCTCGAGCCCGGGACCGCCGGCAAGCTCCTGAACCTGCAGACGCAGACCGACCGCACGATCTATTTCGATCTGCTCCCGGTCGAGCTCGGCGACATCAAGGGCTACAAGATCAGGTTCCAGCTCGCGACCGTTCCGGGCCAGACCGCCTTCAACGAGACCCGGCGCGTGGTCTTGAAGGGCGTGGACGGGATCGTCTTCATCGCGGACTCGCAGTGGACGATGCTCCCGAAAAATCTCGAGAGCTGGCAGAACCTCAAGGACAACCTCAAGTCCAACGAGATCTCGTTCGAGAAGATCCCGGTCGTGATCCAGTACAACAAGCGGGACCTGGCGGACATCCTCGCCGTCGACGCGATGCAGGAGGCCCTCGGCCTGTCGTCGTATCCGTTCGTCGAGGCCGTCGCGAGCGCCGGCCGCGGCGTCACGGAAACGTTCAAACTGATCTCGAAGCTCACCTTCGTCGACCTGCTGCGGCGCCTCCAAGGCCGCAAGGCGGAAGAGGAGAGCGCCGCCGCGGCGGCCGAAGAGGCGCTCCAGGACGACCTGCAGACCTGGAAGGACTCGCTCCTGAAGCGCGAGTCGCAGTCCACCGCGCAGGTCCAGCGCCCCTCGCGCCCGTTCTCGCTCGTGCCGCGCGTTTCCGATGAAGCGCCGTTCGACACCACCGAGCTCGGCCGCGAGGCCGACGACGAGGACGCCTCTTCGCCGTACGCCGTTCCGGAGCCGCCGGGCCTCGAGCCGGGCGCGCCGATGGAGCTCACACCGCCGGCCGCGACCATCGAGATCGACGCCATCGGCCTGGACGAGCTCGAGCAATCGGTCGAGGAGCCGGAAGTCCTGACGGAGGCCGACGAGATCGAGGAGCTGTCCGCCAGCGAAGAGATCGAAGAGTTCGAGCCCATGGCGCAGGCGGCGCGGCAACCGGCGACGGACCCCGCCTTTCTGCCCTCCGGAGCCGGGGCCCGGGCTGCGAGCGAGCGCCTCGCGCTTCTCGAGGAGCGTCTGCGCGAGGCCGAGAGCCGGGCACAGCGCGAGCGGGAGGCCGCCGAGCGCCTCGATCAGGCCGTGTCGACCGCGCACGAGCGCGTGGCGACGACGACGGAGAGCCTTTCCGCCCTCGGGGAACGGCTCGCGGCCGCCGAGAAGGGCGTCGCGGCCCTCCGCGATGGGCTGGGCTCGCTGGCGCAGCGGCTGGTACCCGTGGAGAGCGCGGCCGAAGGGCGCGGCGATCTCGAGGCGAGCATCCGCGGCCTCGAATCGGCGCTCCAGGGCCTAGCGGAGCGGCTCGAGTCCGGCGTCGTGCGCCAGCGCAAGGACGCCGACGACGTCGGCATGGCGCTCGGCAGCCTCACCGAAAAGGCCCAGCTCGCGGACCAGCAGATGGCCGTGCTCCTGAGCCAGTCCGGCTCCCACGAGGACCAGATGGGCGCGCTGAGGCAGGCCGCGGATTCGATCCCGCGTCTGGAGGGACAGATCGCGGCGCTGCTCGGTCCGGCCGACCGGCTCCCCCGGCTCGAGAGCCAGATCGAGGCTGTCCTGCGCCAGCAGCAGGAGCTCGAATCGACGCTCGACGAGAAGACCCAGCAGGGCCGCCGCGAAGCGGAGGACATCCGCTCGCAGATCGCACCGCTGCTCGAGGAACGGGTCCGACGCCACGAATCCGACGCCCTTCTCTTTTCGGAGATGGATCGGCTGCGCGAGTCCCTGTCCGAGTCGCTCCACGACCTCGCCGAGCGCCTGCGGCAGTCCGTCAGGAAATAAGCCTCGGGCCGGCCTATAGCCCTGGCACCCCGCGCAGCTGCGAGAGGAACCGATCGTCGTTCCTCCAGTCGGGCCGGACGCGCACGGTCAGCTCCAGGAAAAACCGGCGGCCGAGATCCTGCTCGAGCTCCTCGCGCGCGGCCTTTCCGATGTCCCGGA
>JBGPGG010000020.1:0-33835 GCA_041483715.1 Thermoanaerobaculia bacterium
GCTGCGGCGGCGCTGCCTCTACCTGTACATCGAGCACCCCGGTCTCGAAAAAGAGGTCCGCATCATCCGTTCCCGCGTTCCGGGAGTGAGCGACCGGTTGGCGGTCGAGATCGGGCGGTTCGTGCAGTCGTTGCGAGGCCGTAAGCTCCTCAGGTCGCCCGGGGCAGCCGAGACGATCGACTGGGCCCAGGCGCTCGTCCGGCTGCACCGCGACCGGCTCGACCCCGAGACCGTGGAACAGACGCTCGGCTGCATCCTGAAAGACCGCCACGACCTGCAGGACCTGGCCGGAGCCGTGTCCGCGCTCGTCGACGGCGCGCGGCTCGAGGCCCCGGCGTCATGAAAGGGGAAGACCTCGTCGTTCACCTGGCGCGGTTCGCGGCGGCGCTGCGCGAGCGGGGTGTTCGCGCGAGCCTCTCCGACGAGATCGACAGCGCGGCCGCGCTCGCCCTGGTGGACGTGGGCGACCGCGCCGAGGTCCGGCGCGCGCTCGCGATCGCGCTCAAGATCGGTCCGCGCGACACGGTGGCGTTCGGCGAGCTCTTCGAGCTCTGGTGGAGTGCCGATGCGGCGGGGTCCGCCACGGTCGCTGCCGACGAGCGGCGCTCCTCCGATCGGGCGTTGCCGCTGCGCCGGCCGAGTGCTTCGGGGGCGGGCCCCCGCCGCGGCGTCGAGGAAGAGCGCGACGTCCTCGAGGGCGATACGCCGGGCTACAGCTCCGAGGCGCTCCTTCGCGGCAAGCCGTTCGACGCGTGCACGGTGGACGAGCTCGCGCCCATGGAGCGGCTGTTGTCCCGCATGGCTCTGCGCCTCGCGACGCGCCGCAGCCGCCGCTTCGTCCCGACGCGGGGGCGCGGCCGCGTGGATCTGCGGCGCAGCTTTCGCGACTCGGTCGGGACCGACGGCGAGCTCCTGCGCCTGGCGCGGCGCGCTCGGGCAATCGAGGAGCCGCGGATCGTCGTCCTCTGCGACACCAGCGGCTCGATGGATCCCCACGTCCGCTTTCTTCTCTCGTTCCTGCTCGCGCTCAAGAAGGTGGCGCGCCGGACGGAGCTCTTCGCCTTCAATACGGCACTCGTGCGCCTGACGCCGTGGGTGTCCTCCGGCAAGGTCGGCGCGACGCTGGAACGGCTCGCGGCCGGCGTGCCCGACTGGTCGGGCGGGACGCGGATCGGCGAGAGCCTGGCGGAGTTCGCGTCCCGCTACTTGAACGAGATGGTCGACGCGAAGACCGTCGTCGTGATCCTGAGCGACGGCCTGGACCGGGGGGACACGCAGATGCTGGCGCGGGCGATGCGGGCGATCCGTTTGCGTGCCCGGAAAGTGATCTGGCTCAATCCCCTCCTCGGAGATTCCCGGTACGAGCCGACCGCGCGGGGGATGGCGGTCGCCCTCCCGTTCGTGGACGTGCTCGCTCCCGCGCACAATCTGGAGTCGCTCGAGCGCCTGATTCCAATGGTGGCGGCCTGACGATGGAGGATGGCACCGTGAAGGAACCGGTTGGAAAGGAGGGGTCATGATTCCCGCGTCATTTGACTACCACGCTCCGAAGACGCTGGCCGAGGCGATCGGGTTGCTGTCGAAGTATCCCGGGGACGCCAAGGTCCTCTCGGGAGGGCAGAGCCTGCTGCCGCTCTTGAAGTTGCGCCTGGGATCGGCCGGGCACCTCGTGGACATCAACCGGGTCCCGGGCCTCGAGTACATCAAGGAGGAGGGCGGATTCCTGAAGATCGGCGGCCGGACCCGCGAGTCGGCCCTGGAGCGCTCCGATCTCGTGAAGGCGCGGTATCCGATCCTGACCGACACCGCGGCCGTGATCGCCGACCCGATCGTGAGGAACCTCGCCACGGTCGGCGGCAACCTGGCCCACGGAGATCCCGCCAACGATCACCCGGCCACGATGCTCGCCCTCCGGGCGCAGGTCGTCGCGACGGGGCCGAAAGGGGAGCGCGTGATCCCGATCGGCGAGTTCTTCACCGATCTCTTCACGACCGCGCTCGCGCCCGACGAGATCCTGACCGAGATCCGGATCCCCGCGCCGCAGCCGCGGACCGGAGGCGCTTATGTGAAGCTCGAGCGCAAGGTCGGCGACTTTGCCACCGCGGGCGCCGCGGCGCAGGTGACGCTCGGGAAGGGCGGCGAGATCGCGCGAGCCGGCATCGGACTGACCAACGCGGGCCTGACTCCCGTCCAGGCGGACGCCGCGGAGAAGTTCCTGCAGGGCAAGCGGCCGGACGCCGCCACGATTGCGGAGGCGGCGCGCCTCGCCGCGCAGAGCGCGGATCCGTCGGCCGATCGCCGCGGCTCGGTCGAGTACAAGGTGGAAATGGCCCGCGTGCTCACGGCGCGCGCGCTCAAGAAGGCGGTCGCGCGGGCGGAAGGAGCCTGAGCATGTCCACACACAGGATCAAGGTCACGGTCAACGGCGCCGCTCACGACGCCGAGGTCGAGTCGCGGCTGCTCCTCGTGCACCTCCTGCGCGAGAACCTGCGGCTGACGGGGACCCACATCGGGTGCGACACGACGCACTGCGGCGCCTGCACGGTGCTGCTCGACGGCACGCCGGTCAAGTCCTGCACGGTCCTCGCGGTGCAGGCCGACGGGCGCGAGGTGATGACGGTCGAGGGGCTGGAAAAGGACGGCAAGCTCGATCCCATCCAGGAGGGCTTCTGGGAGGAGCACGGCCTGCAGTGCGGCTATTGCACGCCGGGGATGATGATGACGAGCTTCGCCCTGCTCAAGACGAACGCGAACCCGAGTGAGGGGGACATCCGGCAAGCGATCTCCGGCAACCTCTGCCGCTGCACCGGATACGTCAACATCGTGAAATCCGTTCAGAGCGCGGCCGCAAAGGCGCGGGGCTAAGGGGGACGACATGGCACCTCAAACGACATTCGAAGTCGGGGGCATGGGCCACTCGATCAAGCGCAAGGAGGATCCCCGCTTCATCCGTGGCAAGGGCAACTACGTCGACGACATCCAGCTTCCGGGCATGCTCCATATGGACATCGTCCGCAGCCCCTACGCGCACGCGAAGATCCTGGCCATCCGCACGGAGAAGGCCCTGAAGGTTCCCGGGGTCCTCGCCGTCATCACGGGCGCGACGCTCGAGAAGTACAAGCTGCACTGGATGCCGACGCTGATGTCGGACACCCAGATGGTGCTGCCGACGGACCGCGTGATGTACCAGGCGCAGGAGGTCGCGGCCGTCATCGCCACCGACCGCTACACCGCGGCCGACGGTGTGGCGGCCGTGGAGGTCGACTACGAGCCGCTACCGGTGGTCATCGATCCGTTCAAGGCGCTGGAGCCGGGGGCGCCCGTGCTGCGCACCGACAAGCCGGGAAAGAAAGACAATCACATCTTCCACTGGGAGGTCGGGGACAGGAAGGCTACGGAGAAGGCCGCCGCCGAAGCCGACGTCGTGGTCCGGCAGAACATGTATATCCCGCGGATCCACGTCGCGTCGATCGAGACGTGCGGCTGCATCGCCGACTTCGACCGCGCGCGGGGAAAGCTCACCGTGTACATGACGACCCAGGCCCCGCACGCGATCCGGACCGTGTTCGCGCTCGTGGCCGGCCACGTCGGCCTCTCCGAGGAGAAGATCCGGATCGTGTCGCCGGACATCGGCGGCGGCTTCGGGGGCAAGGTGCCCGTGTACCCCGGTTACGTCATCGCGGTGGCGGCCTCGGTCGTCATCGGCAAGCCCATCAAGTGGGTGGAGGACCGGATGGAAAACCTCCAGGCCGATTCCTTCGCCCGCGACTACCACATGGACGTAGAGCTCTCCGCGAAGAAGGACGGGACGATGACGGGCCTGCGCATCAAGACGCTGGCCGACCACGGCTACGCCGACGCGGCCGCGAACCCGTCGAAGTTCCCGGCGGGGCTTTTTTCCATCTGCACCGGCTCGTACGACATCCCCAACGCCTTCTGCGAGGTGGACGGCGTCTACACGAACAAGCCGCCGGGAGGCATCGCATACCGCTGCTCGTTTCGCGTCACTGAGGCGGTCCACGCGATCGAAAGGATCACCGACCGTCTCGCGCAGGAGTTGAAGATGGACCCCGCGGCGCTGCGGATGAAGAATTTCATCGCGCCCGAGAAGTTCCCCTACAAGTCCGCCCTGGGCTGGGAGTACGACAGCGGGAACTACCCGGCGGCCCTGAGGAAGGCGATGGACATGATCGGCTACGAGGCCCTGCGCAAGGAGCAGGCCGAGAAACGCAAGCGCGGCGAGCTGATGGGCATCGGCATTTCGAGCTTCACGGAGATCGTCGGCGCGGGGCCCTCGAAGCATTTCGACATCCTGGGAATCAAGATGTTCGACTCGTGCGAGATCCGTATCCACCCGACCGGCAAGGCGATCGCGCGCTTCGGCACGAAGTCGCAGGGCCAGGGCCACGAGACGACGTACGCGCAGATCATTGCCGAGGAGCTCGGGATTCCCGCGGCCCACGTCGAGATCGAGGAGGGCGACACCGACACGGCGCCATACGGCCTCGGCACCTACGCGAGCCGCTCGACGCCGACCGCGGGCGCCGCGGGCGCCATGGCGGCCCGAAAGATCCGGGAGAAGGCCAAGAAGATCGCCGCGTACTTGCTCGAGGTGAGCGAGGCGGACCTCGTCTGGGAGACGGGCAAGTTCTTCGTGAAGGGGGCGCCGCAGAAATCGAAGACCATTCAGGAGATCGCCTTCGCCGCCTACACGAACCATCCGCAGGGGATGGAGGCGGGGCTCGAGGCGGTCAACTACTACGATCCGCCGAACCTGACGTTCCCCTTCGGCAGCTACATCTGCGTCGTGGACATCGATCGCGGCACCGGCGAGATCAAGATCCGTCGCTTCGTCGCGGTGGACGACTGCGGCAACATCATCAACCCGATGATCGTGGACGGGCAGATCCACGGCGGCCTGTCCATGGGAATGGCCCCGGCGCTGCTCGAGGAGATCAGCTACGACGAGAACGGCAACATCCAGGGCGGCAGCTTCATGGACTACCTGGTGCCGACCTCGATGGAAACGCCCAACTGGGAAACGGGCAAGACCGTCACACCCTCGCCCCACCATCCGTTCGGGGCAAAGGGCGTCGGCGAATCGGCCACGGTGGGCGCGCCTCCGGCGATCGTCAACGCGGCCGTGGACGCGCTTTCGCACCTCGGCGTGACGCACATCGAGATCCCCATGACGCCGCAGAAGGTATGGGCGATTCTGAAGGAGAAGGGCGTGGCGGAGTAGCGAGCGTGGACACCCGCGGACGGATCGCGAGGATCGCCGCCGCCGGAGCCGCGGCGGCGATCCCGTTTCTTCCGAAGTGCCCTCTCTGCGTCCTGCCGCTCGCCGCGGCGGCCGGCATCGCGCTGCCGCGGGGCCCGGTCGTCGAGGCCGTCGCCATCGCGGCCGTGGCGGCGTGGCTTGGCGTCACCCTTGCGACGGCGAAGTGGCTCCCGGTCCGAATGGGGGCGACCGTCGCGGCCGGGGCGATCCTGGGCGGGCGCTGGCTGGGAGAACTCTGGCTGAGCGCGGCGGGCTGCGCCCTCATGCTCTTCGTCGTCTACTGGACGCGGCGCCGGCCGAGAGTCTGCACGCCCGGCGCCTGCGGCAGCGAGCGAGCGTCGGCCGCTTCCTGAGGGCCTGACGCCTTCAGTCCTTGCTGTCGCCCTGGTCCCTCGCCCGCGCGATCTCGACCGCCTTGCGACAGCGTCCGTCTCCGCGCAGGTTGTCCAGGTCGTCGTCGTGGCGCAGTGCCAGGTCTCGTCCAGCGCCGACTTTGCGGCGTGCCCTATCTCTTTCGCCCTCTTTGAGTTACCCTATCGTGAAGACGCGAGGGAAGAGGCGGAAATGAGCGGGCAACCACCGAACCCGGAGCTCGACGAAGCCCTCATCGAGCTTCACCAGTATCTGTCCGACGCGGTCGCGCCCTTGATCGTGGCGGATTCGGTGCAGCTGCTCATGAAGTATCCGCCGGAAGTCGTGGCCAACGCCATCCGCGCCTGGACTGGCGCGCAGTACCGGCGAGGCGCTGCGGCGGCCGTCCCGGTGTCGGACTACCTGTACCACACGCTCAAGAAGATCCACATGATGGCCGAGTTCAACCTCGTGCCGCGCGAGCCGCTCGAGGTCTATCTCGCGGGTCTGCGGCCGTTGATCCTCGCGCTCTGTCCGCAGGAAGACCGGGCAATGCTGCTCGAAAACCTGGGCCGGCTCGGGGAAGCGCCGGCCTCGATCTCGCAGGCCCAGAATATTTTTCGCCAGGCCCCGACCGAGGGGAGCGGCCCGCGCGCGAGCGCCTCGGCGGCCGGCGGTGGGGGCGCGTCGGTCGCAGGCGGCGGCGGGAGCTCCTCCGGGGACGTCGTCGCGGTGTCCGACAAAGCCGCCCGCGGGTTGCACCGCTTCTCGCTTCTGCTCGAGCGGCTCGAGGCGCAGGGCGGACTCGCCGGGGGAGGTGCCCCGGCGCCGACTGGCTCGGGCGTCCCGGCCCCTTCACTGCTGCCCTCGGCCGGCGCCAACGAGGCCCTGGTGTTTGCCGCGCGCAGCTCGCAGTCCGGGACCGAGCTCGAGGCCTATCTCGCGCGCTTGAAGGCGATGGGGCTCGAGGCGGGGACCGACAACATTTTCCGCGCGCTCGCCCAGACGCTACCCGGCTGGGTGATGCCGACGCTGCCCGCGGCGCCCGGGGCCGCGCCCGCTCCGGCGCCCGAGACGGGCGCGCTCGGGGCGATGCGGCGGATCATCACGGACGCGGAGGACCCGGTCGAGACGGGCCGCCGGTTCCAGCAGATGGTGAAGGCGGGCATCGAGCGCTTCAACGAGGGCTCACTCCCGCAGGCGGTCTCGATGCTCGAGCTCGCCGAGCGCTTGACGACCCAGAAGAGGGTGGACGCGGGGACGGTGGAGCTCGTGCGCCGCAAGCTCGGCGAGACGCTCGACGGCGATCAGCTCAAGAAGTTCACCGAGAAGCCCGAGCAGCACGCACAGCTCCGCCAGGTGCTCCAGTTTTTCACCCAGACGCGCCCGGAGGGCTTGCTCGAAGAGCTCCCGCGGGAGCAGAAGCGCGACCGCCGCCGCCTCATCCTCGCGCTGCTCGAAGTGCACGGCGCTCCGACGCGGTCAGCCGCCTTCGAGGCCTTGAGCCGCGTACCGGGGACTGCGGTGGGGGAAGAGGAGTGGTTCTACCGCCGCAACCTCGTGTACCTGCTGCGGCGCATCCCGCGGACCCCGGAAGCCTCGTTCGAGGACGAGAGCGATGTCGTGCTGCGCCACGCCCAGCTCGGACTGCCGCTGCTGCTCGTCAAGGAGTCGGTCGCGACACTCGCCCAGTACAAGGACGAGCGGGCGGAGCAGGGACTGACGCAGCTGCTCTTCGAGCTCGAGGCGATGCTCGGCCAGCAGGAGAAGGCGCCCTACGAGCCGAAGGACCTGAGGGCGCTGCTCGACCGCGTCGCCGCGACGCTCGGCAAGCTCCCGGCGCCGCGCGCGCGCCGCGCGTTGATCGAGCACGCCGGCAAGAAGCAGCCGCTGCTGGGCGACACGATGGCCCGCATCGCCGAGCTCTCCGGCCAGGACATGTCGGAGGACACGGAGACGGTCGACCAGCTCCTCGCGCTGCTGAAGGCGAACCTGCCGTTCAAGCTGCTCGGGATGACGCTGCGGCAGAACGACCAGAGCCTCGTGCGCGTCATCGAGGCGCTTTCGGGAACGCCCTCAGCCGCGGTGCGCCGCGCGCTCGAGGAAGTCGTTTCGAGGTTCGCGGGCCAGGACACCGGAAAGGCGGCCGCGAAGGCGCTGGCCGGGTTCGACAAACCGAAGCCGGCGGCGGCAGGGGCTGCCGAGGCCGCTGCCGCGGCGGCGCCGGCCCCGAGCTTGCAGGGGGACCTGGATGTCTTCGGCTTGCCGGCGCTCTTGCAGAGCCTGGCCGAGTCCTCGGCGTCGGGCACGCTGACCCTGAGGGGGCCGAAGGGTGGCGCTGTCTTCGGCACGGTGACGCTACGCGAGGGAAAGCTCCAGGAAATCGAGCGAGGGCATCTGCGGAACGAAGACGCTTTCTACCAGCTCTTCGAGCGGCCGGTCCAGGGGCAGTTCGCGTTCGTGAAGGGCAGTCCTCCGGAGTCGGAGACTTCTCTTCGCGAGATCCTGCCCCTGACGCTCGAGGCGATGCGCCGATACGACGAGCTCCAGGAGGCGACTGTGCTCGTCCCGGACACGGTGTTCCTTGAACGGACCGATGTCAGGCCGACGCCGCACCCGAGCGAGAAGGACGGGAGCCTCCTGCAGGCGCTCTGGGAGCGCGCGACCCAGGGCGGAACGCCGCTCGATTTCGAGGCGACGGTCGCGAGCGACTCCTACCGGATCCGACGCGCCCTCGCCCACTGGGTCGAGGAGGGCGCGCTCAAGATCCGGGCGGCGGAGGCCGCTGCCGGGCCGTCGTAGCTAGCGGCAGATCCAGAGGTTCTCGTAGGCGACGGCAGCGCTGATTGTCCCGCGGCGAGTCCTGCACGGCCTGACGAGTAGATCTAGCGTAGGTGGCAGGCCACTAGGTGCCTCGTCCCTTTGGGCTCGAGGGGAGGGGCCACCGTTCGGCAGAGGTCCTGGACCTCGGGACAGCGGGAAGCGAAGGGGCAGCCAAGGATCGGTTGGATCGGCGAGGGAAGCTCCCCGGTCAGGCGGATCCGCTTCCTTCGGGTGCCAGGGCCCGCGACTCCCCGTCTCGCCCAGGAGGCGGATCGTCTCGGCGTCAGCCTCGTGACGGGTCAGGCCCCTGTGCTCCTGAAGGACTTCGGCGATTTGATAGCCGACCGTGTAGACGGGATTCAATGCGGCGCCTGGCTCCTGGAAGACCATGCCGATCTCGCCTCCCCGGACCTTCCGAAGTTCCTCCGGAGCTGCGCGCAAGAGATCCTGATCGTTGAAGAGGACTCTCCCCTTGACGATCCGGCCCGGCAGAGCGACGAGGTCGATGATCGAGAGGGCGACGATCGTCTTTCCGCAGCCCGATTCCCCGACCAGGGCCACCGTTTCCTCTTCGGCCACGTCGAACGACACATCGTCCACGGCCTTCAGCACGCCTTCGTCGAGGAAGAACTGGGTGGCGAGGTTCCGGACTCTCAGGAGCATGGGCTTGTGCCTACGGCCGCCGCGGCTCTCATTCCGTGTCCCTCACTTCGGCGCTTTGAGCGGTGGAAGGAAGTCCTTCAGCACCCAGACCTCCTCGCGCTCCGTCCCAGTCGTGAAAGCGATGCGTTTCCCGTCGGGATGAACACTCAGACCGTACGGCTCCAGTCCTTCCATCGCCAGCCCAAGCTTCTGCGGTTCTCCACCCTCGGCAGAGATTCGCCACAACTCGAATTTTGGCTTCTCACCCTGAACCGTGCGGGCATACATGATGTGGCGCGAGTCGGGTGTCCACGCCGGCACAGAAATCACTTCCGGTTCTTGCGCTCGAAGTAGTTCACGGGGTTCACCGCCCGCGGCCGGTAGGACCAGCAGCGCGGTGGCTCTGTCAACATTTTTCGCATCCGTCCAAACAAAAGCCAATCGTTGACCATTCGGCGAGACCGCCAGGTTGGAGGTAGGCCAATGATGAACCTTGGCTGGAGGGACAGCACGATAGAGTTCTTTCTCCTCCCCGGTTTCAAGGTCTCGCGTCACAATTCTTGACCGATCCCCAAGTGGCGGCCGTCGTTCGAAGATTGCCCTGCCGTCGGAGGACCATACCGGCGAGTCAATACCGGCGATGGCGGCGGTCGTCTGCACGAGCGGAGTGAAACTCCCGGTTTGAACGTCGATCCGGTAGAGGCCCTGGCTATCCATCAGCGGACCTGCGTAGTCTCTCTCCCTGGCGTCTGCAAGGATGGACCGCCCATCGGGGGACCACCGAGGGTCGAAGCCATGGCCGCCATGCCTTATTAACCCGTCGAGCCGAAGCCGTCGCTCCGTTCCGGTCTTAGCGGAACGAATTCCGAGGATAAAGGGCTCGTACGCAGTGCCGCGCCCCCAGGCATAGGCCAAATACCGGCCGTCGTGCGACCAGTCGGGCGAAGTCCTGTAGCCGACGTGACTGGCCAACTTTGTGGGGCCTTGGAGTCTGTTCTTTGCTGGGTCGAGTGTGGCGAGATACAATTCAATCTCCCGGACCCAGACTTTGTAGTAATAGGAGCCATCCCGGGTGAACCCCAGGCTGGTGAACCACAGCCCGTCTATGAAGCTCCCGAAGTTCGACTTGACCAGCTCAGCGGAACCGCGCGGTTGACCATCGGACACTTGGATGTCCCAAAGATCCCAGTGGCCCGAACGGTCGCTAGCGAAGAGAACTCCACGCCCATCAGGGGTCCAGCCAAGCAGGAGATCATTAGCCGGGTGTTGAACGAGCGGGATTTCGGGACCTCCTTCCACTGGAATGGCCAAGATGTCGCGCGGGTGCCAGCCTCCCTGGGGAGACAGGTCATACGCGACAAAACGCCCGTCCGGCGAAAAGCTCATCCCATTCCACTGACCGCTAGGGTTCAGTGTCTTGAGCACTTGCGTCCTGAGCACTCGCACGGAAGCATCTGCACCTGAAACTAAGACCAACTGGGAAGTTCGGTCTTTTTGGAAGACCGTCGCCGCCACGTATTTCCCGTTCGGCGACCACTCGTGAACCCAAAGAAGTAGCACGTCCCTGTTGCTATAGAGAACGCGTGGCTCAGAGCCATCGATCCCCACAATCCGTAGCTCAATTGACTGATCCTCAGTCGCCCATACGTACGCGATCTGCTTTCCGTCTGGCGACATGATCGCGTCACTCGCTTCGCCAGATCCCTTCGTCAGGCGACGGGTCTCTCCGGTTGTGAGATCTCGCAAGAAGAGGTGGTCGTTGCCTTCTCCGTCCTCTTCCGCATAAAAGCGGTATCTGCCATCAGGGGTAACCGAAGGGGTAGGGGCCTCGGCCGCAGCCACCTTGTAGTGCTTCGGAGCTACTTTGGCAGGGGTTTGCGCCGTCACGAGCGAGATGGCCAGGCACGACAAAATCATGAGAAGCAAAGCTCGCTTCATTTTCGCTCCTACTGTTTCCCTGTCTTTACTGCGGGCAGAAAGTCCTTCAGCACCCAGACTTCTGAGCGGGGAGGCGTGCCTGCGGTGAAGGCTATGCGCCTACCGTCGGGATGCATGCTCGCGCCGCTCGGGAAAAGTCCTTCCATTGTGAGCCCCAGCTTCTGCGGCTCGCCGCCGTCCACTGAAACTCGCCAGAACTCGAATCTCCTCCCGCCAGCTACGGTTGGCGTGTAGATGATGTGGCGTGAGTCGGCTGTGTACGCTAGTTCAATGATGGGTTGTCCGTAGGCGCTCAATTCCAGCGCTGCGAAGTTGACAAGTTCGCGTTGCCAGCCGGCCGATCTGCGGCGTGAAGCCCGGGACGTCCTGGATCAGATGGGGACTCACCATGGTTTGCTGGACTCCAACGGTCTCCTTACCGTCGGTGCTTGGCGCAAAAGCGAATCCCTCCTACCGCCGGATCCAGAGGTCCTCGTAGGGGACGACCGGGTTTGAACCGAGAGAGTCGAGCCCCTCGACTTCCGGCCGAGCGAAGCAGTAGACCTGGTCGTAAAACAGCGGCAGCAACAGGGCCTCGCGGGCGATCAGTTCCTCGACCTGGCGATAGATGGAGTGGCGAACGCGGGGATCGGTCTCGGCCCGCCCGCGCTCGGCCAGCTCGTTGATCTCCGGCGCGCCGATGTACTTGCCGAAGAAGCCCGCATCGGTGTGAAAGAGCGTGTGGACGAAGTTGTCGGCGTCGGCATAGTCCGCGGTCCAGCGCCCGACGTTCAGGTCGCCCTCGCCGACGCGCTGCAGCTCGAGGTACTCGGCCATCGTCCGGTTGAGCGCTCGGACACGAAACCCGATCTCGCGAAACGCCTCCGTGAGCTCCCGGAAGAAGGCCGAGAACTCGCCGTAGAAAACGGGGTGAACGGCGGCCGTGAGCTCGAGCGTCTCCCGCGAGACCGTCGCCTCGACCGAGCTGTCCGATGGGGCGGAAGCGCCCGAGAGAGGCCCCGAGGCCGTTCCGCTCGCCGAGTAGCCGAGAAGGCCCGGCGGGATGACACCGCGCGCCGGAATCGCGAGCCTTCCGATCGTGCGGCGGACGAATCCGGCGACGTCGACCGCCCGGACGAGGCGCCGGCGCAGCTCCACGTCCTGGAGGGGTCCCCGCTGCCGGTTGAAGCCGACGAAATACGTGGCGAGGCGGGGGCTCTCCCGGTAACCGGAGGCAAAACGCGGATCGTGCCGGAACGCCTCGGCGTCGGCCGGAAGCAGATCGGACGCGAGTGAGAGCCTTCCGGCGAGAAACTCGCTGCGGATCTCCTCGGGGGAAACGCCGAAGTGGAAGACGAGCCCGTCGCAGCGCGGATGGCCCTCGCGCCAGTAGAGCGGGTTGCGCTCGAGCTCCAGCCGCCGCCCGGGGTCGAAGCTGACGAACCGGAAGGGGCCCGTGCCGACGACGCCCTCCCGCTCGCTCGAGCCGATGGTCCCGGTTCCCTCCGGGACGACGGCCGTCGGCGTGTAGGAGATCACGGCCGGAAAAAAGGCGACCGGCTTCTCGAGGTCGACGAAGAACTCGGTCGGGGAGACGATGTGGAAGCCGTCGAGATCGGTCCTCTCGCCGTCGAGAATCCGCTTCGCTCCGCGGATGTGCGACAGGAGCCATCGATTGACGGTGGGGCTCGAGAGCAGCCGCTCCCACGAGTAGCGGACGTCGCGAGCCGTCACGCGACGGCCGTCGTGGAACCGAATGCCCGGGCGCAGCCGAAAACGGTAACGCCTTCCGTCGTTTTCCGTGAGCACTTCGGAGGCAAGCCAGGGGACGATGCGTGTTCCGTCGAGCGCTCGCGTGAGCGCCTCGAAGAGGCAGGGCCCCACTTCGCTCTGTTCGTGGGTCTCGCAGGACGCGGGATCGATGTTGCGAACGACGCCCGCGATCGGCACGTGGACGATTCCGCCGCCAGTCTGCCGCTCGGCCGCGGCCCGGTCCTCCATCTCCTCCGCCTTTCCGAGCTCGGCGTAGTTGACGTAGGGCGCGGTGCTGCGAAGCTGAAGGCCGCGGACCCTGGGGCTCCCGATCCGGTAGTCCACGTCGTGGAAGAGCGGCACGAGGATCGCGGGATCGATGAGCGCGTGCTCGAACTTCCGGTAGAGCGCCTCGCGGGCGGCCAATCGGGCCTCGCTGCGGGCTTCTTCGAGGATGCGGTCGGTCTCGGGCGAGGAGAAGTAGGCCCGCGCCGCGCCGTTGCCGGAGTGAAAGAGGGTGAAGGTGAAATTGTCCGGATCGTCGTAGTCGGCGATCCAGCGGCCGAGCATGACGTCGATGTTGCGGGTCGCGTGCCAGGATTCGAGGAACTCGGGCATGGTCTTCGTCGCGACCTCGACTTCGACGCCGAGATCGGCCCAGATCCGGAATAGGGCCTGCGTGAGCGCGGCATACTGATTGACCAGGATCGGGTGGATTCCGACCCGAAGCTTGACCGGCGGCGGCAGGCCCGCGGACTGAATCATCTCGATTGCCTTCTCGCGCGGGAGGTGCACCTGCCGGCGTCCGGCGTCGTGCCCGAGGATCCCGGGCGGGAGCAGGCCCGTGGCCGGCAGAGCGAAGCGCCCGAGAGCTCCCCAGACGAGGTCCTGAGTCCGGACCGCGCTCGCGAGTGCTCGCCGCAGCGCGGCGTTCGAGCCCGCGGGGCTTCCCGTGTGGAAGACGGCGAAGTACGTGTTCTTCTTCGGCGTCTCGACGAGGCCGGCGCGGAATCGGGGCTCGCGGAGGATCGCCTCGAGGTCCTGCGGCAGGAGATCGCGCGCGATGTCGAGCGATCCGGCGCGAAGGCCTTCCGCGATCGCGGGCGCCGCGAGCGAGACCCGGAACTCGACCCGGTCCACGCGCGCGGGTTCTTTCGAATGGCGAGCGTTGCGCTCGAGGACCACGCGATCCGGCGTATGGAGGGCCACCTGGAAGGGCCCGGTGCCGAGCGGCGAGCCTCCTCCCGGCGCCGGCCCCGCGACGATGGCGGTTCGCGGATCGGTCAGCAGCGACGGGAAGATCGGAAGGGGGTCCGCGAGGCGAATCACGATCTCCCGGTCGGACGGCGATGAAATTCCTTCGACGCCCGCCGTCTTTCCGGCCACGTACTCGGAGACGCCGCGGATCGCGACGAAAGCGGCGGGCATCTGGTCCTTGGAGAGTCGGATCGAGCGCTCGAGGGATGCCTTGACGGCCGCGGCGGTCAGGGGAGCGCCGTCCGAGAAGACGACACCAGAGCGCAGGTGGAGCCGCACCGACCGGGCGTCGTCTTCGAGAGCCCACCGTTCGCACAGCGCCGGGGCGAGGTTGCCCTGAGTATCCGTCGTCACGAGCGTCTCGAAGACGTTGGCGAGGGCCTCCGTCTCTTCGTTGGTCTCATAGAGGCCAGGCTCGGTGGCCGCGATCGGGTTTGCCACGGCGACGACGAGCGTGCCGCCCCGCGGGATCTCTTCCTCCACGGCCCTCTCTTCGGGCGTGACCTTCTCGATCTCGGCCTGGTAGGCCGCCGCTTTCGCGTACTCGCCGCGGAGGTTGGCGAGGGTGGCGGCGAGCGAGAGCAGCTTCGCGAGGTGCTCGGCATCGGCGCTCGCGCGCGCCGCCTCGATCCCGCGCTCGACCCAGCGGCGGGCGTCGTCGATGCGGCGGGCCTGCCAGGCGGTCTCCGCGACCATGAGAACGGCGCCGACGGCTCGGCCGGGCTGCTTCTCCGTCTCGAAGATGCGGATCGCGGCTTCCGCTTCGCGCAGCGCGGCGTCGATGCTGCCCGCCATGCGATGGCCCTGGGCGAGGAGCAGGCGAGCCTCCGCCTCGAGCAGCCGGTCGCCCGCCTCCTCGGCGTCTTCGAGGTAGTCGAGGGCGACTTTCGCGACCCGGATCGCATCCTCCGGGCTGAAGGCGTCGAGCGACTTGCGCGCGAGCTTGAGGCCGTACTCGACGGTCTTCTCGGAGATGTCGGCCTGCGAGAAGTGATGGACGAGCTCCGGGTAAACGCGCTCGAGCCGGCCCGCGTAGCGCTTTTCGACGAGCTCGGCGTACTTGAGGTGGAGTGACCGGCGCTTGCGGCGGGAGAGCGCGGCGTAGAGAACGTCGCGGACGATCCCGCTCGAGAAGGTCAGCCGGTCGCCGCGGGACTCGCGTTCTTCCTCGAGCATTCCCTCGCGAACGAGCCGGTCGATGCCGTCGTCGAGATCCTCGACGTCTTCCGCCAGGACCTCGAGGTCCTTCGAGTCGAACGTTTTTCCCAGGACCGAGGCAACGGAAAGGAGGTCCCGCAGCTCCTGCGGGAGCCGCTCGATGCGCTTCTCGACGGCTTGCTGGATGGTCGCGGGCAGGGCGTCGGCCGAGATCTCGGCCTCCTTCGAGAAGCTCCAGGCCCCGGTGTCGTCCTTCGCGATTCCTCCCGACTCGACGAGCGAGCGGACGAGCTCACGGGTGAAGAAGGGATTGCCCTCCGTCGCGTCCCGCAGCCGCCGGGCGAGCTCGTCCGAGACTCTCGGGGCCCCGACGAGCGACTCCACGAGCGAGCGGTGCTCGGAGGGGGAGAAGGGCGGGAGTGTGATCGAGACGAAGCGCGGGTCGTCCGCGAAGGACTCGAGCATACGGATCAAGGGGTGCCGCTTGTCGGTCTCCGTCTGCCGATAGCTGCCGACGATGAGCGTCGGCGTCGGCCGCAGGCGCCGAACGATGTACTGCAGGGCTTCGATCGAGACTTCCGCGGCGTGCAGGTTGTCGAGGATCAGGACGAGGGGCTTGCCACCGGCGATCCGCGTCAGCGTCCTGGCGATGATCTCGAAGATCTGGATCCGGTCCTCGGCCTTCCTTTCCTCGGCCGGGGCCGCGATCCGCGAGTCGCCGCTCACGGCCCCGCGCAGCTCGCCGATCTCGGAGAGCTGGGGAAAGAGCGCGATGAGATCCGCGGCGAGGTCGGCGAAATCCGGGCGTTCGGAGGAGCCGCCCGGATCGCGGGACTGGAAATAGTCCTCGATCAGCTCGCAGAAGCCCTGGTAAGAGAAGGAGCGGTCCTGCTCGACGAAGCGTCCGTAGAGGACCCGGACCTTCCGGACCGTGGCGAGGTTCTTCAACTCCTCGAGGAGGCGCGTCTTGCCGATTCCGGGCTCACCGGCCACGACCGCGAACTGACCCTCGCCGGCGATCGCGTTGTTCAACCGGCGCTGCAGCTCGGCGAACTCCTTCTCCCGGCCGACGAAGACGGAGGTCGCGGGGCGCGTGATCACGCGGCTCGCGGAGAGGACGACCGACATGCGGAACTCGTCGCTCGCGAGGCTCGATTTGTGGCGCCGGAGCGCTTCGGCGATCTGTCCGGCCTTCTGGGGGCGCTTGCCGGGGTCCTTCTCGAGGCAGCGCAGGATGATGTCCTGGAGCTCTTCCCGGATCTCGGCCCCGAGCGCGCGAGGCGGCTGCGGAACCTCGTGGACGATGCGGTAGAGGATGGATTGGACCTCTCCGGTGAAGGGCGGCTCGCCGACGAGGCACTCGTAGAGGACGACGCCGAGCGAATAGATGTCCGACCGGCCGTCGAAGGCGCGAGCGGCGACCTGCTCGGGCGAGAGGTAGGCGACCGTGCCCACCAGAGTTCCGGTCTTCGTCAGCCGGGACTCGGTCGTGGCATGGGCCAGGCCGAAATCCATGACGCGAACCCTTTCCCCCGAGCCCTCCTCGCGGGTCACCATGATGTTGGCGGGCTTGATGTCCCGGTGGACGACCCCTCGCGAGTGGCTGTAGTCGAGGGCCTCGGCGACCTGGATCCCGATGTCCACGACCTCACCCAGGCGCAGCGACTGGTCCCGGATGAGGCGCAGCAGGGTCGTGCCGCCGACGAGGGGCATCACGAAGAAGAGCGAGCCCTGCTCTCGCCCGAGGTCGTGGATCGGGACGATCGAGGGATGGTCCATCTGCGCGACGACCTGCGCCTCGCGCTGGAAGCGCTCCTCGATCTCGGCGGTCAGGTCCGCCGAGGAGATGAGCTTGATGGCGACCTCGCGGTTCAACATCGGGTCGCGGGCGCGGTACACGACGCCCATGCCGCCGCGCCCGAGCTCTCCGAGGATCTCGTAGCGGTTGGCGAGCTTCGTGCCGATCATCCGATCCTCACTACCGTCGGATCCAGAGGTCTTCGTAGGGGATGCTGGCGTTGGACTGGCCGATCGTGGTCAGACCTTCGAGCTCCGGCCGCGCGAAGCAATAGACCTGATCGTGGAAGAGGGGAAGCAGCAGGGCCTCCCGCGCGATGAGCTCCTCGGCCTGGCGGTAGAGCGAGTGGCGCACGCGCGGATCGGTCTCGATGCGCCCCTGCTCGGCGAGCTGATCGACCTCTGGTGTTCCGAGATAGTTGCGAAAGGCGCCGGAGGCCGAGTGGAGAACGCCGTGGAGGAACGTGTCCGAGTCGGGGTAGTCAGCCGTCCAGCGCCCGACGTCGATGTCGGTGTCGGCCGCGTCAGAGAGCTTCAGGTACTCGGCCATCGTCTTATTGGCGGGGCGGATCCGGTAGCCGATCTCGCCGAACGCCTCCGCGAGCTCACGGTAGAAGTTGGAGAACTCTCCGAAGAAGACGGGATGGACGGCAGCCGAGAGCTCGACCGACTCGCGGGACACGGTCGCCTCGACCGAGCTGTCGGCCGGACCGGCATTTCCCGACGTGCGGGCCCCGGAGCTCGGACCCGCTGCCGAGTAGCCCAGAAGACCCGGGGGGATCAGCCCGTGGGCGGGGATCGCGAGGCGGCCGAGCGTCCGGCGGACGAGAGCGCCAACGTCGATGGCTCGGACGAGGGCCCGGCGCCCCTCCGCGTCGCGGAGCGGTCCCTTCCGCCGGTTGAACACGACGAAGTAGGTGGTCAGGCGGGGGCTCTCGCGGTATCCCGAAGCGAACCGCGGATCGTGGCGGAACGCCTCGGCGTCGGCCGGAAGAAGATCGCGCGCGAGCGACAGCCGGCCGGCCAGGAATTCGTTTCGGATCTCCTCCGGCGCGATGCCGAAGTGGAAGACCACGCCCTCGCTGCGGGGCCGATCATCGCGCCAGTAGTTGGGGTTGCGCTCGAGCTCGAGTCTGCGGCCGGGCTCGAAGCTGACGACGCGAAACGGTCCCGTCCCGATGGCGCCTTCGCGCGCGCTGGCACCGATCGACGTCGTTCCCTCCGGCACGATCGCCGTCGCGGCATAGGAGATCATCGCGGGGAAGAACGGAACCGGCTTTTCGAGGTCTACGAAGAACTCGGCCGGTGACACGATGTGAAATCCGGCGAGGTCCGTGGCTTCGCCGTCGAGGAGGCGCCGGGCGCCCTGGATCACCGCGAGCACCCACCGGCTCTCGCTCTCGCGATTCAGAAGCAGCCGCTCCCAGGAGTGGCGGACGTCGCGGGCGGTCAGCCGGCGGCCGTCGTGGAAACGCACGCCCGGCTGGAGACGGAACCGGTACCGGGCCCCGTCGTTCTCCATGAGGACCTCGGAGGCGAGCCAGGGCATGATCCGCGTCCCCTCGACCGCCCAGGTCAACGTTTCGAAGACGCTCGGCAGGGCGTCGGCCTGCTCGACGGTGACCGTGAGCGAGGGGTCGAGGCTTCGTACGACGCCCTGGATCGGCACGTGCAGGATCCCTCCTCCGAGCTGCCGATCGGCGGCCGCGGGCGTGGAGGGCGCCGCGGCCTTTCCGAGCTCGGCGTAGTTGACGAAGGGAGCGATGTTCCGAAGCTGGAGGCCTCGCACATTCGGGCGCCCGATCCGGTAGTCCACGTCGTGGAAGAGCGGCACGAGAACCGCCGAATCGAGCAGCTCGTGCTCGAACTTCCGGTAGAGGGCCTCGCGGGCGGCCGGCCGGGCCTCGCGGCGCGCCTCCTCCAGGGCCCGGTCGGTCCCGGGCGAGGAGAAGTAGCTCCGCAGGCGGCCGTTTCCCGAGTGGAAGAGAGAGAACGTGAAGTTGTCCGGATCGTCGTAGTCGGCGATCCAGCGGCCGAGCATGACGTCGATGTTCTGGTTCTCGTGCCAGGAATCGAGGAATTCGGGCATGGTCTTCGTCGCGACCTCGACGTCGACGCCGAGGTCCGCCCAGATCCGGAAGAGGGCCTGCGTGAGCGCGGCGTACTGGTTCAAAAGGATGGGGTGCACGGAAACCCGCAGCTTGATCGGCGGCGGCAGCCCGCAGCCCCGGATGATCTCCACCGCCTTCTCGCGGGGCACGTGCGGCTGGCGCCTGCCGGGATCGTGGCCGAGGATCCCCGGCGGGATGAGGCCCGTCGCGGGCAATGCGAAGCGCCCGAGCGCGCCCCAGACGAAGTCCTGCGTCCTGGCCGCGGAGGACAGCGCGTGCCGGAGAGCGGCGTTGCTTCCGGCGGCGGTCTTGCCGTGGAAGACCGCGAAGTAGATGTTCTTCTGCGGCGTCTCGACGAGGCCCGAGCGGAATCGGGGCTCGCGCAGAATGCCGTCGAGATCCTGTGGAAGAAGGTCGCGCGCGAGGTCGAGCTCTCCGGACCGGAATCCTTCCGCGATTGCCGCCGCGGAGAGGTTGGCCCGGAACTCGATGCGGTCGAGCCGCGCGGGCGGCTGTTTCCAGCAGAGAGGATTGCGCTCGAGGACCGCGTGGTCGACCGTGTGCTCGAGGATGCGGAAGGGGCCCGTGCCGAGGAGCTTGCGCGGTTGTCCGTCTCCGGCCGAGGCGACGGCGGCGATGGCGGCCCGGCCGTCGGTTAGGAGAGAAGGAAAAATCGGAACCGGTTCGAGAAGGCCGATCTCGAGCTCCTGTTCCGAGCGCGCCGAGAGTCCGTCGACCTGCTCCGTCCTGCCGTCCAGGTATTCCGCGACCCCCCGGATCACGGCGAATGCCGTCGGCATGGTCTCGCGCGACAGGCGGATCGAGCGTTCGAGGGCCGATTTCACGGCGCGGGCCGTGACGGGGCTCCCGTCCGAGAAGAGGACGCCCGAGCGCAGGTGGAGACGCACCTTGCGGGCATCGTCCTCGAGCGCCCAGCGCTCGCAGAGGAGCGGGGCGAGGTTGCCCTGCGCGTCCGTCGTGACGAGTGTCTCGAACGCGTTGGCGAGGACCTCGTGCTCCTCGGTCGTCTCGTAGATGCCTGGCTCGGTCGCGGCGATCGGGTTGGCCATCGCCACCACCAGTGTGGCGCCCCGCGGAATCTCCTCCTCCGCGGCCTCTTCCTTCGGAGTCAGTCTCTCGATCTCGGCCTGGTACCCGGCCGCCCTGGCGTACTCGCCACGAAGATTGGCGACGGTCGCGCCGAGCGGAAGGAGCTTCGTGAGATAGGCCCGCTCTTCCGCCGCGCGCGCCGCCTCGATTCCGCGTTCGACCCAGCGGCGGGCGTCGTCGATCCGGCGCGCCTGCCAGGCGGCCTCCGCCGCGAAGAGCATCGCGCCGACCGCAGGCCCGGGCCGCTTCTGTTCCTCGAAGACGCGGACCGCAGCCTCGGCCTCGCGCAGCGCCCCCTCGATGTTGCCCGTCATCCGCTGGCCCTGGGCGAGCATCCGACGGGCCTCGCCCTCGAGGGCCGGGTCACCCGCCCACTCTTCGTCTTCGAGGAACTCGAGCGTGATTTTCGCGACACGGATCGCGTCCTCGGGGCTGAACGTGTCGAGGGACTTCTGCGCGAGCTTCAGGCCGTAGTCCACCGTCTTCTCCGGCACGTCGCCCTGCCAGTAGTGGTGCACGAGCTCCGGATAGACGCGCTCGAGCCTTCCGGCCGAGCGTTTCTCGATCAGCTCGGCGTACTTGCGGTGCAGCGAGCGCCGCCGGCGGCGGGAGAGCGCGCCGTACAGGACGTCGCGGACGATTCCGCTCGAAAACGTCAGCCGGTCGCCGCGGGACTCCCGCTCCTCCTCGAGGATCCCCTCGCGGATCAAGCGTTCGATCGAGTCGTCGATGCCCTTCGCGTCCTCCGCGAGCGTCTCGAGAACGCGCGAGCCGAAGGTCTTGCCGAGCACCGAGGCGATCGACAGGAGGTCCCGGAGCTCCTCCGGAAGCCGCTCGACCCGCTTCTCGACGGCCTGCTGGATGGTCGCGGGCAGGGCATCGGCCGAGATCTCGGCTTCCTTCGAGAAGCTCCACTCTCCGGTGTCGTCCCTCGTGATCCCGCCGGACTCGACGAGCGAGCGGATCAGCTCCTTGGTGAAGAACGGGTTGCCCTCGGTCGCGTCTCGCAGCCTTTGCGCGAGGTGGTCGGAGACCTTGGGCGCTCCCACCAGAGACTCGACGAGGGACCGGTGTTCGGAGGGGGAGAACGGCGGCAGCGTGAGCGAGACGAAGCGCGGGTCGTCCACGAAGGAGTCGAGCATCCGGGTCAGCGGATGCCGCTTGTCCGTTTCGGTCTGCCGGTAGCTGCCGACGATGAACGTCGGCGTGGGGCCGAGCCTGCGGACGATGTACTGAAGGGCTTCGATCGAGACCTCGGCGCCATGGAGGTTTTCGAGGATCAGGACCAGAGGCTTTCCGCCCGCGATCCGTGTGAGCGTCTTGGCGAGGAGCTCGAAGATCTGGATCCGGTCCTCGGCCTTTCTCTCCTCGGCCGGGGCCGCGATGCGGGAGTCGCCGCTCACGGCCGCGCGGAGTTCCGCGATCTCCGAGAGCTGCGGGAAGAGCGCGATCAGGTCGGCCGCGAGATCGGAGAAGTCGGGGCGTTCGCCCGAGTGGTTCGCCGCGTCCCGCGACCGGAAATAGTCCTGGATGAGCTCGCAGAAGCCCTGGTAGGAGAAGGACCGGTCCTGCTCGACGAAGCGGCCGTAAAGGACGCGCATCTTGCGGGCGATCGAGAGGTTCTTGAGCTCCTCGAGCAGCCGCGTCTTGCCGATCCCCGGCTCGCCCGCCACGACGGCGAACTGGCAGTCGCCGGAAATGGCCGCGTTCAGCCGCCGCTGCAGCTCCGCGAACTCCTTCTCGCGGCCAATGAAAACCGACATGGACGGCCGCTGGAGAACGCGGCTGGCGGAAAGGACGACCGACATGCGGAACTCGTCGGTCGCGAGGCTCGACTTGTGGCGCCGGAGCGCCTCGGCGACCTGGCCCGCCTTCTGCGGGCGTTTACCCGGGTCCTTCTCGAGGCACCGCAGGATGATGTCCTGGAGCTCCTCTCGGATCTCCGCGCCGAGAGCGCGCGGAGGCTGCGGAATCTCGTGGACGATCCGATAGAGGATCGACTGCACCTCTCCCGTGAAGGGTGGCTCGCCCACGAGGCACTCATAGAGGACGACGCCCAGAGAATAGATGTCCGAGCGCCCGTCGAAGGCGCGCGAGGCGACCTGTTCCGGCGCGAGGTAGGCGACCGTGCCGACGAGGGTCCCGGTCTTGGTCAGGCGCGATTCGGTCGTCGCGTGCGCAAGGCCGAAGTCCATGACCCGGACCCGGGCCCCCGCACCCTCCTCGCGCGTGACCATGATGTTGGCGGGCTTGATGTCGCGGTGGACGACGCCCCGCGCATGGCTGTACTCGAGCGCCTCGGCGACCTGAATCCCGATGTCCACGACTTCCCCGAGGTGCAGCGACTGGTCCCGGATCAGGCGCAGCAGGTTGGTTCCGCTCGCCACCGGCATCACGAAGAAGAGCGACCCCTCGTGGCGCCCGACGTCGTAGATGGCCACGATCGCGGGATGGTCCATCTGGGCCACCACCTGCGCCTCGCGCTGGAATCGCTCTTCGAGCTCCGGCGTCAGGTCCGCCGAGGAAACGAGCTTCACGGCGACCTCGCGGTTCAAGAGCGGGTCGCGGGCGCGGTAGACGACGCCCATGCCGCCGCGGCCGAGCTCCCCGAGGATCTCGTAGCGGTTCGCAAGTTTCGTGCTGATCAAGCCGTCTTCCGCAAAACGTGGGGAGTTTAGTCGGTGGGGTCAGGTCTCAGCAAGATGCGGTTGGGGTCAGGTCTCAGCACGGCGGGGGTCTTGAAGACGTGGCCCGGCTGAACCACGGGTCGAACTCATAAGGCATGCATTGCCGAGACCTGACCCCCCCTTATGATCCCGGGTCATGCAAGACTTCGAGAAGCTCGGCGCGTTCTACCTCGGCAAGGCCTTCGGTCTCGGCAAGAAGAAGCGCAAGGACGACCTCCTCCTCTACGACTCGAGGGATCTCGTCACGCACGCCGTGTGCGTGGGAATGACCGACCTCGATGCCGAGCTCCAGAGCGAGCTGGCCGCCTCGTCGGCCTCCACCGATCCGGCGACGGAGAAGCTCGAGACGCTCACCCTGCGCCCGAAGAAGACCGACATCACCGTGCGCAAGGTCGCCCTCGTGTGGCTGCCGTACCGGGGCGACGCCCCGGCGTTCGGCTGATTTCTAGAGCAACCGGACCCCGAGGCCCGGCGCGTCCGTCGTGCGCATCACGCCGTCCTCGAGCGTGAAGCCGCCGTCCACGACGTCGCGGGCGAGATCGAGGCAGCCGTCGAGGTCGAGGTAGCGCGTGGCGGGGGACGCAAACGCGGCGTGGAGTGCGGCCGCGATCGAGATGCGGCTCTCGTCCATGCAGCCCCACATGAGCGCGACACCGGCGGTCTCGGCAATCGTGGCGATGCGCAGCGCCGGCCGGACGCCGCCGCACTTCATGAGCTTGATGTTGTAGATGCCGCAGAGCGGCTCCGGCGCGGCCAGCGCCAGGGCGTCCTTTTCGTCGTGGAGGCTCTCGTCGGCGGCGATGCGGGCGCGCACGCGCGGCGGCAGCGTCCGGATCTCGCCGAACGCCTCCCGCGGCACGGGCTGCTCGACGAACTCGACCGCGAGCGGCGCCGCGCGCTCGAAGAAGCGGGCCGTCTCCTCGACGGTGTAGCCGATGTTGGCGTCCACGCGGATCGTGACGGACGGCCCGAGGCCCTCGCGCAGCCTCCCGAGGCGTTCGAGATCGAGGTCGAGCGCATCGCCGATCTTGACCTTCAGGACGCGAAAGCCTCGCCCGACGTACTCCTTGCCCTCGGCGAGCGTCTCGGCGACGGACTTGATCCCGATCGTGATCGAGGTCGGAAGCTCCCTGTGGGCGCGGCCGAGCATCTCGACGAGCGGCACCCCGAGGTGCTGCGCCGCCAGGTCATGGAGCGCGACGTCGACCGCGGCGCGAGCCGCCGGAGTCCCGGGCGTGCGGGAAGCCGTTTCCCGGCAGAGCAGCGGCAGCGTGCGGAGGTCGCGCCCGGCCAGCCACGCGAGGCTCTCGGTCGCGATCGCTTTGCTGCACGCGTCGAACGTCTCGCCTGTGACGTGCTCGCCGGGGGAGGCGGCGCCGAGGCCGATGAGGCCGGTCTCGGTCTCGATGCGCACGATCACGTTGCCGACGCTCGAGAGCGGCTCCTGGCCCGCGATCGCGTAGGGCCGCGTCAGCGCGAAGTCCTCGAGCGCGCTCGACGCGCGCAGGATCTTCACGCCTTGCGCTCGCTCGCGAGGAATTCCCGGATGACCGGAACGAGGGCCTCCACCCCCTCTTCGAGGGGACGCACGACGGGAATTCCGAGGCCCCACCGCAGCCGCTGCTGCTCGGCGCGCAGCGCCTCGGGCCGCATTCCCTCGCCGTTCAACGTCACGGCGAGCGTGCGCGCGCCGAGGGTGTGGATCAACGCGATCTCGTCGGAGACGGGCGGGATCCGGAGGTCGAACTCCTCGAGGCCTTCGTAGTGGGTCCTTCCGGGCGCGTGTTGCAGGATGACCCCGGCGGCGCGGCCGGACAGGATGAACTCGGATCCCGCGGGACCGGAGGGATTGCGCAGCGCGGACTGGCCTTCGAGCAGGATGAGCTCGGGCCGGGCCGCTTCCCAGCAGGAGACGATGGCGTGCTCGAGCTCGCCCGACACGAAATCATTCGGGACCGAGTCGAAGATGAAGCCGAACGGAGCGCCCTGCATCCAGCCGGTCTGGCCGGTGAACACGAGCTCGGTCCGGATCCCCGCCTTGCGGCAGGCCTCGAGCAGGAAGCGGGCCGTCGTCCGTTTGCCGAGCGCGCAGTCGGTGCCGAGCACGGCGATGCGGGGCGCGCCGACCGAGAGGATCCTGCCCTCCCAGAAATGGAGGTCCGTGCGGCGCGCGGTGCGCCGCACGTCGCGGATGGTCACGCCCTTGCTCTCGGCGGCGGCCGCGAGCGCGGGGTCGTCCCCGATGAACTCGTGGAGCCCGTTGACGACCGACATGCCCGCGTCGATCGCCTCGAAGAGCAGCGCGCGCAGCCCCGGCGTCACCCGGCCGCCCGAGGTCGCCACGCCCACGATGCAGAAGTCGGGCGCGGACCCGAGCGCCTCGAGCGCCTCCGCGATCGAGGCGTGGACGGGGATGCCGCGGCGCACGCCATCGAGCACGTCGCCGGCGTCGCGGCCGGCCGTGGGCGCGTCGATGACCGCGAGGATGCGGTATCGGTCGGTGCCGCGCACGAGGCCGTGCGCAGTCTTCCCGCTCGCGGTCGAAAACAGTCCGTCGCAGATGACGAGGGCGGTCCCATCCATCGCGGCGCATTATCCGACGAATCGGGGACGCGGGCTCCGGGGTAGACTGGCTGGAGGGGGATTCTTCTGCCCGAGAAACGACGCACCGGTTCGGTCGCGCGCGCCGGCTCGCCGGTCTACGGCTCCTCGCTCTTCGGCGCCGACGACCTCTACCTCTTCAACGAGGGCACGCACGCGCGGCTCTGGGAGCGGCTCGGATCGCACCCGCGGACGTTGGATGGCGTGGCGGGGGCCTCGTTCGCGGTGTTCGCCCCGAATGCCGCCGCGGTCTCGGTCATCGGGGGCGACTTCAACGGATGGAAAGAGGGCGCGCATCCCCTGCGGGAGATCGAGCAGTCGGGCGTCTGGGAGGGCTTTCTGCCGGGAGTCGAGCGCGGGTCGGTGTACAAGTACCACATCGTCTCGCGCCTGGCCGGGTACCGCGTCGACAAGGCGGACCCCTTTGCGGTGCGGCACGAGACGCCGCCGCGCACGGGCTCGGTCGTCTGGGACCTCGAGTACCGGTGGCGGGACGACAAGTGGGCCGCGGGGCGCGCGCAGAAGCACGAGCCCTCGGCGCCGATCTCCATCTACGAGGTGCACCTCGGGTCCTGGCGCCGCGTCCCCGAGGAGGGCAACCGGTCCCTGACCTACCGCGAGGCGGCGGGGGCGCTCGCCCATTACGCGCGCCAGATGCACTTCACGCACGTCGAGCTCCTGCCCGTCATGGAGCACCCGTTCACCGGGTCCTGGGGCTACCAGAGCACGGGCTACTTCGCGCCGACGAGCCGGTTCGGAACGCCGCAGGACTTCATGTACCTCGTAGACACGCTGCACCAGGCTGGTGTCGGCGTGATCCTCGACTGGGTGCCCTCGCACTTTCCGTCAGACGAGCACGGCCTCGTCTACTTCGACGGGACGCACCTCTACGAGCACGCCGACTGGCGGCAGGGCTACCACCCCGACTGGTCGAGCTGCATCTTCAACTACGGCCGCAACGAGATTCGCAGCTTCCTGCTGTCCTCGGCCCTCTACTGGCTCGACCGGTACCACGCCGACGGCCTGCGCGTGGACGCGGTCGCCTCGATGCTCCACCTCGACTACTCGCGCAAGGCCGGCGAATGGATCCCGAACAAGCACGGCGGATGGGAGAACCTCGAGGCCATTTCGCTCTTGCGCCGGATGAACGACGTGGTGCGTGAGAAGCACCCGGACGTCCTCATGATCGCCGAGGAGTCGACTTCGTGGCCGATGGTCTCGCGGCCGACCTACGTCGGCGGGCTCGGCTTCGACATGAAGTGGGACCTCGGCTGGATGAACGACATGCTCGACTACATGAAGCTCGATCCGGTGTTCCGCAAGTTCCACCACACCGAGCTGACGTTCCGCAGGATGTACCAGTACTCCGAGAACTTCGTCCTGCCGCTCTCGCACGACGAGGTCGTGCACCTGAAGGCGTCGCTCCTCTCGAAGATGCCGGGCGACGACTGGCAGAAGTTCGCCAACCTGCGTCTGCTCTTCGCCTACATGTGGGCGCAGGCCGGCAAGAAGCTCCTCTTCATGGGGGGCGAGATCGGCCAGCGGCACGAGTGGAACCACGACACGAGCCTCGACTGGGACCTGCTCGAGTACCCGAGGCACGCGGGCGTGCAGATGTGGGTGCGCGACCTGAATCGCCTCTACGCCGCCGAGCCCGCGCTCCATGCGCTCGACTTCGAGCCGCGCGGCTTCGACTGGATCGACTGCCACGACGCCGATCACAGCATCGTGTCGTTCGAGCGCCGCGGGCCCGATCCCGGCGACACGATCGTCGCGGCCTTCAACTTCACGCCCGTGCCGCGCTACGCCTACCTCGTCGGAGTCGGCGCGGACGGGGACTGGGTCGAGATCCTGAACAGCGACGCCGCCGAGTACGGCGGCAGCGGCGTCGGCAACCGCGGCCGCGCCGTGGCGCTCGCCGTGCCGGCCCACGGCCGCACGCACAGCCTGTCGCTCACGCTCCCGCCGCTCGGCGCGATCTTCTTGAAGCCGGCCGAGGAGACGCCCGTCGTCGTCGCGGCCGAGGCGGACGCGGAAGTGGAACCCTCGCCGCCGCTGCCCGCGGCGAAGTAGCGGCGGGCGGCATCCCGATGGAACGCTACGTCTGCATTCACGGGCACTTCTACCAGCCGCCGCGGGAGAACCCGTGGTTGGAGGCGATCGAGGGGCAGCCGTCCGCGTATCCGTACCACGACTGGAACGAGCGCATCGCGGCCGAATGCTACGCGCCCAACGCCGACGCGCGCATTCTCGACGGGGACAACCGCATCGTCGCAATCGTGAACAACTACGCCTCGATGAGCTTCAACTTCGGGCCGACGCTGCTCTCCTGGCTCGAGGAGAAGGCGCCGGAGGTGTACCGCGCCATCCTCGCGGCGGACGAGGAGACCGGCCGCCGATTCTCCGGGCACGGCTCGGCGCTCGCGCAGCCCTATAACCACATGATCCTTCCGCTCGCGAGCCCGCGGGACCGCCGCACGCAGGTTTCGTGGGGCGTGCGCGATTTCGTGCACCGCTTCGGGCGCGAGCCCGAGGGCATGTGGATTCCGGAGACCGCCGTCGACCTCGCGTCGCTCGAGGCGCTGTCCGAGGCCGGCATCGCCTTCACGATCCTCGCGCCCCACCAGGCGAGCCACGTTCGCAAGCTCGGCGACGCTCAATGGCAGGAGGCGCCCGCCGGCGGGATCGATCCCACGATGCCCTACCGCGTGCTGCTGCCTTCGGGGCGCGCGATCGCGGTCTTCTTCTACGATGGCCCCATCTCGCGCGCCGTCGCCTTCGACCGGCTTCTCTCGACGGGCGAGAGCTTCGCGGAGCGCCTGGCCGGGGGCTTCACCGAGAACGCCGCGCGGCCGCAGCTCGTGCACATCGCGACCGACGGGGAGACCTACGGGCACCACCACCGTCACGGCGACATGGCGCTCGCCTACGCGCTCCACACGCTCGCCTCGAAGGACCTCGCGCGGCTGACCAACTACGGCGAGTTTCTGGAAAAACACCCTCCCACCCACGAAGCGCGGATCCTCGAGAACTCTTCGTGGAGCTGCGCCCACGGCGTCGAGCGGTGGCGTTCCAACTGCGGCTGCCAGTCGGGATTGCACCCGGGGTGGACGCAGTCCTGGCGCGCGCCCCTGCGCGAGGCGCTCGACGCCCTGCGCGACACCCTCGCGCCGCTGTGGGAAGAGAAGGCGGGCGCGCTCTTCCCGGACCCCTGGCAGGCGCTCGAGGACTACGTCCGTGTGGTCCTCGACCGCGCGCCGGAGACGGCGCGGCGATTCCTCGAGACGCACGCGGGGCGGGAGCTCGCGGAGCCGGAACGGATCGCGGCTTTGAAACTGCTCGAGCTCCAGCGGCACGCCCAGCTCATGTACACCAGCTGCGGCTGGTTTTTCGACGACGTGGGCGGGATCGAAGCGCGCCAGATCATCCAGTACGCCGGGAGGGTGTTGCAGCTCTCGGGGGAGCTCTTCGGGGTCGGCTTCGAGGAGCGATTCCTGGATCTTCTGGAAAAGGCGAAGTCGAACGACCCCGAGGCGGGCGACGGGCGGAAGATCTACGAGGAGTCGGTGCGCCCCGCGATGGTCTCGCTCGAGCGGGTCGGCGCCCACTACGGGGTCAGCTCGCTCTTCACGGAGGGCGAGAACGCGAATGTCTACTGCTACGGAGTGCGCCGCGAGAACCACCGGGTCCTCACGAGCGGCCGCGCCCGCCTCGTCCTCGGCAGCGCGCGGGTGACGTCGGAAGTGACGGGGGAGTCCGAGGAAGTGGCGTACGGGGTGCTGCACCTCGGGGACCACAACCTCTCCGGCGGCGCCGTGCGGTTTCCCGGCCAGGAGGCCCACGAAAAGCTCGTGGCTTCTGCCGACGAGCTCTTCCGCAGGGCCGATCTCACCGAGAGCCTGCGCCTCATCGATCGCAGCTTCGGGTCGGGTGTCTACGCGCTGCGGCTTCTCTTCCGCGACGAGCGGCGGCACGTCCTCGGCCTCATCCTCCGTTCGGTCCTGCGCGAGGCGGATGCGGTGTACCGGCAGATCTACGAGCAGAACGCCCCGCTCATGCGCTTTCTTTCGAGCAACGCCATCGCGCAGCCGCGCGGGTTCCGGATGGCCGCGGAGCTGGCGCTCAACACGAGCCTGCGCGCGGAGCTCGAGGCCGAGGCCGACGAGCTCGACGTCGCGCGGCTCTCCGCGATCGTCGACGAGGCCCGGAACGTCGGCGTCACGCTCCACGAGGACGGGCTGGGACTGGCCGTCGAGCACACGGTGGAACGGCTGGCCGAGGGGCTGCGCGGCAGCCCGTCCGACCTCGCAAAGCTCGAGGAGCTGGAAGCGGTCGTGGATCTGGCGCGCCAGCTACCCTTCGAGGTGGATTTCTGGAAGGTGCAGAACACCTATTACCGGCTTTTGCGCCAGTTCCTGCCGGGCAGGCGGCGGGAAGCGGAGGGGGGTTTCGAGGACGCCCGCCGTTGGGTCGAGCGGTTCCTCGCCCTCGGCGAGAAGCTCTCGGTCAAAGTGAGCGACGGCGACCCGGCGCAAGTGCCCCCAGGTTCCTGAAACTACAAGGGTTAGCGGACCCGGGCAGTCTGCTACACTGCATATCGAGTTGACACCCGTTCTCGAAAAAGCCTTCCGGGTTTCTGGCGTTCCCGAGAAGCTCCTTCCTCTCTTCGCCCTTTCCTACGATCTCCGATGGACGTGGCGGTCGGACGTCCGCTCGCTCTTCGAGCTCCTGGATCCGGAGGCCTGGCGGCGGGCGGGCGGAAACCCGGTGAAGCTCTTCCGGGAGGTGCCGGCCGAGAGGCTCCGGCGTGCCGCGGAGGACCCCACCTACCAGGCAGAGCTCCTTGCGAAGGTCCGGCAGCTGACCGAGGAGGATCTGGCCGAGCCGAAGCACCCGGCGGCCCGGGAGCTCGTGGCCCGCGGGGAGCGGATCGCCTACTTCTCGGCGGAGTTCGGGCTGACCGAAGTCCTGCCGATCTACGCGGGCGGGCTCGGGGTCCTCGCGGGCGACCATCTGAAGTCCGCGAGCGACCTCGGCGTGCCCCTGACGGGCGTGGGGCTTTTCTACCGCGAGGGGTACTTCCGCCAGGTCGTCAACGACGACGGCATGCAGAACGAGGCGTACCCGGTCCTCGAGCCGGACGAGCTGCCGCTCTCGATCGCCGAGACTCCGGACGGGAGCCCTCCCGTTGTGACGGTGGACCTCGCCGGGCGGACCGTGCACCTGCTGATCCGCATCGCCAGGGTCGGGCGCGTGCCCCTGCTGCTGCTCGACACGAACCTGCCGGAAAACGAGGCGACTGACCGCGAGATCACCGCGCGCCTCTACGGGGGCGGCTTCGAGACGCGGCTCCAGCAGGAGATCGTCCTCGGGATCGGCGGCCTGCGCGCCCTCGGTAAGCTCGGCATCCGCACGACGATCCGGCACATCAACGAGGGCCACGCCGCCTTCGTCTCACTCGAGAGGATCCGCCGCCTCGTGCAGGAGGAGCACCTCTCGTTCGCCGAGGCGCGCGAGGTCGCGACGACCGGCAACATCTTCACGACCCACACGCCCGTGCCTGCGGGCATCGACGTCTTCGGGCCGGAGCTGCTCTGGAAGTACTTCGGAGGGTACGTCAACGAGCTCGGCATCACGTTCGACGAGCTGTTCGAGCTCGGGCGCGAGGTGGGTGACCAGTCGCGCGAGCTCTTCTCGATGGCCGTCCTCGCCATGCGGCTGTCGACCCACCAGAACGCCGTGTCGCGCCTGCACGCCGGCGTCTCGCGCAAGCTCTGGCGGGGCATGATGCCGGACCTGCCGCTCTCGGAAGTCCCGATCCGGCCGATCACCAACGGCGTCCACGCCCCGACCTGGACGGCGCCGGAGATCGCGGCGACGGGCGTGCTCGAGCGCCCCGAGGACGTGGATCGGGGGGAGCTCTGGCGGGCGCACGAAGCGCTGCGGGCGCGCCTGGTGACGGCGTGCCGCGAGAAACTCGTCGAGGAGAAACGCCGGCAGGGCGCGCGGGAAGAGGACATCGCGGAGGCGTCGCGCGCGCTCGACCCGCGGGCGCTGACGATCGGATTCGCGCGCCGCTTCGCGACCTACAAGCGCGCGACCCTGCTCTTCCGGGAGCCGAAGCGGCTCGAGTATCTCCTCCACCAGATCGGCCGTCCGGTGCAGATCCTCTTCGCCGGAAAGGCCCATCCGCGCGACGAGTCCGGCAAGGAGTTTCTCCGGACAGTCGCGCGGGCCGCGGAGCGGCCGGAGTTGAAGGGCCGGGTCCTCTTCCTGCCCGACTACGACATGGCCCTGGCGCGGACCCTCGTGGCCGGCTGCGACGTGTGGCTGAACACGCCCGAGCGGCCGCGCGAGGCCTCGGGGACCTCGGGCATGAAGGCCGCGATGAACGGCGCGCTCAACCTTTCCGTCCTCGATGGATGGTGGGACGAAGCGCCGCACGACGAGGCGGGCTTCGTCATCGGCGAGGCGAAGGACCACGCGGGGGACGAAGAGATCGCGCAGGCGCTCTACGGCGCGCTCGAGAAGCGGCTGCTCCCGATGTTCTTCGATCGCGACGCATCGGGCCTGCCCCAGCGGTGGATCGACCGGATGATCGTGGCCGCGTCGAAGGTGGCGCGCGCGTTCTCGTCCGACCGGATGCTCTCGGAGTACCTCGAGGAATGCTACGTGCCCGGCGCTTTCCATCGCAGGGCGCTCAAGGGCAACGACCGCCAGCCTTTGAAGCTCCTCGTTGCGTGGAAGGAACGCGTCCGCGCGGCCTGGCCGGGGGTGGGGTTCGAGGGCGTCGACATCGACCCGGACCCGGCAACCCTTCCGCCCGCCGCCGCGTTCGACGTCGTGGCGCGCGTGCGGCTCGGCGCCCTCGACGCGGCGGATGTCTCGGTCGAGCTCTTCGAGGGGCAGGTCGAAGCGGACGGAACGCTCGAGTCCGGCACGGTGCTCCGGTTCGAGCCGGCCGGACGCGATGGCGAGGTCGGCGTCTTCCGGGCCTCCCACCGCAAACCCTCCGGCGCGTCCCTCGGCTACACGCTGCGCGTCCGCCCCTGGCACACCGGTCTCGCGCACCCGAACGAGACGGGGATGATGGTGTGGTGGGGCTCGAGGAGCCGGGAAGCGAGGAGATACCAGGCGGTAGTCGGTAGTTAGTAGTCTGTAGTTCGTGAAGGGCCCTACCGACCACCGACGACCGACCACAGACTCCCGCGCAGCGGGAATTCTTCTTCACCCGACGTCCCTGCCGGGCCCCTTCGGCATCGGCGACCTCGGTCCGTCGGTCGATCGCTTTCTCGACTGGGCGGCGGCGGGGGGGCAGACTCTCTGGCAGGTGCTGCCGCTCGGGCCCACGGGGGGCGGGAGCTCTCCCTACACGAGCTCGTCGGCGTTTGCCGGAAACCCGCTTCTCATTTCTCCCGAGCGGCTCGTGGAAGAGGGCCTTCTCAACCGCGAAGCGTTGGAGGATGCGCCGCAGTTTCCTCACCGCCGCGTGGACTTTGCGACCGTGCGCGATTGGAAGCAACGCCTCCTTCGTCTTTCGTGGGAGCAATTCGAGCATCTCGCCACTCCGGCCCTGCGGGAGGATCTCTCGGTCTTCCTGCGCGCCCCGGAGCAGGCCGCGTGGCTTACGGACTGGGGTCGCTTTGCGGCGCTGAAGGCGTATTTCTCCGGCCGCGCGTGGACGGACTGGGGACCGGACCTCGCGTTTCGCGATTCCGAAGCGCTGGCCGCGACCGACGAGGCGCTCGGCCGGGAGATGGCGTACGAGCGGTACGTCCAGTTCCTCTTCTTTCGCCAGTGGGAGCGCGTGCGGCGCGCGGCCTCGGAAAGCGGCATCGCCGTCGTGGGCGACATCCCGATCTACGCGGCGCACGACAGCGCAGACGTCTGGGCGAACCAGGATCTCTTTCAGCTCGACGGGACCGGCCGGCCCACGGCGGTCGCCGGCGTGCCTCCCGACTACTTCAGCCAGACCGGCCAGCTCTGGGGCAATCCCCTCTACCGCTGGGACGTGCTCGAGGATGAGAACTACGCCTGGTGGATCGCGCGCATCCGGTCGTGCCTCACGACCTGCGACCTTCTTCGGATCGACCACTTCCGCGCGTTCGCCGCGTACTGGTCCGTGCCGGCGGTGGATCAGACGGCGCTCGGCGGCCGCTGGGTGCCGGGGCCGGGGCGGGCCCTCTTCGACGCCGCGCGTGAGGCGCTCGGCGCGCTGCCCATCCTCGCCGAGGACCTCGGCGTGATTACCGAGGAAGTCCGGGAGCTGCTCGACGCGCTGGGATTTCCCGGGATGAAGATCCTCCAGTTCGGATTCTACGGGCCCGACAGTGAGTACCTGCCGCACC